>JAUHXR010000127.1 GCA_030426845.1 Polyangia bacterium | reverse complement strand
GTTCCTCCACAACGCGACCGAGGAGCCGCTCCGCGTCCGAGCGGTGGCGACGATCGGCGGCGAGGCGCGCCCGGCGCAGATCCTCGAGATCCCCGCCGGTGGCGAGGCGCGCGTGAGCGAGCCGTTCGTGGCCCCGACGGACGGCCCGCTGGAGCTGCGGTTCGACGCCCGCGCGGGCGACGAGGCGGTCGCGGTGCGCGACACGATCCCGGTGACCCCGCGCGGGCGCTGGGTGCGGAGCCAGGTGTTCGGCGCGGCCGAGGGCGAGCACGAGCTGTCGATCGGCCTGCCGGAGGGCACCCCCGACGGGCCCAGCGTGGTGGTGACCGTCGCGTCGCACCCGTTCGTCGGCTTCGGCGGCGCGATCGAGGCGCTCGAGGGCTCGACCTGGGCCGACTCCGAGTCGATCGCGGCCACCGTGCTCGGGCTCGCCGCCTACGCGGGCCTCGGGATCTCGGACCCGCGGATCGACGCCGACGACGCCGCGGTGCGCGGCCGCCGCGAGGTCGCGCGCCTGCTCCGCCTCCAGAACGTGGACGGCGGCTTCGGCCGCTGGAGCGCGCTGGACGGCACCTTCCCGCTGCCGACCGCGCTGGCGGTGCACGCCCTCAACCAGGCCCACGCGCGCGGCTGGGTCGACGACGAGGAGGCGCTCCGCCGGGCGCGCGAGGCGCTCATCCCGCTCGTGAACGGCGCCGCGTTCAACGACTACTACGGCCAGTCCGGGCTCGATCGCACCGCGTTCGGGCTGCGGGTCCTGCGCGACGCCGGCATGCCCCAGGGCGGCCGCACCGACGCGCTGTTCGAGCAGCGCGACCGGCTGAGCCCCGAGGGCCTGGCCCAGCTCGCGCTCTCGCTCCCCGACGGCGACTCGCGCGCCGACACCCTCGTCCTCGAGGCCGCCCGGGCGGTGCTCGCGGACCGCGACGACGAGGCGACCGACGTCTCGCAGATCCGGTGGATGAGCCCGACCGTGTCGGTCCTCGCGCCGGTCCTCGAGGCCGCGAGCCGCTTCGAGGTCGGCCGCCCGCGCACCGCCGACCTCGCGGGCAAGCTCCTCGCGCTGCGCAGCGGCCGCCCGGGCTACCCGTGGCCGAGCGGCGTTGACACCGCGCACGCGCTCCACGCCCTCGCCGCCTACGCGGAGCTCTTCGACTGGCGCGACGACGAGGTCGCGCGGATCGCGCTCGACGGCGAGGACGTCGCCACCTCCCAGCGTACCCAGGGCGGCGCGTTCTTCCGGCTGCCGGTCGAGCGGCTCCGCGGCGCGCACCAGCTCCGCATCCAAGGGGCGGACGACGGGCCGGTGTTCTTCGCGATCGACGGCCGCTTCGCGGTCGCGCTCGGCGAGGCGGACGAGCTCGCGCGCGGGCGGCGCACCGCGATCCACCGCGTCTACGAGACGGCCGACGGGCGCACGATCGAGCCCGGCGCGAGCGTGCCGCTGGGCGAGATGGTGCGGGTGAGGTTGTTCGTCTACACGGAGGGCAGCTCCCCGGGCGTCACCGGGATCTACGACCCGCTCCCGGCCGGCTTCGAGGCGGTCGACGCGGCCGAGGACACCACGCCGCGCGGCTCGCTCGACGCGCTGCTCGGCACGGGCCCGGACGACGGCGCGGTCGACGCGCGCGCCTACCACGCGATGCGCTCGCTCGGCTCGATCGCGCACCGTTCATTCCGGACCCACGCGACGTCGCTCTACTTCGACGCCCTGCCAGGCGGGTTGCAGGAGTACACCTACGCGATCCGCGCGACCACGCCCGGCGAGTACACGATCCCGCCGACCCAGATCGAGGCGCTCTACGACGCGGAGTTCGTCGCGCGCTCCGCGGTCTCCACCCTGAGCGTGAGCGCGGAGTAGCGCGGTGCGCCGCTGGCTGCGCGCGCTCGGCCGGGCCGCCCTCCTCGGGGCGGCCGGGCTCGCCCTGGGGGCGGGGTGGCTCTACGCGACCTCCGACGTGGACCGGGCCCGCTTCGTGCGCCCGGAGGACGCGGTCACGGTGCTCGACCGCTCGGGCGAGCCGCTGCGCCACCACCGGCCCGAGCAGCACGACCGACGCTGGGTCGCGCTGGACGCGATCAGCCCGCACCTGATCGACGCGGTGATCGCGGTGGAGGACGACCGCTTCTACGCGCACCACGGGGTCGACGCCCGCGCGAGCGCTCGGGCCGCGCTCACCTTCGCGCTCCCGGGGCGTCGGATGAGCGGCGCGTCCACGATCACGCAGCAGGTGGTCAAGCTGGTCTACGGCCGCCCGGGGGGCCTCTGGGACAAGCCGCGCGAGATGGCGCGCGCGCTCCGCCTCGAGCAGCGCTTCGACAAGGCGTGGATCCTCGAGCAGTACCTGAACCGCCTGCCGTACGGCGACCAGGTCGTCGGGGTCGCGCGCGCCTCGGAGCTCTACTTCGGCGTGCCAGCGAGCGAGCTGAGCCTCGGCCAGGCCGCGCTCCTCGCAGGGATCCCCCAGGCCCCGAGCGCGCTCGACCCGCGCCGGCACCTCTCCCGGGCGCTCCGCCGACGGCGCGTGGTGCTCGCGCGGATGCGGCAGACGGGGCGCATCGACGCGGCGACCGAGCGGCAGGTGGCGGACGAGCCGGTCGCGATCCTCCAGCAGCCGGTCCGGCCCTGGCGGGCGCCCCGGTTCGTCGACGCGTCGCTCGAGGCGTGGCGGCGCGGCGAGCTCACCCAGCGCGGGGGGCGCATCCGCACGAGCCTCGATCTGCCGACGCAGCGCGAGGCCGGCCGGATCGTCCGAGGCGCGGTGCGGCGCCACGCGGGCGCCGGGGTCACCAACGGGGCCGCGGTCGTGATCGCGAACGCCACCGGCGAGGTGCTCGCTTACGTCGGCGCGGCCCGGACCGAGGAGGGCGCGCCGGGCGCGTGGCTCGACCTCGCGGCCGCGCGCCGCCAGCCGGGCTCGACCCTGAAGCCGTTCGTCTACGAGCTGTTCTTCGAAGAGGGCGGGACCGCGGCCACGCTCCTCGACGACATCCATCGCCCGATGGTCGGCGGCCGCGGCGAGCTCTTCGAGGCGCGCGACTACGACGGGCGCACGCAAGGCCCCGTGCGCGCTCGCGCGGCCCTCGCGTCGTCGCTCAACCTCGCGGCGCTCGACGCGGCGCGGCAGGTCGGGGCGCACGCGATCGTGCGCCGGCTGCGGGCCCTCGGCGTCAGCGGCCTCGACGAGGCGGACCGCTACGGCGCGGCGATCGTGCTCGGCGGGGCCGACGTCAGCGCGCTGGAGCTGGCCGGGGCCTACGCGACCCTCGCCCGCGGAGGCGCGCGCCTCCCGCCCCGCTTCGCTCCCGGAGCGGCTGGCGAGCCGGTGCGCGTGATGGAGCCGGCGGCGGCCGCGATCGCCCGCGACGTCCTGCGCGACCCGGCGGCGCGGCGCGAGGCGTTCGGTGACGACCTCTCCGCGCTCTTCGGGGACGCGCCGTTCGGCCTCAAGACGGGCACCTCGAGCGGCTGGCACGACGCCTGGACCGCGGTGTTCACCGACGAGCTCACGGTGGTGGTGTGGCTCGGTGATCCGGAGAACCGGCCGCTCGGCGCGGTGAACGGCTTCGGCGGCGCGGCCCGGCCGGCGGTGCGGATCCTCGCGGCCGCCCACGCGCGGCTCCCCTCGCTGGGGCTGCCCGAGCGTCCGGTCGAGGCGCCGCCCCTCGCGCAGGCCCGCATCTGCGCGGCGACCGGCCGCCTCGCCGGGCCTCGCTGCACGCACACCCTCGAGGAGCGCTTCGCCCCCGGCACGCTGCCGGCGCGGGTCTGCGACGCCCACCGCGACGACGGCCGCGTGACCCTGCCGCCGCGCTACGCCCGCTGGCTGCGGGAGGAGCACCCCGCAGGGTTCGCGCTCGCCGAGCTGGACCGCTCGTCCGGCTCGCCCGAGGTCGCGCACCCGCGCGACGGCGCGCGCCTCCTGCTGCGCTCGGACCGCGACGCGATCCCCCTGCGCGCGACGCTCGGGGGGCACCCGGTCGAGGCGCGGTGGGAGGTCGACGGGGTCCCGCTCGAGGGCGACTCGTGGCGGCCCACCGAGGGCGGGCACACCCTGCTCGCGCGCCTGGACGGGCGGGCCAGCGCCCCGATCGAGGTCGACGTCCACCTCGCGCCGTGAGGGCCCGGGCTCAACCGCAGGTCGCGACCACCACTCCGTCGAGCACCGGGTGGCGCGCGCGGAGCGGCTCGGCCTCGGCCGCGAGGCGGCACGCGAGCGCGAGGTCGCCCTGAGCCACCGCGGCCTCGATCGCGACCTTGTAGGCGCGCGCGTCCCGGCGGAGCGCGAGGTTCTCGAGGGCGAGGGCGAGCCCGCGGGCGGGGTCGCCGCCGGGCCCGCTGAAGAACTCGGAGCCGTGGTCGAGGAAGGCCTCGCGGTGGCGCGCGAGGAGCACCTCGTACCGGGCCCGCGCGCGGTCGCGGAGCGGCCCGGCCACGTCGGGGGCCTCGGGCGCGAGGAGCTCCGCCAGGAGGCCGTCGGGCTCGGGGTCGCCAACCCCGGCGAGCGCCTCGAGCCGCGCGAGCGCGCGCGGCCGCTCGGCTCCCGCCGCCTCGAGCTCGGCGAGGTGCACGTTCGCGACCACGTAGCGCGGCAGCCGGCGCACCGCCTCGCGGTAGAGAGGCACCGCGAGGTCCGGTCGATCGGCGCGCTCGGCCCACATCACGCCGCGCTGGAACGCGACCCAGGCGACGGGGAACGGCGCGACGTCGCGGTAGCGCGCGACCGCGTCCACGTAGGCCGCGTCCGCCTCCTCGAAGCGGCCGGCGTGGGCGAGCGCGGTCCCGTAGTCGGCGCGGGTCTGGAAGCTGGGCGACTCCGCGAGGCGCAGAGCCGCCTGCTCGACGAGGGCCTCCGGGGCGGCGCCCTCGGCGAGATCGATCACCCACCTTGCGCGCGCGATCGCGCCCGGCGACGCCCCCGCGGCCTCCGCGGTCGCGAGCGCGTCGCGCGCCTCGACGAAGCGGTGCACCGCGCCGAGGAAGCTGGCGCGTCCCTGCCACGCGACCGGATCGCCAGGGTCCCGGGCGATGTCGGCCGCGGTGAGCGCGTCGATCTCGGCGAAGTCATCGTAGCTCCCCGTGTAGGCCGCGCGCTGCTGGAGGCGCTCGGCGAGCACCCGCTCGAGGCGAGCGTCGCCACCCCGCTCAGCGACGAGCCGCTGGAGCTCCTCGATGGTCGCGTCGAGGTTCTGGACCGCGACGTGCCCGTCGGTGGTCGTGCGGGCGACGTCGATCGGCACGTCCGCCGGGGACGCGGCCGGCGCGGGATCGTCGACGCCCGTGCTGGCGGACGGGGCGCCGCCCTGGCACGCGGCGACGAGGCCGAACGCGGACAGGGCCGCGAGGCGCCAGATCGGGGACTCTGGGAGGGAGGCACACTTCGGTCGGTGGGTCGTCATGACGGGGCTACGAGCCGGTCCTCGGATCGGTTCGACGCCGGTGATCCGGGCCGGCCCCTGGGGAGCCGCCTTCAGTGGACCGCGGCGTTGAGGATGTCGGCCGCCGCCTGATAGACCGACTGGCCCATCAGCCGCTCGAACGCGAGCTCGAGCTCGGGGATGTCCGCCGGCTGTACCCCCGCCTGCTCGGCGAGGCGACGGCCCTGGTGCCCCTGGACGATCCCACGGAGCAGCCCCTCGAGCGGGCTCGGGACGCAGTGATGCTCGCACCAGAGCCGCAAGGCCGCTTCCCGCTCGCGCGGGGTGACCCTGAGCTCGGGCTCGGTCGGTAGCTCGCTGCGACGCACCGGCCGTTCATCCTCGGTCCGTTCGGGCCGAGTTGCAAGGGCGCTTGCAGTGCGACAGCTCACTCCGCGGCGCGCGCATGGGCGAGCTCGGCCTCGGCCGCGGTGATCCGCTCGAGCTCGCGCTCGAGGCGCGCCACCCGGTCGCGCACCCGGACGAGCTCCGAGTCACCGACCGCGACCTTCCGCTTGGCGAGCTCCCGCTCGACCATCCCCTCGCGGTCGCGCGCGTCGGCGGGCGGCAGCGCCTCCAGCGCAGCGCGCGCCTCGTCGAGCCGGCGCTCGAGCTGCCGCGCCATCGTCCCGTGCTCCGCCAGCTCCGTCCCGACCGCGCGGACCCGGGCCGAGTAGTAGGCGCGGATCGCCCGCCCGTCGCCCCCGAGGTGGACGCGGATCTCCTCACGCAGCTCTCGGATCAAGGTGTCCTTGTGCACGAGGACCTGCTGCAGCCTCGCGTTCTCGGCCTCGGCGGCCGCGCGCTGCATCGTCTGCTCGGCCTCGAACAGGGACGCGTTGTGGGCGACCGCGCGCTCCGCCTCCTCGAGCTTGCTCCGCAGGAGCGAGACCTCGGCCTGTCGACGCGCGCGCTCCTCGACCAGCTCGCGCTCCCGCTCCTCGAGCGCCTCGGCGCGCGCCCGGCGCGACTCCGCCTCGCGGACGCGCTCCTCGTCCCGCTCGGCGCGCTCCTCGGCGAGCTGCGCGCGGAGCCGACGCAGGGCGAGCCCGTCGTCGCTCAGGTCCTCGTCCGTGGCCACGAGGCTGTGGGTCTCGAGCAGGTCCTCCAGCGCGGCGATGCGCGCGCGCGCGGCTTCGAGCGGGCTCCGGTACGACACGACGCGCCGATCGTAGCCCGCGTGATCCCGGCTCACGTAGATTCCGGCGCTCCGAACCGCGCGGCCCACGCGCCGTGCATCGCCGCGAGGTCGGGCCGGGGGGCGCGCGCGAGATCCACGAGCGAGGCGTCGGCGCCGCGCCGGGAGGCCGCGATCCACGCCTCGATCCGGGCCCGCGGGCTGCCCGTCACCGCCCGGATGGCCGCCGCGTCGAGCGCGTCCTGGTGCAGCGCGAGCACGGTGTGCACGCGCCCCTTGGTGACGGCGCGGGGCTCGGTCAGCAGGCGGTAGCGTCGGAGGAGGAAGGCCGGCCGCCCGTCGCCGGGCACGTGGCGCTTGAGCGTCAGGCCGACCCGCGCGGTCGCGAGGACATCCCCGGGGCGGCGCGGGCCGAGGGTGAGGCGGAGCGGCCCGGGCGCGTCACAGGCTCGCGCCTCGGCCGCGGCGGCGAGCGCGCCGTGGGTCGATGCCGTGGCGGCGAGAAGGTCGTCCACGAGCAGGCTCGGCCCGCTCACGAGCCGGCCGTCGCTCCAGCGACCGCTGCGGAGGAGCACACCCCCGATGGCGTCGTCTCCACCGATCGTCACGTCGAGCCCCTTGAAGGACCCGCCGCGCAGGCTCGCGCCCTGGCGGTGAAAGTAGAAGCGGCCCGGCGGCGCCTGGGCCGGGTGCGCGTGGACGAACGGGTCCGGATGCGCGGGCGAGCGCAGGTAGACCTCCACCTCGACCAGCGCGAGGCGCCGCTCGCCGGCCTCGAGGACCCCGCGGGTGACAAGCTCGCGGGCGTAGGCGAGCGCGGCCTCGATGGTGGTCGGGCTCATCCGTCGAGGGCCTCGCGCGCGGCGGCGGGGCCGAGCGCGAGGGCGCGGGCTCGCGTGGGCGCGTCGAGCCGGTCGAGCGCGGCCTCGGCGCCGCGGTCGTCGCCGAGGAGCCGCTCGGCCGCGGCCTCGATCAGGCACGCCTCCGCGAACAGGTCGTCGCCCTCGCGCGCTCGGGCGCGCACCGCGGACGCCGCCTCCCGCGCGGACGCGGCGTCCCCCTCGGTCAGCGCGAGGCCCGCTCGCGCGAGCCGCGCCGACGCGTCGAGGACGGGGTCAGCGAGGGTCGGCTCGATCGCGCTCAGCGCGGCGCGGGCCCCCTCGGCGTCCCCGCGATGCAGGTAGGCTTGCGCACGGGCGAGGCGGAGCAGGACGGCGGCCGCCGGCTCGAGACCGCCGAGGGGCACGCGCGCGAGCTGCGCGGTCGCCGCCTCGCTCCGGCCGTCCGCGAGGAGCAGCTCCCCGAGAGCGAGCGCGAGCCGCACGCGCCGGCGACGGCCCCGCGCGCCGGCCCGCTCGGCGTCAACGGCCGCGCGGGTCAGCTCCTCGATCGCGGCGGGTCGCGGGGTCGCATCCAGCACCGCCGCCCGCCATCGCGCCCAGCTCGCGCGCTCACGCCTCCGACGGATCCCGCGCAGCAGCAGCTCCGCGCCGATCGCGAGGCCGAGCGCGCCGCCCAGGAGGTCGACGATCCAGGCCAGCCCTCGCGGCGCGAGCGCACCGCGCAGCAGCAGGCCGAGGGCGAGGAGGCCCCCGAGGACGATCGCGCGCGTGAGCCAGAGCCGCATGCGCCCCGAGCGTATCCCTGCGCCCCGCCCGCCCGGAGACGTACTTGCCGGCGGCCGCGCGTTTCGTTGCTATACCTCCGCCAGATCCGGGCCCGCTCCCGGCCGCATCCGTCTCCTCCGGAGGTCCCTCGTGCGCTCGATCCGGTCGCTCTCGCTCCTCGCGCTCCTCGCCGTCGGCTGCTCGTCCGGCCGCGAGCCCACCTCGAACCCCGACGAGCTCGCGAGCCTCGGCTCGGTGCGCGGCGCAGACCCCACCGGCGATCGCGCGCCCGCCGACAACGAGGCGCCGGCCGACCGGGCGGCGATCCGGCCGGTCCCGGTGAACCCGACCCCGCCGGCGCAGGCCGGCGGCGGCACCGATCAGCGCGCGCCCGACACCTTCACCGTCCGCCTGGTGACCACCAAGGGCAACATCGACATCGACGTCACGCGCGCCTGGGCGCCCTACGGCGCCGACCGCATCTACACGCTGGTGCGCGAGGGCTACTTCACCGACGTCGCGTTCTTCCGCGTGATCGACGGCTTCATGGCGCAGACCGGGCTCCACGGCGACCCCGCGATGAACGCGCGCTGGCGCAACCGCCGCATCCCGGACGACCCGGTCGTGCAGCACAACCGCCGCGGCTACGTGAGCTACGCGATGGCCGGCCCGGGCTCGCGCACCACCCAGTTCTTCATCAACTTCGTCGACAACTCGTCGAGCCTCGACTCGATGGGCTTCGCGCCGTTCGGCCAGGTGCGCGACATGAGCGTCGTCGACCGGCTCTACAACGGCTACGGCGAGGGCGCGCCGCGCGGCCGCGGCCCCGCGCAGAGCCTCATCCAGCAGCGCGGCAACGCCTACCTGCGCGCCGAGTTCCCCGAGCTCGACTACATCCGCAGCGCCGAGATCGTCGGCGGCTGAGCCGGTCGCGCGGGCGACGTCCAGGCGGGCTCAGAACGCCCAGCCGGCCGGCTCGCCGCAGGTGTGGATCCGCGGTCGGAGGACCTCGACCGTCGCGCCCCCCGCGTCGCCGAGCGACCACGCGCCGAGATAGAGCGTGACGTCGCGCCCCGCCCACGGGGTGAGGTCGACGTCGCGCAGGCTCCGCAGCGCCTCGTCGCCGGCGTCGAAGACCTGGCGGTCGACGCGGTAGAGCGTGCCGTCCTCGAGGAGCACGCCGACGACCGCCGCGAGCGGGCCGCTCGCCCCGCGCGCGACGAGGTCGGTCGCGAAGCAGGCGCGGGTCGGGACGCGCAGCGGCACGCGGACCTCCGTCGGCGCGGCTCCGCGCGGGGGCACCGGCAGTCGCAGGGTGTCCCCGCTCAACCCGACCTCGCCGCGCACCGCCTCGTAGCGCCCGCTGTGGAGCGCGTGCACCAGGGACACCCGGGAGGCGCAGGGCGCGAGGCGCAGACCGTGGACGTCGACCGGGCCCTCCGCCACGAGGCGCACGCTCGTCGCGCCGGCCGCCGGCACCTCGAAGGGGCGCCGGTAGGCGCGGCCCAGGCGGCGCGAGAAGCGGTCGAGCCGGACGGGGCCCGCGCGCAGCTCGACCTCGAGCGTGGCCGCGGTGGCGAGGCCGCCCTCGGCGAGGCCGGCCTCGCCGAGCAGGCAGACGTCGGCGCAGGGAGCGAGGCCGAAGGCGACGGCGGGGGTGGCCGGGCGCAGCGCGATCACGCCGTCCCCGACGCGGGGCGGCGCGGCGGCGCGGGGGTCGGCGGGAGCGTGGTCGAACCGAGCCTCGTCGACGCAGGCGCGCGCGAGCGGGCGACCCGGCGGCGGCACGAGCTCGTCGGCCCCCTCGACCCGGAGCCACGCCTCCTCCACGGGGCCGGGCGCGAGGCTCAGGCGGAGCCGGTCCGCGCGCGGCGCGGCGGGATCCTCGAGCCCGACGGCCCAGCGCCACTCTGCGCGCTCCGCGTCGACCGGCAGCCACCACGCGCGCGTGCGGTCGAGCGCGTGGCGGAGCGGCACGACGTACGCCGCGCCGGCCGGCCGATCACCCGCGAAGAAGCGCGCCTCGATCCGCGGCGCGCGCCCCAGCCCGCCCTCGAGCCGGCTCGCGTAGAGGTGGGCACGCAGCCGGACGAGGTGGCCGGCCTCCACCGCTCGACCCAGCAGGATGTCTTGCGGCTCCCCCAACGCGAGCCGGAGCTCCCCCGTCGCGACCGGCAGCGGCGCGCGTGAGACCGCGACCGCCACGGGGCGGCGCACGCCCTCGACGACGTCGGGGCCGAGGAGGTCGCGCGGCTCGAAGCGGGCCGCCCAGCGCAGGATCGCTCCGTCAGCGAACCCACGCGCGGCCCCGCGCGCGCCGCCCCGCGGTCCCTCGAGCGCCCACAGCGCGGCGGGGCAGACCGACGCCCCATCGCCGAACGGGCGGCCTCCGGTCGCGCTCGCCAGCTCCGGCGGAACGTGGAGGCAGCCCGGCGGGCGCGGCGCCTCGGGGCCTCGCGCGCCTGACACGGCGGCGAGGCGCGACGGATGGAGAGCCGCGCCGGGTCCGAGGGCCGGCCACGCGCCCACCGCCGCGAGGAGGAGCACGAGCGCGGACAGCAGGAAGGTCGCGAAGCGCGCCGGGTACGCGCGGGCGGCCACCGACGCGGCGCCCGCGAGGGCGGGGAGCGCGCCGAGCGCGACGTCCTCGGCTTCGCCGCGGAGCAGGCCGAGCGCGACGAGCGGGATCGCGGCCCCGATCGCGCGCGCGCCGCGGTCCCCGACCCCCGCGGCCGCGAGCGCGACCCCGCCCAGCAGCAGCCCGAGCCCCACGCCCCCCGCCGGGACGGCCCCCGCGCCCGCCGGATCGGCGAGGTGCCCCGTCGGATCGAGCGCCGCCGCGAAGGCGCCGGGGACGGCGATCGCGATGAGGCCCCAACCAGCCGCGAGCGCGACGAGCACGACGACGGCCGACCGCGCGGCCGCGCCTGCAGACGCGCCCGGCCGGTGGAGCGCGGCCGCGAGGAGGACCGCGAGCCCGGCCGGGAAGACGAAGCCCGGGTCGATCCAGGTGGCGAGCGTCCAGGCGCCGGCCGCGGCGAGCGCGCGGCGAAGGGACGGCCGCGCGCCGTCGACCTCCAGGCTGATCGCGAGCGCGGCCAGCGCCCACGGCGCGGCCTCGGCGGGTCGCAGCAGCGCGAACGGCGCGAGCGCGACGAGGGCCCCAACGCGACGCCCCCACGTCGGCGCGCCTCGCCACGCCACCCCCGCGAGGGTGAGCGCGGTGAGCGCCCCGAGGATCCCACGCCGCAGCCCCACCTGCACGTCGAACCGGGCCGCGCGCGCGAGGACGGAGAGGAGCCAGGCCCAGGGCGGCCCGACCCGCGCGGGGGCCTCGCCCGCGACCATCCGCCAGCCGTCCGCGAGCGCGTCGCCCTCGAGCCCGGGCGCGCCGACCCGCGCGTGCACCCAGGCCGCGAGGCCGCCGGCGATCAGCAGGCCGACCACGAGCCCGAGGTACGCGACGCGCGCGGGGCGCGGGTCGGTCGTCGGAGCGCTCACTCGACGCACCGGTAGAGGTGGGGGCCGAGGAGGCGCGTCGGCGCGGCCCGCTCCGGGCGGATCTCGAGCTCGAGGATCGCCTCGCGGCCCGCGAAGTCGTGGAGGCCGACCACGAACCCCGTGGCCGACGGCCCGAGCGGACCCTCCGCGTCGTGGAGCACGTGCCCGACTCCGTCGACCCAGACGCGGAGCTGCGTGCGCGCGGGCGCGCTCGCCTCGGAGCGGAACCCGACGCCGAGGCAGGTCGCGTCGGCCACCCGCACCCGGAACCGAAGCCGCGCGTCACCCTCGGGCAGCGTGACGTCACGGCCGTCGGCGTTCGCCTCGCCGCGCGCGACCTCCACCGCGCCGTCGGCGAGCGCCTCGGCGATCCACCGGCGCGCGCTGCACGGGATGAGGCGCGGCGCGGCGACCGTGACGAAGGCCTCGGACGGACCGCTCGGCACGCCGAGCCGCAGCCACTGCGCCTGACCGACGAACCGATCGAGCGGCACCTCGACCGGCACCTCCTGACCGTCGCCCGGGATCGCCACGCGCGCGAGCCGCGGCCGGGCGTCGGCGCGCAGGGCGTGCACCTCGAGCTCGACGTCGTCCGCGCCGCGCGCCGCGACCATCGCGCTGAAGCACGCGTCCTCGCACGGTCGCGCCGCGAAGAACACCTCCGCGTCGGGGAAGGGGTAGAGGTTGCGGTCGAGGTGGAAGTGAAGCGCCGAGGTGCGCGGCGAGCTGTTGCGCGGGCTCGCGCGCCGCTCGCGCAGGCGCGCGAGGAGGTCGACCTCCCCGACGCAGGCCGGCCCGACCGGCGCCGGCGGCGGGTCGGGGAGCGCGAAGCGGGTCAGCCCCACGACGGTGAGCCCGACCTCGGCCGGGCTGAGCGGGCCGCCCGGCCGCAGCCGGACGCGCAGCGCGTCGGCGCGGAGGTCACGCTCCACGCGCTCGCGGGTCGCCCAGCCGCGCTCGAACGCCTCCGGATCCGGCGAGAGGAACACCGTGATCGGCGCGTCGGACGCCGACAGGTGGTGAAGCGGCCGCCACTCGCCGAGCGCCTCGCCCGCGCGCTCGAACCGCCACTCGCCCCACGGCGCGCCGCCGAGCTGCGCCCGCCAGGCCGGCACCTCGAGGCGGTAGGTCAGCTCGAGCAACCCGTCGCCCGGCAGCTCCTCGTCGAGCGGGATCCGCAGCTCGCCGGGCAGCCTCACCGCGTGACGCACCCCCGCGGCCGGGCTCCCCACCGGGAACCGCGGCAGGGCCACCGGCCGCTCGCGCGCGCGCATCACCACGAGGCCGGGCCCCACCTGGCGCTCCGGCGCGTAGCGCTCGATGAGCGTGACGAGATCCGGCCCGAGCATCCAGGCCCCGCCCGGCGCGTCGAACGAACCGAGATCGTGCACGTAGAGGGGGCAGCCCGCGGCCTCGATCCGAGCGGCGAGCGCGCGCTGCTGGGGCTCGCTCCACCGCAAGGCGAGCTGCGTCGGCCCCGGGACGTCGGCGAGCGCGTGGGCGACGGTGAGGCTCGGCCAGAGCGCGACGCAGGCGGGCCGCTCCTCCGCCGCGAGCTGACGGGTGACGCCCACCGCGGCCGCATGGTCGCTCGAGAAGCCGCGGTCCGGTTGCTTGAGGCCGCGGACCACGTCGAGCGCCTCCACGAAGGCGCGGGGGTTCACCGAGAGCGCGCTCGGATAGGCGCCGAGCCAGCCGACGATCCCGACGGCCGCGAGCAGCCCCGACAGGCCCCGCATCCACGGCGCGCCGCCCGCGTCGGCGCTCACCACCACCAGCACGACGAGGAGCGGCAGGATGGCGAGCACCATGTGGCCCGCGTCCGAGGTGATGACGCCGAAGAGCGCGGCCGGCAGGGCGCCGGCGATCCACGCCACGTGTCGCCCCGGCCAGCGGCGCGCGAGGCCCGCGACGACGAGGCCGGCCCCGCACAGCCAGAGGGCCACGATGTTTGCGGGCGGCACCCCGACGTACCACGGGGTTCGCATCCCCGTCGCGTAGCCCGCCGCGAGCCCGCGCTGGCCCTCGACGTACTCGAACGGGTCCGCCCCGAGGGCGAGCCCGACGAGCCCGACGAGCGCGAGGGCGACCACGATCGCGGCGAGGGTGCGCGCCGACCTCAGGGCGGCCTCGCGCGGGCGGTCCCGGGCGATCGCGCGGTGGACGAGCTCGGTGATCGAGAGCGCGGCGAGCGACAGGCCGGCGACCGCGAACCGGTCGAACGACAGGAGGAGCGCGCCGACGACCACCGCCGCGACGATCGCGGGGCGCCGCCAGCGCGACGGCTCGTCGGCGCCGTCGGGCGGCAGGTACAGCAGGATGACGCACGCGCTGATCAGGGCGCGGGCGGACGGCACGCCGGCGGCCCAGCCGATCACCGCGATCGCCCAGAGCGCGATCAGCCGGCGGGAGTCGCCGCGCACGCGGCGCGCGACGATCCACGCGATCATCGCGAGGGCCCCGAGGTGGAACGCGCGATCGATCCCCGCGAGCGTCCGCGCGGCCTCGAGCGGACGCCACGGCTGCGAGGCGAGGTAGGCGACGAGCTGCCAGAGCGGCCCGCGCGGGTAGTGGAAGTCCCGGCCGCTCCACTCGCCGAGGCGCGCCCGGTACACCAGCTCGAGCTCCCACGCGTGGTCGAACCAGTGGTCCTGGAACACGCGCCAGTCCCAGAGCGCCTCGAGCACGTAGCTCGACGCGAGCGCGTGCGCGACGAGGTACGCGAGCGACCCGTAGAGGGCGATGCGGCGCGCGGACACGGGGCGCCCACTTTCCCACGGCCGAGGCGCGGGGCGAAACGCTATGGTCCGGCGGTGGACGGCGCGGCCAGGATCCTCGCGCGGCGGTGGTGGTTCCGCGCGATGCACGTCGGCTGGGCGGAGCACGCGCGCGCGCTGCGGGCGGCGCGCGAGGCCCTCCACCGCCCGCGCGTGGCCGCCCCGGGCGCCGACCTCTGCGTGATCCTGCCGAGCTTCCGCCGCGCCCCGAACCTCGCGCTGAGCGCGCGCCTCGCCCTGGCCGCGCCGTCGGTGCGCGAGGTGCTCGTGGTGAACGACGCGCCCGAGGTCGACGTCCGGGCCCACCTCGGCCTCACCGACCGGCGCCTGAGGGTCGTCGATCATGCGCGGCGCATCGGCCCGGTCGGGCGCTACCTCGCGGCCCGCGACGCCGACGCGAACCGGTTCGTCTCGCTCGACGACGATCTGTTCCTGCCGCCGGACGGAATCGAGCGGCTCGGCGCCGCGCTCCGAGCCGCGCCCGACGTCCCGCACGGCTTCTACGGTCAGCGCCTGCGCGCCGACGGGCGCTTCGAGGACAACCTCGCGCGCTTCGCGGGGCGCGTCGATGTCCTGAACCGCGCCTACGCGTTCACCCGCGCCCACGTGGCGCGCTACCTCGGGTGGCTCGACGCGCTGGGGATCGACCTCGACGACGCGGCGCGGCTGATCGCGCTCGACGACGACATCGTGCTCTCGTTCGTGGGCGAGGGCCGACCGCGCGTCCATGACGTGGGCCCGTGGATCGACTGTCCGTCCGAGCGGCGGCGCGGCCTCGCCCGCTGGCGCCGGCGCGACGCCGAGACGGTCCGGCGGGCGCTCTACGCGCGGCTCGCCGAGGCGTCCGGGCGCGATCCCATCCGGTACGGCCCGACCCCGCGGCCCCGGGGCGGCCCGCGCCACGCCGGCCTCGCGCTGCTGGAGGCGCTCAGCGGCGCGGCGCTCCTCCGTCGGGCTCTCGACGCGGTGAGGTCGGCGTGAGCGCGTCGCTCCGCCGGCGGGTCCAGGCGCTCCGGCGCTTCCGCGCGCTCGGCGTCAGCTGGCCCGAGCACCTCGCGGCGGTGCGCCGCCTCGAGGCGACGGTCGACGCGCGCCCGCGGGTCGGCCCGAGCCCCGACGTGACGGTGACGATCAACAGCTTCCGGCGCCCCCACAACGTCGCGCTGCTCGCCCACCTCGCGCTGAGCGTGCCGGACGTGGCTCGCGTGATCGTCAGCCAGAACGACCCCACGATCGACCTCGCGGACCACGTCTCGATCGACGACCCGCGGCTCACGATCCACGCGAGCCCGGCGCGGCACGGCCCGGTCAGCCGCTACCTGCGGGCGCGCGAGGCGGGCGGGCGGTGGTTCGTCTCCATCGACGACGACCTCTTCCTCCACCCGGCGCAGCTCGCCCGCCTGATCGCGGAGCTCAAGCGCGACCCCACCCTCCCCCACGGGGTCTACGGCCAGGACCTCGATCGGGCGCGCGGCCGTTGGCGCTTCAATCTCGGACGCAGCGACGCGCGGGTCGACGTGCTCAACCGGGTCTACGCGTTCACCGACGCGCACCTCGCGCGCTACTTCGAGCTCCTCGATCGGCTCGGGCTCGATCGTCCGGGGCGCCTCGCGCGCTTCACGATGGACGACGTGCCGCTCGCGTTCGTCGCGGGCCAGCGGCCCGTGATCCACGACGTGGGCCCCCACGTCGACTGCCCGTCGGAGAGCGACCGCGAGGTCGCCCTGTTCCTGCGCCCGCTCGAGGCGGACCGCCGGGTGAACCTCTTCGAGCGGCTCGAGCGCGAGGCGCCGCGCGCGATCGACCACGGCCCCCGCGCCCGCCGGCTCCGCCGTGGCCTCTTGCCCCGACGCCTGCCGGGCTGAACCGGCGAGGAGCTTGATTCACCACCGTCGCGGGGCGCCTCCCGGGCGGCAAGCGTCCGCCTCGCCGCCGGCCGCTCCTCGACGATGCCCGAGCATCTCAATACCCCTCCCGTCGCCTCGGCGGCGGGACGACGCGCCCCGCACGCCAGTCGCTCCTCCGAGATGCTCCAGCATTTCGTCGTCGGCCCGGCGCGCGGGACACGCCGTCGCGCTCGCCGTTCCTCGGTCCGGGCGTTCTGAGATGTGCTCTACAGCGGGAACCAGCGCTCGCCGACCATCCCGTCGACGAGCCAGAGTGAGCAACCTGCGTAGACAAGGACGTAGCTCGCCTCGAGCCAGCGCGGCTCGCGCGGCCGGAACAGGATCACCAACGCGAGCGGCGCGAGCGCGTAGCGCGGCTCGACCAGCCAGGTCGCGCCGAGGCGCAGCGCCACGAGCGGCCCGAGCCACCCGAGGCGCGGCGCGGTCCAGCGCCAGGTCGCGAAGCTCAAGGGCACGTAGACGCTCGCGGCGGCGAGCGCGAGCCGGCCGCCGAGGGTGTGGAAGAGCGCATCGATCCACGTGACGTAGAGGAGGTGGTCGACGCGGGCCGGGTCGTTGAACGGGTGGGTCGCGTCGGCGCCGAGCGCGAGCGCGAGGCCGGCGGACGCGCTGACGAGGCACGCGACCGGCGCGTGGCGGACGAGGTCGCGCACCGCGCCGAGCGCCCGGAGGTGGGACGGGAGCAACAGGACGAGCGCGAGGAGCGCGGCGAACGGGAGGTTCGCGCCGTGGAGCCCGAGGCCGTGGAAGCGCCGATCGCCGAGCGCGACCCCGCCCGCGCCGGCCAGCGCGGCCCCGAGCGCGACGATGACGACCAGGATCGGCGCGGCGCGGCGCAGGCCTTCGCGCCAGCTCGCGCCTGGCGGCACGCCGAGGGCGGCGACGAGCGGCGCGTAGGCGACGAGCGAGTGCCGGAGCAGCAGCGCGGCCGCGGCCCCGAGGCCGCTCGCGACCGGCCGCCCCGCGCGCGCGAGCCAGACCGACGCGAGCAGGAGCGCGAGGCCGGGCACGTCGGTGTAGAAGACCGCGCCGAGCGGCGCGGCGAGCGGCAGCGTGGCGATCGCGAGCGCGCGCAGGCCGGCGCGGTCCGGGACCTCACGGCGCGCGACCGCGAAGGCCGCCAGCCAGGCGGCCACCGCGAAGCCCGCCACCACCGCGCGCCCGACCCCGAGCGGCTCGCCCCCGAGGCTCGCCACGGCCGCGACCAGCGCGTGGAGCCCGGGCAGCACCGTCAGTCTCTCGTGCAGATCCCATGAGCCCTCGATGAGCCGCTGGACCTGCGCGAGGTGCACGTGCTCGTCGAGCTGGGGCGCGAGGTCGGACGCCCGCCGCGCGATCCCGACCGTCCACGCGAGGGCCAGCGCGAGGCACGCGCGATCGATCCAGGCCTGCTTCATGCGCCGCCGGGCGAGGATACCCCGGCGGCAGGAGGCTCAGAGCCCGAGCTGTCTACGGAGGCGCACCGACGCGGGGTGCTCCGGCCATCGCTCGAGGAGGTCGCGGGCGTTGCGCCTCGCGTCCGCGGTGCGGCCGAGGGCGAGGTAGGCGTCGACGAGCACCGCGAGCGCGCGGGCGTCGCGCGCCCTCCCGGCGAGCACTCGCACAACGCACGCGTGATTGCCCTCCTTGGCGCAGACCATCGCCTGCTCGCGCGGCGGGAGCTCGCTCAGCACGCCGATCGACCCCGAGAGGATCTGAGCGTAGGCCCTCCCCTGCGGGGTCGACCCGAAGCGCCCGACGTACTCCTGCATGAGGCTCCTCGCATAGGGCGTGCGTCCCTGCGCTCGAAGGGCCTCGATGAGCAGGCGCAGCCCCTCCGCGTCGAGCCACCGCCCCTCGAGCGCCCGGACCACGCACTGGTTGTCTCCGAGCATGAGACAGCCACGGGCCCTCGCCAGGTCTTCGGGGCGCATCGGCCGTCGCGCTGGCTCGGAGGGGGCCGGGGGATCGCCCCCCGGCGCGCCGCGCGCTTCGCCCTCGCGGGCCTCGCGCGCGGGGGTCGACCGCTCGTCGTCGCCAGGGGAGTCCTCTCCCTCGCGGCCCTCGTCACGCGCCTCGCGTCCCTGTTCGGGCGAGGCCTCGTCGCGGGGTCGGTCGTCGCGGGCTCGGTCCGGGCTCGAGTCCTGGGGCGCCCGCCGTGCGTCCTCGGGGGTCGGGGGCTCCTCGGCGGCGCGCGAGTCCCCTTCGGCCTCCGGCCGGTCGTCGCCCTCCGGGGGACCAGGGTCCTCGGGGGCGGTCGGCTCCGGCGCGGGCGAGCCGTCTCCGTCCCCGGCCGGGGCCTGGAGGACCGACGCCACCTCGGGCTCCGGCCGGACGAGCGCCGGCTCCGGCTCGCTGGGCCAGAGCACCCACGCCACCAGCGCGCCGATCGCGGCGAGCAGCGCGGCGCCGACCAGCGCGAGGCGCCGCGACACGGTGGGCGCGGAGGTCCCCAGCGTGGCGGCGATCTCACGCCCGCTGTAGCCCGCCTCCCTGAGCGCCAGCGCCTCCGGGTCCGGGCTGGACGCGCGCAGCTCCTCGGTCGCGAGCACCTCTTCCGGCTGCGGCGCGCTCGACGCAAAGATGGGCCGCGCGGGCTGCATTCGGGTCGCGACGAGCTCCCGGCGCCGCTGGAGCTTGCGGCGCTCCTCGCGGAGATGGTCGCGCAGCCGGTCACGCAAGAAGACCTGCAGAGACCTCCGCTCGGTGCCGTCGCGGGCGCCTTCGGTCCACTGCGGGATCCAGCGCTCGTAGGCGCAGAGCGCGAGCTCGGCGAGGATGTCTTCCTCGCTCGCGACGTCGCGGAACCGGGGCGCCACCGCCCGCGCGAGCTTCCGCAGCTCCTCGAGGATCGCCGGCCACTCCTCGTCCGTCGGCCCCCCACGCTCGGCGAGGCGCGCGGCGGCGGGGGTCCCGGGGGTCGCGCGCAGCGCCTCGGCGAGGCGCGGGGACGGGCTCATCGGGCGCCCCCGCGCCGCAGCTCCGGCGGCAGGACGAGCTCGACCTCCTCACCGGGCGCGAAGTCGATGCGCGTGTGCAACGGCTCGCGCCCGGGCAGGACGAGCGAGACCACGTGCGGGCCCGGCACCAGGGCCATCGAGTCGACCGGGACCTCCCAGCCGGTGTCGATGCAGTCCACGAGCAGGCGCATGTCCCCCGAGTGGGGCACGACCAGGATCGCGCGCTCCCCCGGCGGCGTCGGCCCTGCCGGACGACACGAGACCGTCGCGCGACCGAAGAGGTTGCGGCGGGCCCGCTTGGTGAGAGGGATCCCCGCGTGGAAGAGCTCCTCCTGGAATTCCCACGCAACCCTCCCCGCGCGCGCCCCGTGGCGGTCGAGGAACGAGGAGACCTGCCGGAGACGAAGCTCGCGAAAGCCGAGCGCTCGATACGCGTCGATGAGCGCGAGCTGAGCCGCTGCGCTCATCAGCGGGGCCGCGCTCAACCTCTCGACCACGCATCGGTGGTCTCCGATCTCCGCGCAGCGGAGCGGGTCTCGCCGGTCGGTCGTTGGGTCCGTCGGGGAGGGCGGCTCGAGGTGCCACTCGTCTCCGCCCGCCTCCACGGAGAGCTCGCTGCCCTCGCCCGAGGGGAAGTCCGTCGCGAGGCGCTGGCCCTCCGGCCCGACGAGCACTAGGTGATGGTCGCCCCGAGTCATCACGTGGGCGGTGATCGGCGCCGGGCCGAGCGCGACCCCGTCGAGGAAGACGGTGGCCGGGAGCACCGAGCGCACATCCAAGACCGGGTCGGTGACGGTCGTCGGATACTGCGTGGTGTGCGACACACGCGGACGCCCGATCGGCGGCGCCTCGGTCGGCTCGGTCGGCTCGATTACCTCGGTCGCCTCGGCCGCCTCGGCCGGCTCGGTTACCTCGGCCGGCTCGGTTACCTCGGCCGCCTCGGCCGGCTCGGGCTGGGCCCGCGCCACCCCGGCCCAGGCGACCGCCACGCCCAGCGTGACCCACCCCCAGCTCCTCGCTCGCCGCGTCGCGCTCTGCATGACCCCTACTGGGGGGCGAGCCCTCGGGAGGTTTCACGCGACCTCCCCCCGTTGACACGCCTTCGCCCCCGAGAGGATAACCCCGGCACGGTGTCGCTCCTCCACGCGTCGAGCGCGGTCGCGTCGGCGATGGGCGCGCAGTGGCTCCCGCGGCCCGCGCTCGAGGCGCTCCAGCTTCGACGGCTCCGGCGGACGCTCGCCTACTGCGCGGCCCACGTCCCGCTCTACCGCCGGCTCTGGCGCGAGGCCGGCGTCACACCCGACGACGTCCGCACCCTCGACGACCTGCGGCGCCTCCCCATCCCGTCGCGCCGCCTGATCGAGGAGGACCCGACGCAGGTCGTGAGCGCCGAGCACCTCGCGCTCTACCGCTCGGGGCGCGCGCCGATCCGTCGATCGGGCGGCTCGAGCGGCGGACCGCGGCTCGAGATCCACGCCGACCCCGCGAGCTGGCGGCGGCTGGACGGCTTCTACTTCCGCGCGCTCGCCGCGATCGGCTACCGCCCGTGGATCCCCATGGCCTACTTCTGGAGCGCGCCCCTGCCGCGCTCGCGCTTCGGCCTCATGCCGAAGGTGCACGTCCCGGCGCACCTCGACGAGGAGGCGCAGCTTCGCGTGCTCGAGTCCAACCCTGGGATCTTCTGGTACTACCACCCGACGAGCCTCTTCGCGCTGGCGCAGCGAGCCCCCGAGCGGCTGCGCCAAGCGCGGCCGCGCGGGGTCGTGAGCCACGCGGAGCTCCTCACCGACTCGATGCGCGCGACGATCGAGGGCGCGCTCGGCGCGCCGGTCTACGACCAGTACGGGACGAGCGAGCTGAACCGCATGGCGTGGCAGTGCCGCGTCCGCCGCGGCTACCACGTCGACGCGGACAGCTACGTCCTCGAGATCCTCGACGACGACGACCGCCCGGTCCGCCCTGGCGAAGTGGGGCGCGCGGTGGTCACCGGGCTGGCGAACCGCATGATGCCGCTCGTGCGCTACGAGCTCGGGGACCTGCTGGTGGCGAGCGACCGCCGGTGCGCGTGCGGCCGCACCTTGCCGATGATCGAGCGCATCGAGGGGCGCGCGGCGGACAGGGTGCGCCTGCCCGGCGGTCGCCGCCTCTCGCCGCGCGCGCTGCTCGAGCCGTACGGCGCGATCGCGGGCCTCGAGCAGCTCCAGCTCACCTTCGAGGCGAGCGGCGCGGCGCGCTTCGACTACGCGGGCGCGCCCGACGCCGCGATCGAGGCCGCGATCCGCGCGAGGTTCGAGGCCACGTGCCCCGGTGTCGCCCTCCGCGTCAACCGGGTCGACGCGATCGCGAAGGCGCCGACGGGCAAGCGGCCGATGCTGCGCAACGAGCGACCGGTGGACGGCCGCTTCACCCGGTGAGCTCGCGCCCGCCCTCATCCCGCGCCCGCGCGCTATTCTGCGGCGGATGCGGGTGTTGCATCTGTGCGGCGAGTATCCGCCGCGGAGGCTCGGCGGTGTCGCGACCTACGTCGAGAACGTCGCGCGGGAGCAGCGCGCCGCGCACGACGTCGGGGTCGTGGTGCTCGAGGGCCGCGGCTACCGCGACGAGCCGTCGGACGGACCGGCGGCCCAGGTGGTGCGGCTCGATCTCGAGCGCCTCCTCGAGCCCGCGCTGGTCGAGCCGGATGCCGCCGCGGACCCGGCGTTGAAGGAGGGCCTGCTCGGCGAGCGCTGGGACATCGTCCACGTCCACGACTGGTACGGGGCCTGGCCAGCGATGGCCCTGCAAGCGCGGACCCGCGCGATCGTGATGACCGCCCACCTCCCGCTGCGCTTCGGCTTCAGCTACGCGAACCACGCCCTGCCCTTCCGCGCCAAGTCGCGCCTCGAGGCCCTCGGCTTCCGCCTCTCAGCCCGCGTCGTCGCGCCGAGCCGCTACGTCGCGACGCTCCTCGCGCGCGAGTACGACGTGCCCTCCGCCGTCCTGCGGGTCGTGCAGAACGGCGTAGACCTCGACACGTTCGCGCCCGCCGGAGCGAAGGCCGACGCCCCGACCGCCCTCAGCGTTTCGCGCCTCACTGCGCAAAAAGGCTTGCCTCACCTCCTCGCCGCCTTCGGCCGCGTGCGCGCGCGGCTCCCGGAGGCGCGCCTCGAGATCGTCGGCGACGGCCCGGCGAGGGCGGAGCTCGAGGCGATGGCCGGGCAGGGGGTGCGCTTCCTCGGCCACGTGCCGCACCGCGAGCTGCCCGCGATCTACGCGCGCGCCCACGCCTTCGTGAGCGCGTCGCTCCACGAGCCCTTCGGCCTGACGACCCTCGAGGCGATGGCGTGCGGCACCGCCGCGGTGGTCTCGCCCCTCGGCGGCACCGCGGAGTTCGTGGAGGACGGGGAGTCGGGCTACGTGCGTCGCCCCCACGCCGCGGACGAGCTGGCCGACGGCGTCGCCGCGCTCCTCGGCGACGGAACGCGCGCGGCGCGGATGGGCGCGGCGGCTCGGGCGCGGGCCGCGACCCTCTCGTGGGGCCGCACCGCGCGCGGGCTCGACGCGGTCTACGAGGAGGCGCTGGCGTGACGCGCGACCTGGTCCTGATCTGGCATGTCCACCAGCCCTTCTTCGTACCGGACGACGAGGTGCTCGAGCAGGTGCAGCGGAGCTACGAGCCGCTGCTCGCGGTCCACGAGGCGTCGCCGAGCCGCCCCCTCGCGCTCAACGTCTGCGGCGGGCTGCTGCGGCGCCTCGCGCGCCTCGCCCCCGGCTGGGTCGCCCGGCTGCGGGCCGCGGTCGAGGCGGGGCACGTCGAGCCCCTCGGCTCGGGGATGTTCCACCCGATGCTGCCGATGCTCCCCGTGCCGCGCGCGCGGGCCCAGATCCTCGCCGACGCGGACACCAAGGAGGAGCTCCTCGGGGTGCGGCCGCGGGGCTTCTGGCCGACCGACCTCGGCTGGTCGCACCACCTCGTGCCGCTGGTCGCGGAGGCGGGCGTCGCGTGGGTCGCGGTGGACAGCTCCGCGAAGGTTCAGGCGGCCGCGCTGCCCGCGTGGGAGGAGCGCCACGTGATGGGCCACCGCGTCCTCGCGCCCGAGATCGCGCCGCTCGTCGGCCCCTCGGAGCTGGGTGAGATCCACGCGCTCCAGTTCGGCGAGGCCACCGTCGCGGCGCTGCTCCGCCACCACGCGCTGAGCTGGGATCTGATCGAGCAGCAGCGCGGCGCCATCCGCGACGCGGCCGCGCGCGAGGCTTGGCTGGACGCGGTCGAGGCACACTTCGACGCGGGCGCCGACCTGCTCGTGCTCGGTGACGACGGCGAGCGCGTCGACCCTCAGACGTTGCTCGGCTACCAGGCCACGCTCGAGGGTCTCGAGGCGCGCGGCGTCCGCTTCGTGCGGGGCGAGGACGCGGTCGCGGGCCGCGCGCCCCGGCCGATCTACCTGCCTGCGAGCACCGCCCAGGTCGACTTCGCCCCGTGGGAGACCTGCGCGGACGACCGGGTGTGCCTGCGGCGGCTCGAGGCCGTCCAGGCGCGCCTGATCGCGGCGGAGCGGCGGCACGGCCGCGAGGCGGTGGCCCCGCTGTCGGACCGGCTCCTCGAGCTCGAGGACGCGGCGCTCACGTTCTGGAAGTTCCTGCGCCGCACCCGCGAGCCGTTCCTCGTCGGGCTCGCCGAGCTCGACGCGGCCCTCGACGCGCTGCCCGCCTGAGCGCGGAGCGGGACGCGAGCGCGGAGGCTGCGGTCCTCAGTGGCAGGGGGAGATGCGCGCGAGCTCGAACGTGCCGATCCGCGGGACCGCTCCGGTCTCACCGCATGAGCCCGTGCTCCGCTCGATTGGCCGGCGCGGGCTCAGCGCGAGCAGGTGCAGATCCCGTCGAGCAGGCCGTCGTCGCAGCCCACGGTGTCGGAGGCCTCGCACGCCCGCCCGAAGACGTTGTCCTGAGCGCCGAAGCACAGGCCACCACGGGAGGCGCAAGCGGCGCGGCAACTGAGGGCCGAGAGGTCGCCGCGGTAGAAGCGGCACGAGGTAGGGTTCTCGCGACAAAGCCGGTAGCCGCTGAGCGGGCGGTAGAGGTCATCACAGCTCGGTCGCGCGCCGGCGTCCGGCCCCGACGAGCCGCCCGCGTCCGGCGTGGACGGGCCCGCGTCCGGCGTGAGCGGCGCGCCGGCGTCGAAGGGCGGCGGCCC
>JAUHXR010000126.1 GCA_030426845.1 Polyangia bacterium | reverse complement strand
GCTGAGCCGCGCCGCCGAGGATCTGCAGCATGAGCGCCTCGGCGACCCGGATCCCGAACTCCCGGTGCACCGTGAGCGCGGCCTGGGCGTGCTCACGCGTCCGCTCGATGTCTCCGTGCTCGAGGTGGAGGACCGCGAGTCGCGTGTGAGCCTGGCCCTCGTACCAGCGGTTGCCCACCTCGCGGTGGATCGCGAGCGCCTGCTCGTAGCGCTCCTCCGCCGCCGCGTCGTCGCCGCGCTCCTTGGGGGGCGCGCCGAGCGCCCCGAGCACGATGCCCTCGAGCTGCCGGTCGCCCGAGGACCGCGCGAGCTCGAGCGCCTGGCCGGCGATCGCGAGGACCTTGTCGAGGTCACGCTCGCGCAGGTAGGTCCACGACAGGTCGAGCAGCGCGTGGCCCCGCTCGTGGTCGGTCGCCGCCCCGGCGACCGCCGCCTCGAGGTCCTCGCGCGCCCGCGCGAGCCGGCCCGCGCCCGCGTCGAGGAGCCCTCGCGCACGCAGCACGCGGCTCCGCCGGTCCGCGTCGACGTCCACCCCCGCCGTCGCGTCGAGGAGCGCGTCGAGCTGCTCGCGCTGACCGCCGGTGGGCCCGCGCGCGCTGAACACCGCGTCGACCGCGGCCGCCGCGTCGAGCGCCTGGTCGAGCTCGGTCGGGTCGCGCGGGTCGCGGGCGACCGCGCGCTCGGTGACCGCCACGAGGTTGTCGACCTCGCGGGCGAGATCCGCGAGCGCGTCGGCGCCGTCCGGGCGGAGCGACTCGAGGACCAGCGCGCGTCCGAGGCGCGCGTAGAACGCGCCGTGGCGCTGCTCCGCTGCGCGCTGGGCGTCCGGGTTCTCGGCGAGCCGCCGCGCGCCGTAGTCGCGGATCGTGGCGAACATCCGCAGCCGGCCCGGGGTGTCGTAGACGCGCCGGAGCAGGGACTTGTCGCGCAGCGCCTGGAGCACGTCGAGCACGCTCGGCGCGTCCGCGTGCGCGTCGAGCGAGACCACCGCCTCGGCGCCGTCGAGCGAGAAGCCGCCGCGGAACACCGAGCACTGGGCGAGCGCGTCGCGCTCCCACGGCTCGAGCAGCTCCCACGACCAGTCGAGCGCGCCCTCCATCGTCCGCCGCCGCGCGCCGCGGTCGCGGCTCCGGTTGCGGAGCACGTCGAAGCGCCGGTTGAGCCGGTCGCGGAGCTGCGCGGTGCTCATCAGGTTGGCGCGGGCCGCCGCGAGCTCGATCGCGAGGGGGATCCCGTCGAGACGGACCAGGATCTCGTCGAGCGCGCCGCGGTCGTCGGTCGCGGTGCTGTACGCCGGGTCGATCCGCTGGCGGGCGCTCGACCAGAGCATCAGCGCCTCGCTCATCCGCTCGCTGTCCTCGGGGCTCCGGGTCTCGAGGGGGTCGAGCTCCCAGACCACCTCGCCCTCCACCCGCAGGACCTCGCGCGAGGTGATCAGCACCTTCAGATCGGGGCAGCTCGCGAGCCAGTCGCCCACCAGCGACGCGTGGGTCGCGACCTGCTCGAAGTTGTCGAGGATCAGCAGGCCGCGCCGGAGCCGCTTGAGCGCGGCGACCACGTCGCCCTCCGCCGTGCCGCGGGCCTGCATCGTGCGCGCGACCGCGGTCGCCAGCCCCTCGGCGTCGTGCTGCTCGGTCAGGTCGATGAAGCGGACGGTGTCGCCCCGCTCGGCGCGCCGCCTCCCGTGCTCGACCGCGAGGCGCGTCTTGCCGATGCCCCCCGCGCCTACGATGGTGACGAGGCGCTCGCCGCGGTCGAACAGCTCGGCGAGGCTGCGGAGCGCGCGACGGCGCCCGATGAAGGGGGTCACGGGGGTCGGCAGGATGGCGTCGCGCGGCACCGGGCGAATCTAGCAGCCCCTTGAAGAATCGACCGTGATGGATCGCGGTTGCGAGGGCCCGCCTGCGTGGCGCGCCGGCGCGGGCTCCCGGCCGTGAGGCGCGCGGGGAGGTTCTTCAACGGCACCTCGGTGGCGCGCTCCGCGTCGCCGTCAGGACTGCTTGACGACGCGAACGAACGCGCGGATGCCCTGCAGCAGCTCGCGGTCCTCGGTGAGGCGCGCCATCGACCGCTCGAGCTCGCCGAGGACCTGGTCGACCTTCGCCTCGTAGCGCGCCTCGCGGCGGCGCGCCTCGTCGGCGTGCTGGCGGAGCTGGTCCTCCAGCCGATGATCCGAGGCGCTCAGCTCCGGGAGGTCGGCCGACTCGAGCCGGTCGAGGAGCCGCCCGTGCTCGTCCACCGTCGCGCGCAGCGCGGCCACGTCCTCGCGCGGGTAGCGCGCGCGCTCTCGGAGCTCGTCGAGGCGCGCGCGCAGGTGGCCGTAGAGCGCGCCCATGGGGCGCAGCGCCATCGCGAGCACGTAGAAGCCGGCGAAGTAGTAGCCGACCGTGCCGTCCGAGAGCCACGTGGTGAGCGCGAGGGTGCCCGCGCCGAGCAGGTGCAAGGCCACGCAGCCGGCGAGCAGCCGCGGGGCGAGCCGCGCGGCCTGGGCCCGATCGCGGGGGGAGACCGCGAGCCCGCGCTCCTCGCTGTCGTCCTGGTCGACGATCGCGGCGCGGGCCGCGAAGTAGAGGTCCCACGGCAGCCACACCACGAGCCAGAGGCCGGCCAGCGCGACCGCGCCCATCGCGACGTCGAGCGCCTGCGACATCGTGATCCAGCCGAGCCACCCCGCCACCAGGCCGGCCACGACCCCGAGGGTCGCGAGCCAGGCCGCGCCAAAGCCGATCCGTTGCATGCGACGGGGTACGGCAACCCGTGTGCCGTCGCGGCCGCGGCGGCTCGATGGTGCCCAGGCCCCGCCCCGTCGTGCATCGCGTGCCGGCCGCGGAGCACGCGATGCCCGGTCGATGCCGTAGGATCGCGCGCGGTGGAGCTCGAGGGTCGGATCGGCATGGGCTGCATGCGCCTCGCGACGGACGAGGACGCGGACGAGGCCCGCGCGGCGCAGGTGGTGGACGCGGCCCTCGCGGCGGGGGTCACGCTGCTCGACACGGCGGGCGCCTACGGGCCGAGCGAGGCCTGGCTGGCGCCGGTCGCCCAGCGCGCGGGCGCGCTGATCGTGACCAAGGGCGGGATGCGGCGGCCGCGGGGCGCGTGGGTCCCGGACGGCCGGCGCAAGTCCCTGATCGCCGACGCGGAGCGGAGCTGCGCGCGCCTCGGGGTGGACGCGCTCGACCTTTTCCTCGTGCACGCGCCCGACCCGCGCACGCCGTGGCGCACCACCGCGCGCGCCCTCGCGGCGATCCGCGAGCGCGGCCTCGCGCGGCACGTGGGCCTGAGCAACGTGACGGTCGCCCAGCTCGACGAGGCGCGGGCCCACGTGGAGGTCTCCGCGGTCGAGGTCGCGCTCGGGCCGCGCGAGGAGGACGCGGCGCGCGGCGGGGTGATCGAGCGCTGCCTCACGCTGTCGATCCCGGTCCTCGTGTCTCGCCCCCTCGGCGGGCCAGAGCGCGCGCCGCGGCTCGCGCGCGTCCCCGCGTTGGCCACGCTCGCGGCCGCCCGCGGGGTGAGCCCGGGGACCCTGGCGCTCGCGTGGATCCGTGACCTTCACCCCCTGATCGTCCCGCTCCCCGGCGCGCGGCGTCCCGAGACGGCGGCCGCGGCGGCGGCCGCGGCGACGATCCGGCTGACGCGCGAGGAGCGCGAGTGCCTCGACGCCCTGTGGCCGGTGGGTCGCCTCGTGCGCACCCCGCGCCGGAGCCGGCGGCCGAGCGGTGGCTCGCGCGCGCGGCCCGAGGTCGTCCTGCTCATGGGCGTCCAGGGCGCGGGCAAGAGCACCCGCGCGCGCGCGCTCGAGGCGGAGGGCTACGAGCGCCTCAACCGCGACGAGGCCGGCGGCACCCTCGCGCGCCTCGCCGATCGGATGGCCGCGCGGCTGGCGGACGGCGCGACCCGGATCGTGATGGACAACACCTACCCGACCCGCGCCCAGCGCAACCGGGTGATCGAGGCGGCGTGGGCGGCCGGCGCGACGGTGCGCTGCGTGTGGATCGATCCGCCGCTCGGCCAGGCCCAGATCCAGGCGGTCGACCGGATGCTCGCCGCGCACGGTCGGCTCCTCGACCCGGAGGAGCTGCAGCGCCTCGGCCGCCGCGACCCCCACGCCTTCGGCCCGCGGGTGCAATTTCGCTTTCGTGATGCGCTCGAGCCGCCCGACGAGGACGAGGGCTTCGAGGCGATCGAGCGCGTGACGCCGGAGCTCGCGCCTCGACCGGGCCACGACCGACCGGGCTGGGTCGTGGACCGCGCCCGGCTCGAGGCCGCGCCGGATCTGCTCGACGCGCGCCGTCCCGGCGAGGCGATCCTCCTGCTCGCGTGGGCCCCGGGTGACCGGGGCGAGGCGCGCGCGTCCCTCGCGCGCTGGCTCGGCCCCGACGTCGAGCTCGGCCTCTGCCCACATCCGGCCGGGCCGCCCAGTTGCTGGTGTCAGCGACCGTTGCCGGGGCTGGTCGTCGCGTGGATGCGGGCCCGCCGCGTCGATCCCGCGCAGACCCGCTACCACGGCGCGGGCCCAGCGGACCGCGCCCTCGCCGAGCGCCTCGGGGTCACCTACGACGGCGGGTAGCTCTACGGCGCGACGCGCGGGTCCGGGCGCAGGCCCAAGGCGACCGAGCAGACGATGCAGGTCTGGCGCATCTCCGTCTGCGGCCCCGAGTCGACGGTGCACGCGTAGCCCTCGAGCGCCCGCTGCTCGACGAGGAGGTCGCCCGCGCAGAGCATCCCGAGGCCGGCCGCGCGCTCGAGCTGCTCGCGGTTCGGCTCGGCGATCTCGGCCGTCGCGAGCATGGCGCGCGCGCACTGCACGATGAGCGCGTCGAGGCGGCGCCCGCAGTCCTCGAGCTCGATGCCGCACATCTCGGGCAGGGGGCCGCCGCAGAGCGCGAGGCCCGCGCTGCGCGGCTCGGGATCGGCCTGAGACGGAGCCGCCACGGGCTCGACCGGCGCGGGCTCGGAGGCGGTCGCGGCGGCCCCGCCGCACGCGCACAGGAGGGTCGCGAGCAGGCTCGCGAGCAGCACGGCTTGCGATGAGTGGAGCGCGCTCACCCCGCGAGGGTAGCAGGGTCGTCGGGCTCGAGGACCCGGAGGCCGACCGGGGCCCCGGTGTGGGTCGGCCCGAGCTCGGCCTCGCGCGCGCCGCGCCGGTAGGCCCCCGCGCCGCCGGTGGGCGGCCGCAGCACGCGCCCGACGACGGTGATCCGCGTGCCGGGGCGGAGGGCGATCTCCACGTAGCCGAGCGTCCGGTCGCGGAGGAGCCGCGGGTCCCCGGCCCGGCGGAGCACCGGCGCGAGCGCCTCGAAGTCGGCGTCGGTGCGCCGCGGCAGCGGCGGGATCGCCAGCTCCACGTCGTGGCGGTCGGCGTCGATCACGACCGCGTGCCCGTCGTCTCCCTCCACCCGGAACGGGGCGACCACCGTCTCGCTCGCGGCGGGGAACCACCGCGGCACCCGGGTCGGGCTGTCGCCGTCGAGGTACTCGATCCACGCGTCGTAGCCCACGCACTCCACGCCGGTGATCGGCGCGCGCAGGAGCTGACCGTGCGCGGCGAGGCGACCCTCGACCCGGACGACGCGGCCGGCCGCGAGCTCGCCCACCGGCGTCGCTGGGCCTTCCCACGCCCGCCGCGCCGCGGCGCGACGCATCATCACCGCGCCGCCGTAGGCCGCGATCGCGGCCGCGGGCACGGCGACCCAGAGGGCGTCCTCCGGCGGGGGCATCCCGAGGAGGATAACGCCTCAACGCCGCCGCGCGGCTCAACCCCCGAACGGGTCGACGTGCGGCGGGCGCGCGCGGATGCCGCCGCGCATCGGGTAGCTGTGCTCCGGCGGCCGGAACGAGGGCGGAGGCGGCGCGACCGGAGGCGGCGGCGCGGGCGGGCCGACGTCCTCGAGGCCGAGGTGCGACACCAGCTTGCCCACCGCCGCGTGGACCGCGTCGGCGCGGGGCGCGGGCGGCCCACCGAGCGCGGCCGCCAGCCCTCCCGCCATCGCGAGGGTGGCCGCCAGCGCGCTCGACGCGATCGAGAGCGTCTTGCGCGCTCCGCGCCGCAGGGCCGCGAGACGGTCGGGGGTGCAGTCCGCGGTCTGCACGGTGCCGTCGGCGCGGCGGTAGAGCTGCACGCAGAGCTCCTCGCCCCGCTCCGCGAGCAGCGCGTTCGCGTCCGCGCGCGTGAGCTGCGAGAGGTCGTAGACGTTCTTCTGGCAGAGCCGGCAGTACCGCACCCGGTCGTCGCCGCGCATGTCCTCCCAGGGGACGGTGCAGGGCTCCACGATCTCGATCACGTCCAGGGTCAGGGTCGCGGCCATGGGTGTCCGACCGCGCCTCCGCGGCCCAGCTTGGCGCCCGGGGCGTCTCGCAGCCCGGGCTCACCGGTGCGTTCACAGTGTTGCAACGTTTCGCAACATCCGGCTCGTTTCCGTATGGTTTCGGGGGGGTCCACATCGCGGCACGAATGGCGCACACTAGGCCGCGGTGGCCTACGCCTTCGTTATCGACAACCGGTCCTGCATCGGGTGCCACGCGTGCAGCACCGCGTGTAAGAGCGAGAACCAGGTGCCCCTCGGGGTCAACCGAACCTGGGTCAAGTACACCGAGACGGGCACCTTTCCCGACACTCAGCGCCACTTCCAGGTCACGCGCTGCAACCACTGCGCGAACCCGCCCTGCGCGCGCATCTGCCCGACCGGGGCGATGTTCCAGCGCGACGACGGGATCGTCGAGTTCGACAAGGACGCGTGCATCGGCTGCAAGGCCTGCATGCAGGCGTGCCCCTACGACGCGATCTACATCGACCCAGAGACCGACACCGCCGCGAAGTGCCACTTCTGCGCGCACCGCGTCGACCTCGGGCTCGAGCCGGCCTGCGCGGTGGTCTGCCCGACCCACGCGATCCTCGCCGGGGACATCGACGACCCGGAGACCGAGATCGCGCAGGTGCTCCAGCGCGCCAAGGTCTCGGTGCGCAAGCCCGAGCAGGGCACCGCGCCGAAGGTCTTCTACATCGACGGCTCGGCGGTGAACCTCGTGCCCACCGCCACCGAGCGCGCGCCCGAGACCTTCGCCTTCGCCGACGTGATGCCCCTCGACGGCGACGACGCCCCGGGCCAGGGCGTCGCGCCCACCCCCGCGAAGAGCCTCGCCTCCCCGCAGCCCCAGGGCCTCCCCGACGCCGGCCCGATCCACATGGGCGGCAAGCGCGCGTCGCACATGGTCCAGGTCGGCTACAACGCGCAGCACAAGATCCCCTGGCACTGGCCGGTGCCCGCCTACCTCGTGACCAAGGGCGTCGCGAGCGGGGTCTTCCTCCTGCTCGCGCTCCTCTTCGGGCTCGGGGTGGTCGACTTCGATCCCCTCACCGCGGTCGTCGCCGGCGGCGTGAGCGTCGCGATGATGCTCGCGACCACCGCGCTGCTCGTCTACGACCTCGAGAAGCCGACCCGCTTCCTCTACATCCTCATGCGCCCCCAGTGGCGCTCGTGGCTGACGCGGGGGGCGGTCTTCCTGATCGGCTTCTCCACGATCTCGGGGATCTGGTGGACGCTCGAGGCGGCCGCCTACCTCGGGATCGTCCCGGCCAGCCTCGCCGAGAGCGCGCGCCCGTTCCTCCTCTGGGGCGGCGTCCCGCTCGCGGTCGGCACCGCGATCTACACCGCGTTCCTCTTCGGTCAGGCCGAGGGGCGCGACCTCTGGCAGTCGCCGCTCCTGCCGCTCCACCTCCTGGTGCAGGCGGTGATGGTCGGCGGCGCGACGCTGCTCGTGATGGGCCCCATCATCCCCGAGGCGCTCCACACCGCCGCGTGGTGGGCCGCCCTCGGCGCGACCGCGCTCGACCTGTTCATGCTGCTCCTCGGTGAGTTCGCGATGCCCCACGCGAGCGAGGTGAGCGCCCGCGCCGCCCGCGAGATCTCGAGCGGCCGCTACAAGAACCAGTTCTGGCTCGGCGCGATCGCCCTCGGCCACGTCGTGCCGGTCGGGCTGCTGCTCGTCGGGGGCGTCGTCCCCGGCCTGATCGCGGGCGCGCTGATCGCGGTCGGCCTCTACGCCTACGAGCACGCCTACGTCATGGCCCCCCAGCGGATCCCGAACAGCTGATGACCACCCTGCCCCAGACCGACTCGTTCCTGCGTCGCCTCCTCTCGATCGGCCGCCCGCGCGCGCAGGCCGCCGCGGACCCCGTAGCCGCGGCGCGCATGTCTTCCGACGGGACGGCGCGCCGCGAGGTGGTGGAGCAGCCCGTCTTCGCCGACGTCGACGTGCTGCCCGAGGCGCTGACCGAGGTGCGCCACCCGGACGGCCGGATGAGCCGCTACCCTCCGCCCGAGCGCTGGGACGACTGGGTCGAGTGGGACGCCAAGGCCTGGCCGAAGAAGGTCGCGCGCCGCTACACGCTCGTCCCGACCATCTGCTTCAACTGCGAGAGCGCGTGCGGCCTGCTCGCGTACGTCGACAAGGAGACGTACGAGATCCGACGCTTCGAGGGCAACCCGGCGCACCCGGGGAGCCGCGGCCGCAACTGCGCCAAGGGCCCCGCGACGCACAACCAGGTCTACGACCCGGAGCGCATCCTGTACCCGCTCAAGCGCGTCGGCGCGCGCGGCGAGGGCAAGTGGAAGCGCGTGAGCTGGGAGGAGGTGGTCGAGGAGCTCGGCGCCAAGATGCGCGAGAGCCGCGAGCGTCGCCTCGACGGAATCGTCTACCACGTGGGTCGGCCGGGCGAGGACCACTACGCCAACCGCGCGATCAAGGCGTGGGGCGTGGACGGCCACAACAGCCACACCAACATCTGCAGCGCGGCCGCGCGGGCCGGCTACTTCATGTGGAGCGCGGGCGACCGGCCGAGCCCCGACTACGCGGACGCCGAGGCGATCCTGCTGCTGAGCGCGCACCTCGAGAGCGGGCACTACTTCAACCCGCACGCGCAGCGCATCCTCGAGAGCAAGAAGAAGGGCGGCCGCCTGATCGTCCTCGACCCGCGCCTGTCGAACACCGCGGCGCGCGCCGACTGCTGGCTCCCGACCTGGCCCGGCACCGAGGCGACGGTCCTCCTCGCCATCGCGAACCACCTCATCCAGAACGACCTCTACGACAAGGCGTTCGTCGAGCGCTGGGTGAACTGGGCCCAGACCCTCGAGTCGATCCCCGAGTGGGCCGAGGACCCGGACGTGAAGAAGCTCGCGAAGGAGCCGAAGACCTTCGAGACCTTCGACCGCTTCCTCAAGACGCTCTACCGCGACTTCACGTTCGAGAAGGCGGCCGAGGAGGCCCAGGTCCCGGTCGCGCGCCTCCAGGAGGCGGCCGAGATCATCGCGCGCGCGGGCAGCCGGCTCGCGGCCCACACCTGGCGCAGCGCGACGATGGGCAACCGCGGCGGCTGGCAGGTCGCGCGCTCGCTCTTCTTCCTCAACGTCCTCACCGGCAGCGTCGGCGCGGAGGGCGGCACCGCGCTCAACAGCTGGAACAAGTTCGTCCCGGCGGCCTTCACCAACCCGCCGTCGTTCGACGCGTGGAACGAGCTGCACCTCCCGCACGAGTGGCCCTTCGCGTTCTACGAGATGAGCTTCCTCCTGCCGCACTTCCTCAAGGAGGGCCGCGGCGACATCGACGTCTACTTCACGCGCGTCTACAACCCGATGTGGATCAACCCCGACGGGTTCATGTGGCTCGACGCGCTGCGCGACGAAGACAAGATCAAGTGTCACGTCGCGTTGACGCCGACCTGGAACGAGAGCGCGTGGTTCGCCGACTACGTCCTGCCGATGGGCCACTCCGGCGAGCGGCACGACGTGATGAGCCAGGAGACGCACGAGGGCCGGTGGATCGGCTTCCGCCAGCCGGTGCGGCGCGTCGCGATGCAGCGCAACGGCGTCGAGGTGGAGAAGACCTACGAGGCCAACCCCGGCGAGGTCTGGGAGGAGGCGGAGCTCTGGGTCGACCTGAGCTGGGCGATGGATCCGGACGGGAGCCTCGGCATCCGCAAGCACTTCGAGTCGCCGGTCGATCCGACGCGACCGATCACCCAGGACGAGTACTGGGGCTGGATGTTCGACAACGCGGTCCCCGGCCTCAAGGAGACCGCGGAGGCCGAGGGGCTCACCCCCCTCGCCTATATGCGCAAGTACGGCGCCTACGAGCTGCCCAAGGCGCCGCGGCGCCCGTTCGCCCAGCCGCTCGGGCTCGACTTCGAGCCGGCGATCGACACCCAGAAGCGCGTGCTCAACGCGGACGGCGACGTCATCGGCGTGCTGATCGATGGCGAGGCGGTCACCGGCTTCGGCACCCCGAGCCGCAAGCTCGAGATGTGGAGCCCGACGCTCCACGCGTGGGGCTGGAAGGAGCAGGAGTACGCGGTGCCGTGGCCGCTCGAGAGCCACGTCGGGCCGCGCCAGATCGACCGCGCGGCCGGGCAGATGCTGCTGCTGCCGACCTTCCGCCTGCCGACGCTGATCCACACACGCAGCGCGAACGCGAAGTGGCTCTACGAGATCAGCCACAAGAACCCGGTGTGGATGCACCCGAGCGACGCGAGCCGCCTCGGGGTGGACACCGGCGACACGATCCGCGTCGAGACGGAGATCGGCTGGTTCGTCGATCGGGTCTGGGTCACCGAGGGCATCAAGCCGGGCGTGATCGCGATGAGCCACCACCTCGGTCGCTGGCGCCTCAAGGAGCAGGGCGGCATCGGCGCCGGGATGAGCAACCTCGCCGAGCTCGACGAGTCGGGCGAGGACAAGAAGCTTCGCATCGTGCATGGCGCGCGCGCATGGGAGTCGACCGATCCCGACACGAGCCGCATCTGGTGGGAGGATGTCGGTGTGCACCAGAACTTGACGCACGCGGTCCACCCCGACCCGCTGAGCGGCGCGCACTGCTGGCACCAGAAGGCGGTCAGCGTCCGCAAGGCCAAGGCCGACGAGCGGCACGGCGACGTCTACGTCGACACGAACCGGTCGATGGCCGTCTACCGCGAGTGGCACGCGCTCTCGCGCTCCGCGGTCGACCACAGCCCCGACGGCACGCGCCGGCCGCTCTGGCTCAAGCGCCCGCTCAAGCCCAAGCGCGCCGCCTACGATCTCCCCGAGAAGCCCTTCGGCCGGTGAGCCGGGGGCTTCGGTGAGCACGGAGCCTCCGGTGAGCACGGAGCCTACGACGAGCGACGGGGACGCGGCGCTGACCCCGGCCGAGCTCGCCCGCGCGCGCGGGCTCGGCTACGGCCTCCTCTCGGACCTGCTGTCGTTCGGGATCACCGAGTCCACCCGCGCCGCCGCGGCCGAGGTGAGCGACGGCCTGCGGGCCGCGCTCGAGGGGCGGGACCCGGACGAGCTCGCGGCCGATCACGAGCACGCCTTCGGCTGGGTCGCGCCGCCCTACGCGGGGGCGTACCTCGCGGCGGACCGCGCCTCGGGCGGGGACGTCGAGGCCGGGCTCCGGGCGTGCTTCGACGCGGCCGGCTTCACCCCCGACACACGCCGCGAAGGGGTCGAGCACCTCTCGGTGACCCTCCGCTTCGTCGCGTTCCTGTGCGGCGCCGAGGCCGACGCGCGGGTGGACGGCGAGGCGGCGATCGCGGCTCGGCTCGAGGCGATGATCGCCGACGCCCTCGGGCGCGCCCTCGCGTGGACCCCGGTGTGGTCCGAGGCGGTCCGGCGCGCGGGCCGCCCGTTCTCCCTCGCGCTCGTCGACGAGCTCGAGGGCCTGATGCTCTCGCACCACGCCGCGCTGAGAGCCACCGCGGCCAGCCCGCCGGCTCCGCCGCTCGCGCTGCCCCCGCTCGGGCTCGACCTCGAGGACGAGTCGGTCTCGCTCCGCGACGTGGCCGAGCTCCTCGCGAGCCCGGCTCGGTGCGGCGCGGTCCTGAGCCGGGCCGACATCCAGCGCCTCGGCCGCGCGGCCCGCCTGCCCCGCGGCTTCGGTGACCGGGCCCAGATCGTGACCAACCTCCTGCGCGCGAGCGGCCGCTTCGATCAGGCCGAGGACATCCTCGAGTCCCTCGACAGCGAGCTCGCCCGCCAGGCCGACGCCCTGAGCCGCCCCGCGGTCGCCCACCTCACCGCGCCGTGGCGCGACCGGATGGCCGAGACCCGCGCGCTCCTCGCCGAGGCCCGAGAGCGCGTCCGCTCCCTCGCGCGCGAGTAGCGGTGCGCTCGCTGGGGCCGCGCGCGAAACTCTTCTTGCGACGCTGACCTCAGGAGAGGTATCGAGGGTGTCATGTCGGTCTGGGTCCGCGTGGCGGCGTTGCTGCTCCTGCTCGTCGGCTGTCGGACGGGGCCCGATCCGGTCTGCGTCGCGCACTGCGAGCGCCAGAACGACGCGTGCATGATGAGCGCCTCCAGTCCGGTGGCGATCCAGTCTTGTGACGACGGGTTGGGCGGATGTCTCGCGTACTGCCGTTGATGGCGCTCGCGGCGCTCTCCGCGTGCGCGCCGCCGATCTACCAGCCGCCCGCGCTGAGCGAGCCGCACGCGACCGTGACGATCCGGGTCGTGCACCATGAGGTGCGGGGCACGCTGTCCAGGCATGAGACGCTCGTCCAAGGGCGGCGGATCCCGATCGGTGAGCGTGAGGCGATCGTGCAGGGGGCGCCGCTGACGCGCACGGTCCGCGTCCGGCCCGAGCTGGCCGGCTGGCAGTTCGCCTCGGCGTTCTGGCACAGCGAGCAGCGCCTCAACACCGTCTACGAGACCGAACGCTACCCCTGCGGCACGCAGACTACGGGGTACGGCGCTTCTGCTCGGTCCTCGACCCGCTACTGCTCTCGGCAGGTGGCGCGCCAACGCTGGCAGACGGTGCAGGTGTCCGACGGGGAGTGTGAGCGTGGGTTCGAGCTCGCGCCGCGGATCGACCAGCGCTACGTGCTTCAGTTCGACTACTACGCCCCCGGCCAGTGCAGGGCCCGGTGCTTCGTGCGCCTGCCGCAGCCGGGCGGCGGCTTCCAGCTCGCGCCGTGCCAGTGACCCACGCGCCGGCCGTTTGGGTTGCGAGCGCCGGCCCTCTCTCGCGGGGTCTGTCCCACGGCTGGCCGAGCGGGTAGCGTAGTCCTCATGCGCGTGTCCCGGCTGCTCCTCCTCGTGCTCTCCCTCGGCCTGCTCGCGGGCTGCGACTCCGAACCGGTCGAGGACGACGCGGGGCCGCCGGTCGGCGTCGACGCGGGGCCGCCGGGCGCGGTGGACGCGGGGCCGCCCGGCGCGAGCGACGCGGGCCCGGGCCCGGGCGACGCGGGGCCGGGCGGGAGCGACGCGGGGCCGCCGGCGTCGAGCCACCCGGTCTGGGTCGCCGTCGGCAACTGGGGCTTCCGCGCCGCGACCGAGGACGGGATGACGTGGGCGACCACGATGAACCCCTCGACCGGCAACGACCACAGCCCGGACCTGCTCCGCGACGTCTCGTGGGGCAACGGCTACTTCGTCGCGGTGGGCGGCGACGCGAACGCGATGGTGATGCGCTCGACCGACGGCGTGACGTGGGAAGAGGACCTGCACCCGAGCGGCGACGGGCAGTGGAAGGGCGGCGTCGCGTTCGGCGGCGGGCGCTGGGTCGCGGTGGGCGGCGTGGGCACCACGATCGTCTCGGAAGACGACGGCGCGAGCTGGCGGGCGGGCGCGATGCGGCTCCCGAGCGCGGGGCGCAACATCGCGTACGGCGACGGCCGCTTCGTGGCGGTCGGCGACGGCGGAACGATCGCGGTCTCGACCGACGGCGACATGTGGACGGACCGCTCGGTCGGCGGGATCCGGCTCGACGGCGTCGCCTACGGCGCGGGCGTCTGGGCGGTCACCGGCAGCAACTGGAACGGCTCGGGCTTCGACACCGCGTGCTTCACCTCGACCGACGCGGAGACCTGGGTCCCCTGCGGCTTCAGCGCGTCGCGCTTCGACGCGGTGATCGCGACCGGCGGCGCGCTGATCATCACCCACGGCGAGGGCTACGAGCAGACGACCGACGGCACGACCTGGACCCGCTCCACGGTCCGCGTCCCCTCCGAGGTGTTCGAGGCCGCGGGCACCTGGGTGGGCGTCTCGGGCGACCGGACCTACCGCGGGCCCGCGCTCGAGTCGTTGACCCAGGGTGACGACCTGCCGCGCGGGACACGCGCGTTCACCATGGGCTGGGTCGCCGACTGACCTGCAGCGCGGCGGCGCGCGGTCTCCGGCCAAGGCGCGCACGGGCGCTCACCCCGCGTTGCATCTGGTTTCAGCCGCACCAACCGCTGACCGGGGGATCCGATGGCACACGGACTGCTTTAGAGTGTGTCTATGCTCTTCCGCCAGCTCTTCGACCGCGAGTCCTGCACCTACACCTACCTCCTGGCCGACGAGGAGACCCGCGACGCGGTCCTCATCGACCCGGTGCGCGAGCACCTGGAGCGCGACCTCGACATCCTCGAGGAGCTCGGGGTCAACCTGCGCTACTCGCTCGAGACCCACGTCCACGCCGACCACATCACGAGCTCGGGCGTGCTGCGCAAGCGGGTCGGCTGCCAGACGGTGCTGAGCGCGGCCGCGGGCGCCGGCTGCCCGGACATCCTCATCGAGGACGGCCAGACCCTGACCTTCGGCCGCTACACCATCGAGGCGCGCCACACCCCCGGTCACACCAACGGCGACGTGACCTACGTCGTCCAGGGCGCCGACGTCCCGCTCGCGTTCACGGGCGACACCCTGCTCATCCGGGGCTGCGGCCGCACCGACTTCCAGCAGGGCGACAGCGACACCCTCTACCAGTCGGTGCACGAGAAGATCTTCTCCCTCCCCGACGAGACGCGGATCTACCCCGGCCACGACTACAAGGGCCGGACGATGTCCACCGTCGCGGAGGAGAAGAAGTGGAACCTCCGCCTCGGCGGCGGGCGGACGCGCGACGAGTTCCGCGACATCATGGCGAACCTCAACCTCGCGCAGCCCAAGAAGATCGACGAGGCCGTACCGGCCAACCTGCACTGCGGCGTGCTGCAGGAGGTGGCCGAGCCGGCGGCCGAGCCGACGGACGCGGACTGGGCGCCGGTCGAGCGCTCCCCCGGCGGCGTGCCCGAGGTGACCGAGGCGTGGCTGCGCGACAACCTCGGCGCCGCGCGCCTCCTCGACGTGCGCGCCCCCGCCGAGCTCACCGGCCCGCTGGGCGCGATCGACGGCGTGGAGAACGTCCCGCTGCCCGATCTCGCCTCGGCGATCGCGAGCTGGACCGACGCGGACCCCGAGAAGCCGATCGTCACGATCTGCCGCAGCGGCGGTCGGTCCGGCACCGCGGCCACGATGCTCGAGCAGGCGGGCTTCACGCGCGTCGCCTCGCTGCGCGGCGGGATGCTCGCGTACGCCCACGCGCTCGACGCCGGGGCTCCCGCGTGCGGCTGATCCGCCGGGTCGGCCTCGCGCTCGTCGCCGCCCTCGGGCTGCTCGCGTGCGAGCCCTCGGCCAGCACCCGCGCCGAGCCGGGGGCGGAGGGGGCAGAGAGCCCGCAGGCCCAGGTCGAGGCGGGCGCGCTGCTGCTCGACGTGCGCACGGAGGGCGAGTTCGCGAGCGGCCACATCGACGGCGCCCGCAACATCCCCGTGCAGGTCCTCGACGGCCGGATGAGCGAGCTCGACCCCGAGGTCCCGATCGTCGTCTACTGCCGCTCGGGCGCCCGCTCGGCCAGCGCGGCCTCGATGCTGCGCGCGCAGGGCTACGAGGTCACCGACCTCGGCGCGATGAGCAACTGGCGCGACTGAGGGGGGAGGCGGGTCCCGGGTCACTCCGTGGAGTCGACCGAGCGCGTCTGCTACCCCGTATCGCCGAATGGCAGACTCGCGCACGGCACACGGCCTGGCTCGCCTCCTCGTCCTCGTGTCAGCCCTCGTGGTCGGCTGCGGGGACCCCGCGGAGCGCGACGCCGGGGTCCGCCTCGACGCCGGGCGTGAGGACGCCGGCGAGCCTCCCGACGGTGGCGCCGCGCCGGACGCGGGCCGCGACGCCGGGCCCGAGGACGCGGGTGGCGCGGACGCCGGGTGCGTGCCCCAGTGCCCCGTCGTCGGCCCGTGTGACGATGGCTGCGGCGGCACCTGCGCGGCGTGCGAGATCACCTCGGAGTGCGCGCGCGACGCCGACTGCGGGTCCGGGTTCTGCGCGTGCCTGGAGGATGACTGCTCGGTCCGCGCGTGCGTGGCCACCCCGCGGTGTCGCGGCTACGAGGTCACGGTGCGGTGCGTGCCCGGCGTCACGTGCGTCGGGACGCCGGGGGATGACGTGATCCTCGGGACCCCCGGCGACGACTCGATCGACGGCGGGCTCGGCAACGACGTGATCTGCGGGGGCGACGGCGCGGACACGATCGCGGGCGGCGGCGGCTGGGACCGCATCGACGGAGGCGGAGGCGACGACGTCCTCGCGGGTGACGACGGGGTCGACCTGCTCTGGGGAGGCGGGGGCGACGACCAGCTCTTCGGCGGACCGGCCGCCGATCTCCTCGAGGGCGGCCAGGGTCTCGACCAGCTCGCGGGTGGCCCCGGGGTGGACTATTGCTTCGACAGCGCCGCCGACACCGTCGTCCCCTGGGGCGCGCCCGGGGCCTGCGAGTACGCCCTACGTGGGATCGAGACCTCCGTCTACGCGACAGCCGCGGTCGACGGCTCGCCCGTCCCGCTCCGCCTCGACGTATACGACTGCGAGGACGCCGACGCGCACTGCGGCCAACCGCTCGAGCGCGATCCCCCGGTGGTCTTCGCCCACGGCGGCGGATTCCACAGCGGAAGCCGTCTCGACATGACGGTGCGGCTCTTCTCGGCGCAGCTCGCCTCGATGGGCTTCCGAGTGTCGAACGTCGACTACCGAACCGTGGGCGTGGGCCCGACGAACCCCGGTACGAGCGACCCCTATGCGGACCTCGGCCCGTGGGGCCGCGCGGTGGCCGACGACACCCTCGCCGATCGCGTCGTCGCGCCTCGAGGCTGCGCGTCCGCGACCATGGAGGACCGCCGTGGGTTCACCCTCCCGGTCTTGACCGCGATCGACGACGTCCTGACCGCCATCGACTCGACCCGCGCCCGCTTTGCTCTGGCCGACGACACCCCGGTGTTCCTCGCGGGCTCCTCCGCGGGCGCGATCAGCGCCCTGTACGCGGCCTACGGAACGGACGAGCTCGAGCGCGCCATCCCCGCGGCCGTGCGTCGAGGCGCGCCGCGCGTGCGCGCCGTGTTCGCCATGTGGGGCGGCTTCTACCCGACGGCCTGCGCGTTGAACGACGACCGCGAGTGGATGCAGCCGGGCGACGCGGCGCTCTACCTGATGCACGGCGAGGCCGACACCGTGGTTGACGTGTCCTACTCGCGCGACGCGGAGGCGTGGGCCCGGTCGCTCGCGCCAGCGCTCCCCGTCGAGGCGCACTATGTCCCCGGCGCGGGCCACGGCTGGCTCGCGACCGGCGCGCTCGATCCAAACCACACGGGGCAGCGCGAGGTCGTCGCGATCCGCGCCTTCGTCGATCGTCTTCCCTGACCTTCGGCGCGCGCGCTTGGCGATCCACACACGAGGCGCTATCCGCTCCCGATGATCACTCGCGCCGCGCTCGCTCTCGGTTCCCTCGTCGCGCTCGGCGTGCTCGCCTCGTGCGGTGAGGGACGCGCCCGGACCTCCGCGCCGGCGGCCCCGGCCCCCACCCTGGACGAGGGGCGGGCGGCCGCGGCGGCGGGGGACCACGCGGCCGCGGTCGCCGCCTACGATCGCGCCCTCGCCGGTCTCCCGGAGGGGCCCGACGCGGCCGACGCTCACTTCGAGCGCGGGCTCTCCCTCGACGCGCTCCATCGCTTCGACGAGGCGCTCGCTGCGCTGGACCGGGCGGCCGCGTCCCGGGCCGCCGAGTCGCCGCGGTCGTGGCCGGCGATCGCCAACGTGCAGAACGCCCGCGCCGGTGTGCTGCAGCGGCTCGGGCGCTTCGACGAGGCGGTGAGCGCGGCGCGCGAGGCGGTGGCGGCGACGGTCGAGCACGGGCAGGCCGACACGCCCGCCGAGGCCACCGTGCGCTACACCCTCGGTTCGATGCTGGTCGAGCAGCGGGCGCTGGAGCCGGCGATCGCCGAGCTGGACCGCGCCGTCCAGCTCAACGCGCGTTTACGCCCGGGGAGCCGCCAGCACCTCGAGTCGATGGAGGTCCTGGCCAGCGCCTACGACTACGCGGAGCGCTACGACGAGGCGCAGGCGCTGTTCCGCGAGGTGCTGCGTCAGGCCGAGGCGCAGGGGGCCGCGCCGCAGATCGCGCGTGCGCTTACGAACCTGGCGCTCAACCTGAGCTTCCACGAGCAGGACGCCGAGGCGGTGCCCCTCCTCGAGCGCGCGCTCGTGACGAACGAGGCCACCTACGGGCCCCGCTCGCTCGAGACCGCCACGACGCTCAACGGGCTCGGATCCAGCCTCGTCCAGCTCGATCAGCTCGAGCGGGCGGAGGAGGTCCTCCTCCGGGCGGTGTCGATCCGCGAGGAGGTGCTCGGCCCCAACCACCCCGCGGTCGCGTCCCCGCTGTTCAACCTCTCGAGCGTCCGCATGGCGCAGGAGCGCGACGTGGACGCGCTCGCGCTGGTCGACCGCGTGATCGCGATCCGCCGCGCGGCGCTCCCGCCCGACCACCCCTGGCTCGTCAACGCCCAGCGCCGGCGCGCCGAGCTCCTCGCGACCGTCGGGCCCCAGTAGCCGAGCTCAGGCCGGGTCGTAGCCGAGCACCGGCCCGAGCGCGCGCTCCGCGTCGGGCAGCGAGAGGCCGGCGCGGCGCGCGTAGTCCTCGACCTGGTCCTTCCCGACGCGCCCGACCGAGAAGTACCGAGCCTCGGGGTGCGCGAGGTACATCCCGCTGACGCTGGCCGCCGGGGTCATCGCGAGCGTCTCCGTGAGCCCCATGCCGATCGCGGGCGCGTCGAGGACCGCGAACAGCGCGCGCTTGTCCTCGTGGGCGGGGCACGCGGGGTAGCCGAACGCCGGGCGGATGCCGCGGTAGCGCTCGGCGAGCAGCGCCTCCTGGGCCAGCGCCTCGTCGGGCGCGTACCACGCGCGGCGCACGCGGCGGTGGAGCAGCTCCGCGAAGGCCTCGGCGAGCCGGTCGGCGAGCGCCTTGGTCATGATCGCGTGGTAGTCGTCGTGGTCGGCCTCGAACTCGGCCACCAGCGCGTCGACGCCGATCCCGCAGGTGACCGCGAAGGCGCCCACGTGGTCGCCCTCGGGCGCGACGAAGTCGGCGAGGCAGAGGTTCGGTCCGTCGTCCTGGCGGCGCTGCTGCCGGAGCATCGGGAAGCGCGCGACCTCGCGGCCGTCGTCCGAGAGGACGATGTCGTTGCCCTCGGAGCGCGCGGCCCAGAAGCCGTAGACCCCGCGCGGCGTGATCACCGCCTCGTCGATGATCCGCTGGAGCAGAGGCTGGGCGTGCGCGAAGAGCTCGCGTGCCGGCGCGCCGTAGGTCGGGTGCTCGAGGATCTGCGGGTAGCGGCCCTTGAGCTGCCACGCGGTGAAGAAGAACGTCCAGTCGATCAGCTCCGCGATCTCGGCGAGGGTGGCCTCCGCCTCGCGGCGCCCGAGGAACGGCGGCGCCTCGAGCGCGTCGAAGCTCGGCCGGGCGCGGTTCGCGTTCGCCGCCTCGAAGCTCACCAGCGGCCGCACCGGACCGCGGGCGTGGCGCGCGCGCAGCTCCTCCTGGTCGGCGACGTTCTTCGCGACGTAGGCCTCGCGCTGCTCATCGCTCAGCAGCGAGGACACCGTGTTGACCGCGCGCGAGGCGTCGTGGACGTGGACCACCGGCCGCTCGAACGCCGGCGCGATCTTGACCGCGGTGTGCTGGCGGCTCGTCGTCGCGCCGCCGATGAGCAGGGGCTGCGTCATCCCGCGGCGCTGCATCTCGGCCGCGACGGTGACCATCTCGTCGAGCGACGGCGTGATGAGCCCGCTGAGCCCGACGATGTCCGCGCCGTGCTCCACCGCGGCGTCGAGGATGCGGTTGGCGGGGACCATCACCCCGAGGTCGATCACCTCGTAGTTGTTGCAGCCGAGCACCACGCCGACGATGTTCTTGCCGATGTCGTGGACGTCGCCCTTCACGGTGGCGAGGACGATCTTGCCCTGGCCCTTGGCCAGGTCGCCGAGCCTCGCCTTCTCCTCCTCGAGGTAGGGCGTGAGGTAGGCGACCGCCTTCTTCATCACGCGCGCGCTCTTGACGACCTGCGGCAGGAACATCTTGCCCGCCCCGAAGAGGTCGCCGACCACGCTCATCCCGTCCATCAGCGGGCCCTCGATCACGTCGAGCGGCCGGGCCGCGGCCTGCCGCGCCTCCTCGGTGTCCTCCTCGATGAAGTCGACGATGCCGCGCACCAGCGCGTGCTCGAGCCGCTTGGCCACCGGCGCGTCACGCCAGCGCAGGTCGACCTCGCGCTTCTTGCCCGAGCCCCTCACCGCCTCGGCGTGCTCCACGAGCCGCTCGGTCGCGTCGGGCCTCCGGTCGAAGAGCACGTCCTCGACCAGCTCCTTGAGCGTCGGCTCGATGTCCTCGTAGACCTCGAGCTGACCCGCGTTGACGATCCCCATGTCCATGCCGGCCTCGATGGCGTGGAACAGGAAGGCCGCGTGCATCGCCTCGCGCACCACGTCGTTGCCGCGGAAGCTGAAGCTGAGGTTCGAGACGCCGCCCGAGACCTTGGCGCCGGGGCAGCGCTGCTTGATCTGACGGGTCGCCTCGATGAACGCGATCGCGTAGCCGCGGTGCTCCTCGATGCCGGTCGCGACCGCGAAGATGTTCGGGTCGAAGATGATGTCGGTCGGGTCGACGCCCACCCGCTCGGTGAGCAGGCGGAAGGCGCGCTCGCAGATCGCGACCTTGCGCTCGATCGTGTCGGCCTGGCCCTCCTCGTCGAAGGCCATCACGACCATCGCCGCGCCGTAGCGCTGGCAGACCGCGGCCCGCTCGAGGAACTCCGCCTCACCCTCCTTGAGGCTGATCGAGTTGACGATCGACTTGCCCTGGAGGCACTTGAGCCCCGCCTCGATGACCGACCACTTGCTGCTGTCGACCATGATCGGGATGCGCGCGATCTCGGGCTCGGCCGCGACCAGCTTGAGGAAGCGCTCCATCGCCGCCTCCGAGTCGAGCATCCCCTCGTCCATGTTGACGTCGAGGATGTTCGCGCCGCCGCGCACCTGATCGAGCGCGACGCTCAGCGCGGCCTCGTAGTCGTCCGACTTGATGAGGCGCAGGAACTTCCGCGAGCCGGTGACGTTGGTGCGCTCGCCGATCATCTGGAAGTTGCTGTCGGGCCGGATGACGAGCGGCTCGAGCCCGCTGAAGCGGCTGAGCGCGGGCAGGCGCGGCACCTCGCGGCCGGGCAGGCCGTCGACCGCCTCGGCGATCGCCGCGATGTGCTGGGGCAGCGTCCCGCAGCAGCCGCCGGCGATGTTGATCAGGCCGGCCTCCGCGAACTCGCGGAGGAAGCCCGCGGTGTCCGACGGCGCCTCGTCGTAGCCGCCGAACGCGTTGGGCAGGCCCGCGTTCGGGTAGACGCTGACGCGGGTGTCGGCGACCTGGGCGAGCTCCGCGAGGAACGGCCGCATCTCGGTCGCGCCGAGCGCGCAGTTGATGCCGACGGTCATCGGACGGGCGTGCCGGACGCTCAGCCAGAACGCCTCCACCGTCTGGCCGCTGAGCGTGCGCCCGCTCTTGTCGGTGATCGTCACCGAGATCATCAGCGGCAGCTCCACCCCGAGCTCGCGCTGCACCTCGTCGATCGCGATCAGCGCGGCCTTGCAGTTGAGGGTGTCGAAGATCGTCTCGACGAGCAGGACGTCGACGCCGCCCTCGATGAGGCCCCGCACCTGCTCCGCGTAGGCCTCGGTGACCTCCTCGAAGGTCACCGCGCGGAAGCCCGGATCGTTGACGTCGGGGGAGATGGAGAGCGTGCGGTTGAGCGGGCCGATCGCGCCCGCGACGAAGCGCGGCCGGGCCGACGTCGCGTGCTTGGCCGCGGCCTCCTTGGCGAGCTGCGCCGCGCGGACGTTGAGCTCGAAGCAGAGGTCCGACAGGTCGTAGTCGGCCTGGGCGATCCGGGTCGCCGCGAAGGTGTTCGTCTCGATCAGGTCGGCGCCCGCCGCGAGGTACTCCTCGTGGAGCGCGCGGACCAGCTCGGGCCGGGTGAGGCAGAGGAGGTCGTTGTTGCCCTTGAGGTCCTTGCCGTGATCGCGGAAGCGCTCGCCCCGGTAGTCGGCCTCGGTCGGCTTGCGGGTCTGGATGAGGGTGCCCATCGCGCCATCGAGCACGAGGACGCGGCGATCCATGAGGTGAACGAGCTGCTCTTCGGTGGGTGTCATGGCTACTCTGCGGGCTGCTGGGCGGGCTACTGGGCGAGCTAGTCGGCGGGCTTGTCAGCGAAGGCGCTGATGATCTCGAAGTAGGGCTTGCGACGCTCGCGGGAGGTGACCTCGCACCTCTGGACCGTCAACCCGGCGCCCTCGAGGAGCGCGCGGAGGGCGCGGGGCTCGAAGCCCGCGATCAGGTGGCCGTAGGCCTCGGTCACCTCGGGGTGGTCGTGCGTCTTGAGCGTGATGGCGGCCACCGCGCCGCCCGGGCGAAGCACGCGGCTCACCTCGCGGAGCACCCGACCGGGGTCGCGCGCGTAGGTCAGGACGTTGAAGAGCATGACCTGGTCGAACCGCTCCGGCTCGAACGGCAGCTCGAGCAGATCCCCTTGCGCGAACGTCACGTTGTCGTGATCCGCGAGCCGCCCGCGCGCCGCCTCGAGGACCTTCGCGCTGCGGTCGAGGCAGGTGACGCTCCGGGCGCGCGGGGCGATCAGCGCGGCGAGCGTTCCGTCGCCGCTGCCCGCGTCGAGGACGTCGCCGAAGCGCGCGAGGCCGAGCAGGCCGCGGGCGGTCGCCTCCCAGGTGCGGCCGGGGGAGTAGTGCCGCTCCATCTGGCCGGCGACCGCGTCGGGCCACGCCTCCATCCGGCGCGCGACCAGGTCGTCGCGCCGCTCGCGGTCGCCCCGCAGGACCGAGTCGTCCAGCCGCGCGTCGAGGAGCGCCCACAGCTCGCGCGCCGCCTCCGGCATGGCGCCGTGCAGCCGATAGAACGTCGAGGCGCCGGCCCGCCGGGTCGACACGAGGCTCGCCTCACGGAGGCGGCCGAGGTGGGTCGAGACCCGCGACTGGCTGAGCCCGGTGACCCGCGTCAGCTCGGCCACGCTCAGCTCCTCGCCCTCGAGCAGCGCCAGCAGCCGCACCCGCGTCGGGTCGGCGAAGAGGCTGAGGAGCCCGGTGGTGTCGGCGAGACCGTGCATGGGTGTCCCGGATCGGCGGATGACCAATCCGTGAATCGGAATGAGCGGATGATAGATCTGTCACCAATTGTCGTCAAGCCGGCGGAATACGGGTCGTTTTCGGCGAGGGTGGCTATGCTGATCCGCGTGAAGGGACCGCGGAAGGCTGCGCTCTCGCTGCTCGGGGCGCTCGCGCTCGGGCTGTCGGTGGCGTCGCTCGCGGCAGGGGCGCTCGCCCAGCTCGACCCCGACGAGGACGCCGCGCCGTTCACGAGCCAGGAGCGCCAGCGGCTGCGCGCCGGCGAGCTCGTCGCCCGCCACGCGGTTCGCCGCGAGGGCCCTTACCGCTACCTCGGCGGCACGAGCTGGCAGCGGGTGCGCGCGCCGGTCGAGGAGGTCTGGGAGAAGGTCCTCGACGTCGACGCCTACCCGCGGCTCATCCCGTCCCTCGCGAGCGCGACCGTCGTGTCGGACCGCGGCGACGCGCGAGTGATGCGGATGGAGCACCGCTACTCGGTGGCCTCCGCCAGTTATTTTGCAAACGTTCAGATCGATCGTGAGCACCACGCGCTCCGCTTCGACCTCGACCGCAGCCGCCCGCACGACCTGCGCGCGGGCCGCGGCTTCCTGACGCTGAGCGACTATCACGGCGACACGATCGTCACCTGGGGCGCGCTCGCGGACATGGGCGGCGGGATGGCGATGGAGGTCTTCGGCCCGATGGTCCGCGAGTGGGTCCTGATGGTCCCGCGCTGCGTGCGCGACGCGATGGAGATCCCGGGCGGCGGCTGCTGAGGCGCCCCTCGCGGTCTCGAGCTCGACGCGCCTACTCGTGGTCGGCGCCGCGCATCAGCCGCGAGAGCCCCCACCCCGTGCCCGCGAAGCCGATGATGCCGAAGCACAGCATCGCGCGGAGCGAGATCGCGTCGGACAGGAGGACCATCCCGGCGGCGGCGGCCAGGCTCGCCACGCCGACGACGACCGCGACGATCCCGACGATGCGGGCGATGCGGTCCTGCTCGGCCGCGATGTCCTTCGGATCCGCCATGACAGGAGGATAGCTGGTCTCAAGCCAGCTTGTCTCGAAGGTCCGCCCGGTAAGGTCAGTTCGCCCCGTACATCGTCTCCCACACCGGGAGGAACTCGAACGCGCCGCCGCTCATCGGCGAGACGCTGCCCGCCTGGGTGGAGACGTGGCCGTTGGAGGTCGAGGCCGAGCTGAACAGCCGGTGCGAGTCGTCGTAGGGCGGGCTCGCGCCGTCGACGAGGGTCGG
>JAUHXR010000125.1 GCA_030426845.1 Polyangia bacterium | reverse complement strand
AGCAGGGCGTCGAGGTGCGCCGGGAGCTCGCGCAGCGAGCCGAGGACGCGGTCGGCGAGCGCGAAGCGCGGGTCGGGCGCCTCGGGGACGACGACGCAGCGCATGCGGGCCGCCTTGGCCGCGACGAGGCCGTTGAGCGAGTCCTCGAGGACGAGGCAGCGGGTGGGGGCGACGCCGAGCGCCTCGGCCGCGCGCAGGAACACGGCGGGGTGCGGCTTGCCGTAGCGGTCGGCCTCCGCCGACGTGATGACGGCGAAGCGATCGGTCAGGCCGAGGCGCGCGAGCGTCGCGTCGATGAGGCGCCGGGGCGAGGAGGACGCGAGGGCGAGCCGCGTCCGCCCGGCGAGGCTCTCGACCGCCTCGATCGCTCCGTCCATCGGCGCGCCCTCCGCGCTCACCCGCGCGACCATGAGGTCCACGATCCGCGTCGCCACCTCGGCCGGCGAGGCGCCCTCCCACGGCGCGCGCGCGAAGTGGAACGCCGCGACCTCGTCGATGCGAAGGCCCGTCGTCTCGCGGCACTCCGCGTCGGTCAGCGCGAGCCCCACCTCGCCGAAGACCTCGATCTCCGCGCGCCGCCACGCCGGCTCGGAGTCGATGAGGAGGCCGTCCATGTCGAAGATCGCCGCGTCCATGGGCGTGGCCCTACCACCGCGCGGGCGCGGCTGCTATCTGCCGGCCATGCCTCTGACCGGGACCCGCGCGACCTTCGACGGCCGCACCTTCGCGATCACCGGGGCCGCCTCCGGGATCGGCCGCGCGCTCGCGCTCCACCTCGCGAGCCTCGGGAGCGACGTCGCGATCTGCGACGTGAACGAGCGCGAGCTCGAGGTCACCGCGCGCGACGTGGAGCGCCGCGGCCAGCGGGCGAGCGTCGAGGTCGTCGACGTCTCCGACCGCGAGGCGGTGCACGCCTTCGCGGCGCGCGCCATCGAGGAGCACGGCCGCGTCGACGGCGTGATCAACAACGCCGGCGTCTCGGTCACCGATCAGGCCGCGACCATGAGCTACGAGGACCTCGACTGGATCGTCGGCATCAACCTCTGGGGCGTGGTGCACGGGACCAAGGCGTTCCTGCCGCACCTGCTCGACAACCGCGACGGCTGGGTCGTCAACGTCTCGAGCGTGTTCGGGATCATCGCGGTCCCCGGGCAGTCTGCGTACAACCTCACCAAGTTCGCGGTGCGCGGCTACACCGAGTCGCTCCGCCAGGAGCTCGACGGCACCGGCGTCACCGCGATCTGCGTCCACCCGGGCGGCGTGAAGACGAACATCGTGCGCGCGAGCCGCCACCACGACGAGGCGATGGACAAGGACGAGGCGGTGCGGCGCTTCGACGCGCAGCTCGCCCGCACCAGCCCCGAGGACGCCGCGCGGACGATCGTCGACGCGATGTCCCGCCGCGCCCCGCGCGCCCTCGTCGGCGCGGACGCGCGGGTGATCGACGTCGTGCAGCGCGTGGCCCCGGTCGGCTACGCCGCGCTGCTCAAGCTCGCGCGCGATCGCGCATGAGGCGGAAGGAGCTAGCGCGCGTCGCGTATACCTCGCGAGTGCCTTCCTCCAGGGCCAACCGCGACGACGCCGAGGCGCTGCGACCGGTGCGCCGGGGCTTTCCCAGCCTGCCTTCGTACCCCCGGTTCCGAAGTGCGTTCCGGGTTTGCGGCGGCCCTCGCGGCCGATCTCGGGCGGCGAGCTCCTCGAAATGGCGGTGCCATCTCAGCGTCGCCCGCCGCGCGACCTCGAACGCGATGCCTCGCCGGTATCCCGGATCGGACTCCGGGCCGGGGGTACTGGGTGCGCGACGCGCTGAAGCACCTCGTCCCGGCGATCAAGGACGGACGCCTCCCGCCTCCGAGCGCGAAGCCCTGGAGCGGCTGGGAGAGCTACGACCCCGCCGATCCCATCCTGAGCGCGCAGCGGCTCGCGCGCTCGGTGCTCGACGTCTACGCGCTCGGCTGCTCCACCGTGATCGTGACCTTCGACGACGCCCTCGAGGCGGCGGGCCGCGTCGAGCTCGGCGGGCCTCACGAGCGCGAGCTCGCGATGGAGGTCGGGCGCGCGAGGGCCCAGCGCGAGCTCACCGCGCCGCTCGCCCACGCCTCCTGGCGCACGCGGCTCCTCTACCGCATGTGGATCCTCCTCGCGTGGCTCCGCCGCCGCGGGCCCGCGCTCGGCGTCGACGAGGACTACGCGATCCACGACGGCCGCGTCTCGTTCCGCTGCCCCCAGTGCTGCCAGGGCATGCGCCTGCCGCTGGGCAAGCGACTGCGCGCGAGCTGCCCGGGCTGCGCGAGCGCGGTCGCCTGCGCGACCTGACGATCGGCCTGCGCGGACGTTCATGCGGCCGCGTACGGTAGGGTCGGCGCATGGTCTTCAAGCTCGTCGCGGTCGCGATCTACCTGCTCGTGCTGATCGCGATCGGCGCGGTCGCGTCGCGGCGGATGAAGGACGTCGGCGACTACTTCGCGGCCGGCAAGGGGCTCGGCTACTGGGTGGCGGCGTTCAGCGCGCGCGCGACCGGCGAGAGCGCGTGGCTGCTGATCGGCCTCACGGGCATGGGCGCGGCGGTCGGCGCCAAGGCGCTCTGGGTGGTGGTCGGCGAGGTGCTCGGGGTGGCCGGGGCGTGGCTCCTCCTCTGCCGTCCGTTCAAGCGGCTGACCAACCGCTACGCGTCGATCACCGTGCCCGACTACCTCGAGAGCCGGTTCGCCGACGCGAGCCGCTCGCTCCGGCTGGTCAGCGCGGGCGCGCTGGTGGTGTTCGTCACGATCTACGTGAGCGCGCAGATCGACGCGACCGGGCAGGCGTTCGAGGCGTTCCTCGGCTGGGACTACTACGTCGGCATCGCGGTCGGCTTCGCGGTGGTCCTCGCCTACTCGGTGGCCGGCGGCTTCCTCGCGGTCGCGTGGTCCGACGTCTTCCAGGGCGCGCTGATGTTCCTCGGGCTGACCGGCCTGCCGATCGTCGGGCTGATCGCGCTCGGCGGCCCCGGCGTGATGGTCGACCGGCTCGACGCGATCGATCCCGGCCTGCTCTCGCTCGCGGGGCCCGACGGCTGGTCGCTCTCGACCGCGCTCAGCGTCGTCAGCCTCACGCTGATCGGCCTCGGCTTCCTCGGCTCGCCGCAGATCTTCGTGCGCTTCATCGCGCTCCGCGACGAGCGCGAGATCTCGCGCGGGGCCTGGGTCGCGATCGCCTACACGCTGTTCGCCACCACCGGCGCGGTGCTCATCGGGATGGTCGGCCGCGCGCTCCTCACCGGCCCGGGCGAGCCGCTCGACGCGCTCGGCGACGGCGGCGAGGGGGTGCTCGCGGCGAGCGCCAACGCGCTGCTGCACCCGATCCTGATCGGCCTGTTCGTCGCGATCGTGCTCAGCGCGATCATGAGCACCGTCGACTCGCTCCTCGTCCTCGCGGGCAGCGCGCTCGTCCGCGACGTCCACCAGAAGATCCAGCGGCCGGACCTCGCGGACGACGCGCTCGTGAAGAAGAGCCGCCTCGCGACCCTCGGCCTCGCCGCGGTCGCCCTCGCGATCTCGCTCGGGGTCGCGGTGAGCACCCCCGAGCGCACGGTGTTCTGGTTCGTGATCTTCGGCTGGTCCGGGATCAGCGCGACCTTCTGCCCGACCCTCATACTGTCGCTCTTCTGGCGGCGCATGACCGCGCGCGGCGCGCTCGCGGCGATGGTGGTCGGCTTCCTCTGCGTGCCGCTCTTCAAGTTCGCCGCGCCGCACGTGCCGGGGATCGGTCCGTCGCTCGAGGCGCTCGGCGAGCTGCCCCCCGCGTTCTTGTTCTCGGGCCTCGCCGGGGTGCTCGTCAGCCTGGCCGGCGAGGCGCCGCCCGACGCGGCCGAGGACCTGTCGTGGGCCGGCTCCGACCGGGGTTGAGATCGGAGAGCCGCGAACCGGTGCGGCGCCCTCGATCGCGCGGCAGGGCATCGCCCGGGCGAGGCCGGCGCGTGGGCGCGAGGCTCGCCGGCGCGAGGCTCGCCGGCGCGAGGCTCGCCGGCGCCGGACGCGCTACCGGTCGGATCCGGCCGGCGCCTTGAAGGCGCTCGGCGGACGACCGAACGCGCGACGGAACTCTCGGCTGAACTGGGCGCTGCTGGCGTAGCCGACCGACAGCGCCACCGTCGTCATCGTGTCCTCGCCGGTCGCGAGCTGGACGCGGGCCTGGGTGAGGCGGAGCAGCTTGAGGTACTGGAGCGGGGTCGTGCCGGTCGCCCTCCGGAACATCGCGTAGACGGAAGGAGCTTGCCTCGCCGGGCCGGTGGCGCGTGGCCGGGCCCATCGGGTTTGGAGAATCGAGCAAAGATTCTGGAGGATCCAGATAGCCGGAGACGGCGCCGGTCTCCAAGGATCTCTCTCACCACCGCTCTTGCCGGGAGATCTCGAAGTGAGCCGCCTGACCGATCTGCGAACCCTCTTCACGGCCGTCGCCGTGCTGGAGCTCAGCTACTTCGTGGCCACCATGATGCCGCCCGATCTCCTCGGTCCGCTGACGGGGTGGGATCTGAGCGCGGACGGCCACTGGATCGCCAAGATCCTCGGCGTCGCGCTGCTCGCGCAGGCCGGGGTGGCTTGGATCTTCCGGAGAGAGCCGCACCTCGGCGTCGCCAAGGTGCTCGCCGCCTACCAGGTCGGGAGCGCGACCGTCGACTGGGTGATGTGGCTCGTGATGTCGGACCGAGGGATCTTCGGCAACGCCCTCGCCCAGACCTCCGTGATCGCGGCGATCGTCTCGCACTACCTCCTCGGCCTGTTGCTGTTCCTCGGGATCCGACGTCACGCGGCGGCCGCGCGTGCCTGAGCGGCCCGCCACCACCTTCGCTCCGAAGTGCGTGTCTCCGTGACCCCGCTTCGCGTCGTCGGTGTCGTCCTGGCCGGGCTCGGCGTCGTGATGGCGGCCTTCCCGGATTGGTTCGGCGCGCTGACCGGCGGATCGATCCCCGCGGCCGACGCCTTCGAGGCGGTCGAGCGCCGGATCCGGGGAGGCATGCTCCTCGGGCTGGGGCTGCTCCTCGTCGCGCACACCGAGCTGCGCCCGTGGTCGAGCACGATCGCGGCCTCGGCCTTCTACATCGTGTTCGGCGCGCTGCTCGCGCGCGTCTTCGGGATCATGGTCGACGGCAGCGACAGCCGGCAGTGGATGTGGGTGGCCGGCGAGAGCCTCGTGATCGGCCTCGCCGCGGCCTGGCTCCGGCGCGCGGGCTCCGCCGGGTAGAGCTCGTGCCCATGGACGCCGCGCCGCGGAGCTGGAGGATTCGTGGCATCTTCGCCCGCATGCGAGCCGCGAGCCTCTTGTTCCTGTGCCTCCTGGTCCTGACCGCCTGCGACGACGGCGCCGGCCCCGACGACGCGGGGCCCGAGGGCGACGCCGGCCCGGCGTTCGACGGCGGCGGGCGCGACGCGGCGATCGCGCGGTGGGACGCCGGGCCCCCGGGCCCTGACGCGGGGCCCGACGGGCTCGTGTCGGTCTACCTCGCGGCGGGGCACGGCGGGCGCACCATGGTGTCCTGCGACGACGGCCGCACGTGGGTCGGCGCGCACTCGGAGACGGGCCTCGACCGGTGCACCGGCGACTGCGACCACCACCCCCTCGCGCTCAAGGACGTCGCGTTCGACGGAACGTGGTTTTACTGGCTCTACGGCTGGGGCGCGAACCCGTCGGTGCTCCGGCGCAGCCGCGACGGCGTGACCTGGGAGCCGGCCTACATGCAGGCGTCGGGCGACGCGGAGTTCTCGAGCGTCCTCGCGGGCGCGGGCCAGGTGATGCTCGCCGACGAGGGCGGCAACCTCGTGTCCTCGGACCACGGCGAGACGTGGCAGATGCGCGCCGCGCCGCCCGGCCGGGTGAGCGTCTCGGGCTACGGCGCCGGGCGCGCCTTCGTGCTCGGATCGAGCGACGCGCACTGGAGCGACGACTGGGGTCAGAGCTGGAACGCGCCCGAGTCGCTCGACTGCGACCGCAACTTCTACAACAGCGGCGTGGCGGTCGACGGCGTGCGCGGCGTCGTGGTCGCGATCGGGGCCGACGGCCGCGGCTGCGTCTCGGCCGACGGCGGGCGCACGATGGGCCGCACCGACACCGGCCTGCCCGAGGCCGCGGGCCGCGTGATGTGGACGGGCGACGAGTTCGTGGTCTTCGGCGCCAACCAGATCGCGCGGAGCCCGGACGGCGTGACGTGGACGCGGGCGGAGACCGACTTCATGCCCTTCGCGGCGGCCCGCGCGCCGGGCGGCGCGTTCGTGGGTGCGTCCGACGAGTACGACAACCAGGTCTTCGCGCGGAGCGATGACGGCGTGACCTGGGAGCGGCTGCCGACGAGCGCGTTCACCCAGAGCCACGTCATCCGCCAGATCCTCGCCGCGCGCGTCGCCCCCGAGCACGCCTGCCCCGGCCTCTAGGAGCTTGATTCACCACCGTCGCGGGGCGCCTCCCGGGCGGCAAGCGTCCGCCTCGCCGCCGGCCGCTCCTCGACGATGCCCGAGCATCGCCTCGTCACGTCCGACGCCGATCCGAACGCATGGCGCTCCGGGATCCGCATCGCGCCGGTAGCGAATCAAGCTCCTAGCTGCTCGCGCGACGGTCTCGAGATCGGCTCGAGTCCACTCCGGGCTACGAGCCGCGCACGCGATTGCCTATGCTGCGCCCCATGCTGGATGCAGCCCGCCTCACCGAGCTCGGCCGCGTCGCCGCCGTGGCCCCCTCGCCCGACGGATCCTGGCTCGCGGTCGCGGTCGCGCGCCTCGACGCGGACGACGCGGCCTACGTGCACGACCTCTGGCGCGTGCCGACCGACGGCGGGCCCGCGATGCGGCTCACCCCGGGGCCGTGGAACGATCGCGCGCCCGCGTTCCGCGACGACGGCGCGCTGCTCTTCCTGTCCAACCGCCCGCTCGGCAAGGCGCCGCAGGACGGCGAAGACCAGCGCTCCCAGATCTGGGCCCTGCCCGCCGGTGGCGGCGAGGCGCGGCGGCTGACCGACGAGCCGCTCGGGATCCAGTCGTTCCAGGTGCGCGCCGACACGATCGCGGCCTTCGCGTCGGTGTGGCCGGGCGTGCCCGCCGAGGAGCAGCGCGCCCACGCGCTCGAGATCGCCAAGCGCGGCCCGAGCCTGCTGCGCTACCGGAAGAGCCCGGTGCGCTACTGGGACCACTGGGAGCCGGCGACCGAGACGCACGTCATCGCTTACGACGCCGAGGGCGACGGGCGCCTCGACCTGACTCCGTCCGCGGGCGACGAGCACCGCCGCGAGCCCGAGCTCGCGCTCAGCCCCGACGGAGGTCGCGTGGTGGTGACGGTGCGCGGCGAGGTGGGCGGCGATCGCCTCGGCCGGTCCTGGCTGCGCGTGCTCGACACGCGGAGCGGCGAGGTGCTCGAGGAGCACGGCCGCGATCACCGCGCGACGCACGGATCGTTGCGGTTCAGCCCGTCGGGCGGGCGGCTCGCGTTCACCCGCACGAGCTACTTCGACGAGCGCATCCACGACGCGGCCCTCTTCGTCCGCGACCTGGAAGCGGAGGGCGGCGCCGAGCGCGAGCTGAGCGCGGGCTGGGATCGCTGGCCCCACGCCGCCGCGTTCCTCGACGAGGACACGCTGCTCGTGAGCTACGACGAGCAGGGCGCGACCGCGCTCGTCACCGTGGACCTCGGGACGGGCGAGCGCGCGCCGCTCGACGCGCCGGGCACGCACGTCGGTGCGCACGCGTGGCGCGAGGGCTACTGCGGGATCGCCCACGACCTTCGCCAGCCGCCGCGCCCCTTCGTGGTCGAGGGGGGCGAGCGCCGCTGGCTGGCCGAGCTCAGCGGGGTCGGCGACGCGACGGCCGGCCTGCGCGTCGAGCGCTTCGGGGTCGAGTCGACGGACGGCGAGACGATCGACGTGCGGCTCGTCCTGCCGGAGGGCGACGGCCCGCACCCGCTGTTCTTCTGGATCCACGGCGGGCCGATGAGCTACTTCGGCGACACCTGGCACTGGCGCTGGAACCCGGCGGTGATGGTCCAGGCCGGCTACGCGGTCGCGCTCCCCAACGCGCGCGGCTCGACCGGCTACGGCTACGACTTCACCAACGGGGTGTGGGGCAACAAGTGGGGCGCGCAGGTCTTCACCGACCTCATGCGCGTAGTCGACGCGCTCGCGACCCGCGAGGACCTCGACGCGAGCCGGACGATCGCGATGGGCGGCTCGTTCGGCGGCTACATGAGCAACTGGATCGGCGGCCAAACCGATCGCTTCGCCGCGATCGTGACCCACGCGAGCGTCTTCGACCTGCGCGCGTTCTACGGCGCGACCGACGCGGCGCCCTACTTCGGGATGCACCAGGCCGCGACCCCGTGGTCCGGCGACATCGACAGGTACTCGCCGCACGTCAACTTGCCCAAGTGGAAGACCCCGACCCTCGTCCTCCACGGCGAGAAGGACTACCGCGTGCCGATCGGCGAGGCGCTCGCGCTCTTCGAGGGCCTCCAGGCGCACGGGGTCGACAGCGAGCTGGTGGTCTTCCCCGACGAGAACCACTGGGTGCTCAAGCCGCGCAACATCCGCGCGTGGTACGGCGCGGTGCTCGACTTCGTGGGCGCGCGGCTCGCGCGATGAGCCGGCCGCGGCGGGTCGCGCTCGTCGCGGGCGGCGTCGGCCTGCTGCTGGTGGCCGGCTGGCTGCTCCGCTTCACGGTGTTCCTCGACTTCCCGGCCTACGTCGCGCGGCTCGAGGAGCAGCGTGCGTTCGAGCTCGCCGAGCCGATGGACGAGCTCATCGAGGGCCTCGCGCGCGGCCGGCTGTCCGAGCACGCGACCGCGCGGCTCGACGCCCTGCGCGAGCGCTACGGCGAGGAGCCCCCCGCGTCGATGCCGCCGAGCCTCGACGACCCCGCGCTGGACCTCCTGGCGGCGCGCTTCGCCGAGGCGGGCCTGTTGAACCCGGTCCGCAGCCTCTCGAGCGTCGCCGGCCTCGCGGCGGCCGAGGACCCGTCGGCCATCGCGCGCTGCGAGGCGCGCCTGACGTGGCTGGCGCGGGGGAGCGACGCGGACGTGCGGCTCGTGCTCTGGCTCAACGGCGGCCGCTGCGACGAGGTGGTCGCGGCCCACGTCGCGCGCCTCACCCCCGTCGCCGAGGCCGAGCTGCGCGGCCTGTCGGAGGAGCAGCGCGCGGCGGTCGAGGACGCGACGGCCCACGGCGCGTCGCTGATGGGCGCGCTCCTGGACCTCGAACGTCGGCTCGGCCCGGCCCGGATCGAGGTGGCTCACCGCGCGCTCGCCCAGGCGCTGGTCGACCACCCGCCGCGCGCGCGCACCGCGACCGCGATCGACGACGCGATCGAGTCGGGGCCGGCGGCCGACGCGCGAGAGGACCTGCTGGACCACAACTGCTCGGTCTTCCCCGAGCTGCGCGACCGGCGCTACGCCGAGCTCGAGCGGAGCTGCTCCGACGCGGTGGAGCCGGACGCGGAGCCCACGCGCGCCTCGATCTTCGTCGACCTCCTCGAGGGCCGCGTGCTCGACGGCCCGCCGCCGACCGCGCCTCGCGTCAGCACCGAGGAGCGCGCCCACGAGGGCGAGGCGGCGGCGGCGATCGACGCGCTGGTCGCCCGGATCGTCGGCGCCTCGAGCGACGGGGAGCTCCCCGACCAGGAGGCCGTGGCCGCGTGGCTCGACGACGCGATGGACCGCACCGGCTGCATCCTCGTCTACGAGCCGCTCGGCTTCTACGAGTCCGCGGACCTGCGCGCGGTCTGCCCCGGCGGCGAGAGCCTGCGGCACCTCGAGGCGGAGCGCTCGAGCCAACCCACTCACCCATAGCCGCGCCCGCCGCCCCGCGATGTGCCCCTCAGGTTCCTCGATGTGCATCTCGTGCCTGCGCGTCTCCTCCGTTCGCCGCCGTCACCGTGACTTGCCGCCTGGCACGGGACCTGCCGTCCGCCTGCGCGATGACGCGACTGACGATCCGCGCGCCTCACCCCCGTGAGGTCAACGTGGACACGCTCGCGCCGGGGCCGAGGTGCGGCTCGTGAGCTCGCCGATCCAGTCGATCGGCATCGCGTCGCTCGGCTTCGACGACGGTCAATACGGCGTGCTCTACAACACCAAGGACCCGGCGAGCGCGGGCAACGCCTACGACGCGCGCTTCGTCACCTACGCGCCGGGCGCCGGGGTCGGGAGCGCGGTCACGATCGTCCCCTACGGGCGCCGCCGGGTCGCGCACGCGCGGATCCACGGCACGGCGGACGGCTGGACGATCGTGGCGACGACGGTCGCGGTGCCGGCGAGCGGCTTCGTCGCGGCGCCGCAGGTCGGCCCGGGCACGGAGGTCTGGGTCTATCGGCTGGCCCCTGACGGTCGGCTGCGCGAGGCGATCCCGATCGACCCGACGGCGTTCGGCGCGCGGGTCGCGGACCTCGCGTGGGTCGGCGGCCGGCTCGCGATCACGTGGCTGCGGATGCCGACGACGGGCGAGGACGACCTCCACATGTTGAGCTTCCTCGGGTGTTGAGAGCGCGTCGCCGGCGGCCCCGGGCTCCGGGTGGGGGCGGTCCTCGTGGAGTGGTTCTGGGTTGGTTCGGCGCGTGGGTGGGCCGAGGTGGGCTCGCTTCGGGCAGGGGGCGGGGGGGGCGCCTGGGGTGTTACGCGAAATGCGCGCGAAACGTCTCGGACATCCGGTGCCCCTATGCTCCGCCCTTCGCGCCGAACGCCGACCAGGATCGCGCGGCGCACGGAGGAAGCATGAGCTCGACTGAATCGCCTCCGGCCGGCCTCAGCGGCCTGTCGGTCTACGTCCCGCGCCTTCGGGTGAAGCTCGAGGACTGGTGCGCGTGGACGGGGCAGCCGTGGGACAAGATCGAGTCGGTCGTCGGGCGGAGCTTCCGCATGCCCGCGCCGCACGAGGACGTCTACACGATGGCGGCCGAGGCCGCGCTGTCGCTCATCCTCGACTTCGACGTCGACCCCGGCTCGATCGGGCACCTCGTGCTCGGGACCGAGTCGAGCAAGGACAACGCGGCCGGCGCGGTGATCGTGCGCGGGATGCTCGACCGCGCGCTCGCCGCCCGCGGGCTGCCGCGGCTCTCGCGCCGCTGCGAGGTGCCCGAGGTGAAGCACGCGTGCCTCGGCGGGCTCTACGCGCTCAAGGGCGCGGTCCGCTACGCAGCCTGCGACGGAGGCGGGCGGCGCGCGATCGTGGTCTGCGCGGACATCGCCGAGTACGCGCGCGGCTCGACCGGCGAGCAGACCCAGGGCGCCGGCGCGGTCGCGATGCTCGTCGATGAGCACGCCCGCCTCGCGTCCGTCGACCTGGCGCGCTCGGGCTCGGCCTCCGCCTACCGCGGGCCCGACTTCCGCAAGCCGTTCGCGCGCCACTTCGCGCCCGGCTACGCCGAGGCCACCGGGCGTCATCATGACTTCCCCGTGTTCAGCGGCCGCTACTCGACCTTCGCCTACATGGACGAGACCTTCGAGGCGATGCGCGACCTGCTGCTCCGCCAGGGCACCTCGCTCGGCGCGTACCTCGAGCGCGTGCGCGCGCTGTTCCTCCATCGGCCCTACGCGCACATGCCCAAGCAGGCGATGGCCTACGTGATGGCGCGCGCGATCGCGGGCGGCCTGCACCCCGCCGACGCCGACCCCGAGCGGCTCGAGGCCCTCGCGCGCGAGGTGGGCGTCGACCCGGCCGCGGCGCGCGCGGAGGCCAAGTCGTCGAGCGATCTGTTCGACGCGCTCCTCGCGGCCGGCGAGCCGACCGATCCGACGCCGACGATCACCCGCCTCGCCGGGCACCTTCGCCGGAGCGGCGCGCTCGACGCCGCCCTCGGCGAGCGGATGGCGCTCGGCGCCGAGCCCGCGATGGACATGGGCAACCTCTACACCGCCGCGCTCCCCGCGTGGCTCGCGGCCGGCTTCGAGGAGGCCCACGCCCGGCGGCTCCCGCTCGCGGGCGAGGAGCTGCTCTGCGTCGGGTACGGCAGCGGAGACGCGGCCGAGGCGATCCCGCTGACCGTGACCGACCGCTGGTACGACGCGGCGGCGCGGGTGCGCGTCCGCAGCGCGCTCGCCGAGGCGGTCGACCTCGACCGCGCCGCCTACGAGGCGCTCCACGATCACGGCCGCCTCGAGGGCCTGCGCGCCCGCGACGCCCAGCCGCGCTTCTTCATCAGCCGGACGGGCGAGGTCCACGACCCCGCGTTCGCCGACCTCGGGGTCGACTACTACGACTACGCCGCGCGCGCCTGAGCCGGCGGGGCTGCCCGCATCAGAGCCCAGTAGAGCCCGCCGCTGACGAAGAAGCCGACGAACCAGGCGTAGGTGTAGATCGTCGACCACGGCTCGCCGACGTCCATGCCCTCGATCGCCTGGCCGAGGAACCCGGGCACGTTCGGGATCACCCCGAGCGCGAGGGCGACGAGCGCGCGCCAGTTCCAGCCGCCGCTGAAGCGATAGGCGCCGTGGGCGCGGAAGAGGTCGGGCACGTCGAGCTCGGTGCGCCGCACGAGGAAATAGTCGCTGACGAGGATCCCCGCGATCGGGCCGAGGAGCGCGGAGTAGCCGACGAGCCAGGTGAAGATGTAGCCCTCGGACGACTCGAGGATCTTCCAGGGGAACATCGCGAGCCCGAGCCCGGCCGTGATGTAGCCGCCCATCTTGAACGAGATGCGCTTGGGGCTGATGTTCGAGAAGCCGTTCGACGGCGCGACCACGTTCGCCGCGAGGTTGGTGGTGAGCGTCGCGACGATCAGCGCGAAGAGGGCCACGACGACCGCCCAGCCGCCCATCCGGCCGAGCAGCGCGACCGGGTCCCAGATCGCCTCGCCGAAGATCACCACCGTCGCGCTCGTCACCGCGACCCCGATGAACGCGAAGAGCGCCATCGTCGGCGGCAGCCCGACCGCCTGGCCGAGGACCTGGTCGCGCTGCGTCCTACAGAAGCGGGTGAAGTCCGGGATGTTGAGGCTCAGCGTCGCCCAGAAGCCGACCATCGCGGTGAGGTTGGGGAAGAACACGCTCCAGAACTCGCCGTCCCGCGGCTGGCCCGGGTCGAACTGCGACGGGGTCGAGAGCATCGCGCCGAAGCCGCCTGCCTCGCGGTACGCCCAGAACAGGAGCGCGAGCCCCATCACGATGAGGAACGGCGCGGCCAGCGTCTCGAGCCAGCGGATCGACTCGGTGCCGAACGCGATGAAGAAGACGTGGAGCGCCCAGAAGAAGACGAAGCAAACCGTCTGGCCCGCGTCGATCCCGAGGATCGGCAGCGCGTCGCCCACGATCGCGTCGTCGCTGACCGCGTTGATCATCGTGTAGATCGCCGAGCCGCCGACCCACGTCTGGATGCCGAACCAGCCGCACGCGACGAGCCCGCGGAGGATCGCCGGCACGTTGGCGCCGACCGTGCCGAAGCTCGAGCGGAGCAGCACGGGGAAGGGGATGCCGTGCTTGGTCCCCGCGTGGCCGACGAGCATCATCGGGACGAGGACCACCACGTTGCCGAGCAGGACGGTGGCGACCGCCTGCCACCAGCTCATCCCCTGCTCGACCATCCCGGCGCTCAGCATGTAGGTCGGGACGCAGACCACCATGCCGACCCAGAGCGCGGCGATGCTCGTCCACGACCACGTCTTGGCCGCATCGGGCGTCGGCGCGAGGTCGTCGTTGAACAGGCTCGGATCCGAACCCTCGATGGGCTCGGGCTTGACCGTCGTCCCCGCCATCGGGCCGGCTTAGCGGATCGCGCCGGGCCCGTCGAACAACCGGCCGCCATCGCGCGGTCGGGGACGATCCCCGACGTCGGCGGCTCGGGCATCGTCGAGGAGCGGCCGGCGGCGAGGCGGACGCTTGCGGCCCGGGAGGCGCCCCGCGACGGTGGTGAATCAAGCTCCTAGAGCACCCGAAGGTCGAGCACGCGAGCCACCGCCGTGCCGTGGGGCGTCAGCCACAGCTCGAGCTTCAGGGTCAGGTCGCCTCGCTCGCCCCCCGTGGTCCAGAAGTCGAAGTCCACCTTCCAGTGCCCGTCGCCGATCCGGTGGACATCCGTGAACGTCCACTCCCGTCCGGGGGGCGGCATCGCGATCGTCGCTCCGTGCTTACCGTATTCGGCGACGGCGCGCTCGAAGTCCTCCGCGAGAATCGTCGCGCCGCTCCTCCCCTCGAGGGCGTCGAACCGGCGCGCGACCACGTCGCGAGCGCACTCCAGAACCAAGTCCCTCGCCACGTCGGGCATCGCGTCGGGCCGGCTCACGTGGTGGGTCTCATCGGTCCGCCAGGCCGACGGCTGCTCGATCAGGCGTCCAGGCGCCGCTTCAGCTCGACGATGTCGGCCTCGCACTTCGTGACGCGCGGGGCGAGATCGCGCTGCTCGCGCAGGAGCGAGACCACGCCGTTGACCGCGCCGGCCAGCTCGGTGATCGCGGTGGACGTCCGGATCTCGGACTCCACGATCCGCGCGCTCAGCTCTTCGCGCATCTCCTCGAGGCGCACGTTGGTCTGATCGAGGCGGGCGTTGGTCTGATCGAGGCGGGCGTTGGTCTCCGCGACCGCGTCGCGGATCTGCGTGAGGAGGTGGACGCTCAGGTCTACGGGGGGCATCGGGACGACTCCAATCTAGCACCGAGGTGCTGGACCTTCATCGCGCCGCGGCGCCCGGCGGTTGCGCGCCGGCAGAGGAGGAGCGGACTCCCGTCACGGGATGACGGCGAGGATGTCCTCCAGCGGGATGGCCCGGCCGAGCTCCTGCTCGGTCGCCTCGGTGCAGAGCACGACCGAGCGCCGGCCGCGCTGGGACAGCCGCTCGACCCAGACCTGGGCGTGCGACGTACCGGTCGGGGTGCGCCACCAGACATCGACGATCTCGCGCGTCTCCATCGCGCGGTGCAGCCCCGCGATCCGGTCGGAGATGGGCTGGCTGGGCGCCCCGTCGAGGTCGTTGAGGTCGTCGAGGTCGTCGAGGTCGTCGCCGCCTGGCTGGGCCAGCCCGATCGAGCTCACCGATTGGAGCCAGTCCCTGAAGCCCGCGTTGGGGATCGCCGCGACGATGCGCCGGCCCTCCGGGCTGAGCCGGCCGCGCTGGGTCAGCCGGGCCGCCTCCTCGAGGACGTCGTCCGGGTGCCCGGTGCTCGTGAGCAAGCGCTGACGGTGCTTGGGCGCGAGGCAGAGCAGCGGCATGCACAGCAGCGGGGTGCGCACGACCGTCGTGGCGTAGGCCCGAGCCTCGCCGTCGTAGCCCGCGGCCCACGCCTCGAGCTGCGCCTCCAGCTTCGCGTGGACGTCGAGCACCTGCGCGATCGCGCGCTTGGAGGTCGCGGAGAGCGACTCGTCGATCCGCGCGCGCATCGCCTCGCGCATCTCGGCCGCGCTCCGCGGACCGCCCTTGGGGACGAGCCGGCCGAGCGTCCGGCGGCTCTCCGCGAAGCCGTCCTCGACCGCGCGCTGGACCCGATCGCGGAGGGCCGGGTCGGGCCGCGGGACGCCGAGCGGCGGGGGGGTGATCCGCGCGAGCATCACCTCGGTCATGTCGATGCCCGCGTCGTCCTCGTCGCGCGCCAGCGGAGGCACGTCGCCGGACACGTCGAACCCCGCGCCCGCGAGGGCGGCGCGCGCGTCCAGGTACGCGTCGTAGCCGAGGATCAGCTCGCCCGGACGGAGCGCGCCGAGCACGGCGTCGCCGAGGCCCTGGTCGTCGAGCGCGCGCCTCGCCGCGTCGTGTTGGCTCTCGCGCACCCGGAGCAGGACCGCCGGTCGTGCCCGCGCGACCTTCGCGCTGCCGCCCCAGTCGAGGATCTGCGCGCGCACGTTGTCGGGCACCCCGTGCTTGCCCACGAGCTCGAGCGCCTCGAGCAGGTCACCGACGTCCTGGCCGCACGCCACCATGTTGGCCACCGTCTTGGGCCGCAGGCGGAAGGTGATCACGCGGTCCACGCGGACCAGCTCGGCGCCGAGCCCGACCCTGGCCACCACCCGCGCGTCGGGGTCGGGGCCGACCATCACCTCGAGGCTCGGGGTGAGGAAGCCCTCGACCGGCTCCGTCGGGAGCTCCGCGAGGTGGGGGATCGAGAGCCAGGTCGCCCCGCCGGACTCGCTGCGGACGACCCCACGGAGGTCGTCGACGATCTGCTGCGCGATGTCGCGCGCCTCCGCGAGATCCGGCCCGTAGTGGCCGGCCCCGCTGAGCTTCGAGCGCGCGAGCTGGCGCACGAGCAGCTCCGCGCACACCGGCCCGTCGGCGAGCAGCGCCCGGGTGCGCGGGCTCGCGCCGTCGCCCCGGGCCACCGCGAGCAGCCCGTCGACGTCGACGTCGAACCGGCCGTCCCGCGCCACGATCGCGCCGCCGCGCGAGGCGGCTTCGAGCCGCTCCTCGAGCCGCCCGGCGTCCATCTCGAGCCGCCGCGCGTGCTTCTTCACGCTCGTGCGATGGACCCAGCCGTCCTTGGTCGCCTTCACCTCGTGGTGGAGCGCCATCGTCGCGGCCGCGATCGCCTCGACGTCGGCCGTCGCGGTCACGCCGGTCCCCGCGCTCGCCGGCGGTTCGGACGGCAGGGTCACGCCGAGGACCGCGTCCGCGACGATCGCGGCGTTCGGGGTCAGGAGCGCCAGCGCCTGCAGGCTCCCCATCCGCACCTGGGCCGCGAGCCCGGCCATGGCGACCTCGGAGGCCGCGCGCTCGAGCATGTCGCCGGACACGCCGACCCGCTCCTCCAGGATCTCCTGCATCGCCACGGCCCGGCAGAGGCCGCCCGCCTCGACGAGCACCTCGAGCATCGCGAGCCCGAGGGCGCTCACCTCGTCGAGCCGCTGCCGGACGGCGGCCGCGTCGCGCATCCGCGCCGGGACGTTGGCCGAGCGCTTGTTCGTCGGCTTGCCGCCCCACGCCTCGGCGAGGACGCGGGCGAGCCCCTCGATCTGCTCGGGCAGGAGCGCGCCCTGGAGCGAGCGAGGGAGCTTGTCAGTGGAGGCCGTCTTGCGGGCCATCGGTCCAGTCCTCCAGGTAGTAGCGGTAGCCCTGCTCGGTCAAGAAGAGCTGTCGGTGGAGCGCGTGCTCCTGCTCGACGGTGTCCCGGCTGACGAGGGTGTAGAAGGTCGCGCCGCCGGGCTTGGGGCGCAGGACCCGGCCGAGGCGCTGCGCCTCCTCCTGGCGCGAGCCCATGCTGCCGCTCAGCTGCACGAGCACGTTGGCCTCGGGGATGTCGATCGCGAAGTTGCCGACGCGCGACATCACGAGGGTGCGGATCGCGCCGGCGCGGAACGCGCTCAGGAGCTCCTCGCGCTTGTCGTGCGGCGTCTCGCCGGTGATCGCGGGGGCGCGCAGGAGGCGCGCGGCGGCGCGCAGCGACTCGAGGTAGGTGCCGATGACGAGCACGCGGTCGCCCTCGTGCCGCTCGACGATGCCGCGGAGCGCGCGGAGCTTCGCCGGGTTCTCCGCCGCCACCCGCGGCTGCTCGCGCAGGGTGGCCGACGCGTAGGCGTCCTCGACTCCGTCGCTCAGGTCGACCCGCACCTCGAAGCAGGTGGCGGCCGCGATGTGGCCCGAGGCCTCGAGCTCGCGCCACGGCACCTCGTAGCGCTTGGGCCCGATGAGCGCGAAGACGTCGCCCGCGCGGCCGTCCTCGCGGACCAGCGTCGCGGTGAGCCCGAGGCGCCGCCGCGCCTGGACCTCCGCGGTGAGGCGGAACATGCGCGCGGGCAACAGATGCACCTCGTCGTAGACGAGCAGACCCCAGGGCTCCTGGCTCAAGCGATCGAAGTTGACGTGGCCGGTCGGCCCGCCGCCGCCCTTGCGGGCCATCATCGCGTAGGTGGAGACGGTCACCGGGCCGACGTCCTTCTTCTGGCCCGCGCCGTAGATCGCCACGTCGTCCTCGGTCAGCGTCGTCTTGGCGACGAGCTCGCGCCGCCACTGCGCGCAGGCCTCGCGGCCGCTCGTGAGGATCAGGGTGCGCGTCTTGAGCGCGGCGACCACCATCATCGCGAGGACGGTCTTGCCGGCACCGCAGGGCAGCACGATCGCGCCGTGGCCGCCCGAGTCGAGGAAGGCCCGCGCGGCCGCGTCCTGATAGTCGTAAGGGGTGAAGACGTCGCGCCGGAGCTCGACGTCCATCGGCGCCCCATCGCGGAGCCCGGCCCGGTCGTCGACCGGCCAGCCGAGCTTGAGGATCGCCTGCTTCACCGGCCCGCGCGCGGCCGCGTCGAGCAGGAACCCGTCGGGGCACGGGCGCAGCAGTGAGGAGAGCTTCTTGTCGCGCGCGAAGCGGTCGCGCACCCGGCGGTCGGCCACCGAGAGCCGGAGCTGCCGCTCGTCGCTCGGGTGATCGTGCAGCGCGCAGACCCCGAAGCGGGCCAGCCGATCGCGGACCTCGTGCAGGACGTGGGATGGCAGCTCGAAGCGCGAGATGGACGCCAGCGCGTCGACGACCTCGGCCTCGGTCATCCCGGCCGCGGCCGCGTTCCAGAGCGCGAGGTCGCTGAGCCGGTAGGTGTGGACGTGCTCGGGCGACTTCTCGAGCTCGGCGAAGCGCCCGAGGTGCCGCCGCGCCACCTCGTAGCCGGGGTGGTCGACCTCGAGCAGCACCGACCGGTCCCCCTGCACGATCGCGGCGCGGTCCTCGTCGCCCATCGCCAGTGAGCTATCGCCGAGGCCCGCCGCGGGCAAGCGGATCTCGGCGCGGCGTCGCGGGTGATCCGGCCTCGGTCGCCGGATTCCGCGTCGAGCTCTCAGCCGCCGGCGTTCCAGAGCCAGAGTTGGTCCGAGAAACGAAAACCGACCGGCCGGTCGGTCAGAGTTGATTTCTTGTTGATAAGAGTTATCAACAAGAAGCCAACGTTGGCTATTGTTCCGAAGTCCACTCCACATCGGGAAGGTTCTTCTTCCCTCGGAGCGAGGGCCTCGGCGCGATGGGGCGCAGTCTGGCGCAGTGGGTGGAGGCGGCGGGTGGAGGCCCGGTCGTCAGGGGCAGGCGACGGTCGCGCCGACCTCGAACGCGCCGATGTCCGGAGCGCCGTCGCGGGTCGCGCCGCGGAGGTCGTCGGCCGGGTTGTCGGCGGTGACGAGCGCGGTGTCGATCAGCGGCGAGCCCGCGAGCGGGACTCCGTCGGGGCCGAGCATGGGATCGGCGGTGACGAGGCCCGGTCCCATGCCGCCGGTGGCGGCGGCGTTGTTCGACTCGAAGGTGGGGCGCGGGTCCATCGCGTCGACCCGGAGCTCGCCGAGGACGTTGTTCCAGACGCGGTACTCGTCGTTGCCGACGAGGACGGTGTTGCCGCGCTCGTCGACCGGGACGCGGTGCCAGGTGGAGAGGCCGCGGCCGCCGATCACGGTGTTGAAGACGACGTCGACGCGGCGGCAGGCCGCGAGCTCGACCCCGATCCGGTAGCCCTCGACGAGGTTGTTCGCCACGAGGACGTCGGTCGACACCATGTGGCCGACGCCGTTGAACGCGTCCCACTGGTAGCCCGGCGAGGCGACGCGCACCGCGCCGCCGGCCTGGCCCGACGCGGCGGTGCCCTCGAAGCGGTTGCGGAGCACCTGGACGTCGATCGCGCCGGCCATGAGCACGCCATCGTGGGCGCTGCGAAACGTGTTGTCGGCGATCAGGACGCCGCGGCTGCCGGAGATCTGGACGCAGTTGCGGTCGCCCACGCAGTCGAGCTCGTTGTTCACGATCGTGAGGTCCTGGTTCCAGTCGTCCGGCGCCACGAAGAGCGAGTGGAGGAACAGCGTCCGGCGGCCGCCGCGGATGTAGGAGTTGCGCAGGACGAAGCCGCGGTTGCCGCGGCCGACCCCGCGGCCGCTCACGTCGATGCCGCCGCCGGGGTAGCCGGTCGGGTCGCCAGGGTCCGGGATCTCGAGCCGGATCGTGTCGAGCACCGTGCGCTCGGCCGCCTCGACCAGGACGCGGCCCTCGAAGGTCACGCCCTCGAAGTAGAGGCCGCGGGTGTTGGTGAGGCGGAGCGAGGCGATCGTCACGGTGGCCCCGGGGGCGGCCCGGACGACGAGCCAGCCGTCGAAGCCGACGTCGGCGATCGTGACGTCTCCGTAGTCGCCGTCCGCGAGGACGATCGCGTCGCCGCTGGCCGCCGCGCCGACCGCCGCCGACAGATCGCCGCCCGCCGCGAGGTCGTGGGTCGCGCCGGTGATGTCGGGCGGACCCTCCGGCGCGGGGCAGCCCGGGCCGGCGTCGGGGTCGGCGCCCGCGTCGCTCGGGGACGGGCCGGCGTCGCGATCCGCGATCGGGCCCGCGTCGCGCGTCGCGCCGGCGTCGCCCGACGGGCCCGCGTCCGGGTCGCCGCCGTCGTCGCAGCCCCCGAGCCCGAACGCCCCGACCACGGCCAGGGCCGCCCACCACGTTCGCGTCGCCATGAGCTCCAGGATGCCCCATCGCGTCACGCGTCGCGCCTTACCCTTGGTTCGCGCCGCTTCCCCGCGCGCGCCGCGTCCCGCATCATCGACGCGTGGCCTCGGATCTGCGCGTGACGGAGCTCGACGACGAGCTCATGGCGGTGTCCGTCCCGGTGCTCGCGCCGGGGCGCGTCGCGTCGCTCACCGAGGCGGAGCGCGCGGTGGTGGCGCGGGTGCTGGAAGGAGCGTCCAACGCCGAGATCGCGGCCGAGCGCGGGACGTCGGCGCGGACGGTGGCCAACCAGCTCGCCGCCGTCTATCGCAAGCTCGGGGCGCTCGGGCGGGCCGAGCTCGCCGCGCTGGTGACGCCGTCGATCACGGATGAGTGAGCGCGACCTCATCGACGTCGTGGAGGCGGCCTACGATCTGCGCGCCGATGAGGCGTCGTGGCTCGCCCAGATCAACGCCGCCGCGGCCCGCGCGTATCGTGCGCCGCTCGGCGCGTTCACCTACGCCTACGCGCTCGCCGGCGACCGGGTCGTCCCCGGCGCGACCGCGATCGACGCCGAGGTCGACGCCGCCTCGCTGCTCCAGGAGATGCACGCGAGCGCGCCGCCCGAGGCGGTGCACCACTTCTACCGGCACGGGCCGCTCTGCGGCGTGTTCGCCGACACGGTGTCCCTCGCCGGGGTGCGGCCCGAGCTGTTCGCGCCGGCCGTCGACCGCTGGCGCGCCGTCTACGGAGTGGGCGATCTGTTCACCCTCAACCTGCGCGGTCGCGCCCGGCGGGTGCACGTGACCATCCCGCACGCGACCCCGCGCGAGCGCACCGACCCGGTCACCCTGCGCCGCTGGTCGCGCATCACCGCCCACCTCGCGGCGGGCCTGCGGCTCCGCGAGCTCGCCGACGAGCTGCCCGAGGCGCCCGCGCCGGAGGCGATCCTCGGGCCAGACGGGGCCGACCACCACGCCGAGGGGGCGGCCCGGGAGGCGAGCGCGCGCGACAGCTTGCGTCGCGAGGTGCGGAGGCGCGAGCGGGCCCGCGGATCGCTGTCGGTCCGCGACCCGGACCGCGCGGTGGCGATCTGGCGCGGGATGGTGGATGGCCGCTGGTCCCTCGTCGACCGCTGGGAGTCGGACGGGCGCCGCTACGTCCTCGCGCTCCGCAACGAGCCGACCGCGCCCGACCCGCGCGCCCTGACCGCGCGCGAGAAGCAGGTCGCGTCGCTGCTCGCGCGCGGCGCGTCGACCAAGCACGTGGCCTACGAGCTCGGCCTCGCCCCCGGTACGGTCGGCGACTGCGTGAAGGGGCTCGCGCGCAAGCTCGGGGTGCGGAGCCGGGCGCAGCTCGTGGCGCAGCTCCGCGCGTTCGCGCCCGAGGCCTCGAAAAAATGACCATGGAGCGACGCGTCGCGGTCGGAGAGCCTCCCGACTCATGCGCGGCGCGGCGGTCTCGCTCCTCGTCCCCTTGCTCGTGCCTGGGCTCTTGTCCGGAGTGCTCGTCGGGCTGACCCCCGCCGCGGCGGCGGCGCAGGAGCCGCCGCAGGACGGCGCCGCGACGAGCGACACCCCGCGGTCCGAGCCAACCGACGACGAGGAGGCGCAGCGCCTGCACGAGGCCGGGGTCATCGCGCTGCGGCGCGGGCGCTTCGACGAGGCGCTCGGGCTGTTCGAGCGCGCCTACGAGCTGAGCGAGCACCCGGAGCTCCTCTACAACGTGGGCCTCGCGGCCGACGACGCGGGTCGCCCGGCGCGCGCGATCGAGGCCTACGAGGCGTTCCTCGCGCTCGACCCCGACACCGACATGCGGGCGCGGGTCGAGGCGCGGCTGGCGGTGCTGCGTGCCGATGAGGGCGCGGATCAGGCCGAGCCCCCGTCGCCCGATCCGATCGTCGCGACCTCGCCTCCGCCCGCGGCGCGCATGTCGGCGTCGGGGGCGAGCCCGGTGTGGGCGTGGATCTTCGGCGCGTCGGCGCTCGGGGCCGGCCTCGCCGCGGGGGGCCTCGGGATCCACGTCCACGTCCGCTACGACGAGCTCGCGGCCGACTGCGCGCCGGGCTGCCCCGACGCCGACGTCGACCCGCTGCGCGCCGAGGCGCTCGCCTATCAGGTGCTCGGGCCGGTCGCGGGCGGCCTCGCGGTCGCGGCGCTCATCGCGCTCGTCGTCGAGCTCGACGCGGGCGGCGCGCCGGCCGAGGACCGGGCGCAGCTCTCGGCCGAGGCGCGCGATCGCGAGCCTCGCGCGCGCCGCCGCGCCGACGTGGGGAGGCGCTCGGGCCACGCGTCCAGGGAGGCGCGCCGATGACCCGCGCGCGGCCGGTGGGTCTGTCGCTCGGGCTGGCGCTCGCGCTGGGGCTTGCCGGCTGCACGCCGGACTTCGACGCGCTGCAGCGCGGCGGGTCGGACGCGGGCGACGGCGGGGGGCTCGACGCGGGCGCGCCTGCGGACGCGGGCTCCGACGGGGGAGGCCGCGACGGAGGGCCGCGCGACGGCGGGCTGCCCGACGCGTGCCCCGATCGGGCCGAGACGTGCGACGGGATCGACGATGACTGCGACGGGACGGTCGACGAGGAGAGCTGCGGCGGCGGGCTCGAGTGCCGCGACGCGGCGTGCCGTCCTCCGTCCGGCACGCTCCAGTGGTCGCTCGTCGCCGGGGCCGCGGGCACGGGGCGGCTCCGCGATCGAGGGCGCGCGGTGGCGTCGCTCCCGGCCGGCGGCTGGCTCGTGGTCGGCGAGGTGGAGGCGGGAACGATCGATGTCGGAGGCGAGTCGCTCGTCGCGTCCTCCTTCGACGTCCTGATGGCGACGTTCACCGCGGACGGCGTCCACACCGCCTCGGTCCTCCTCGGCTCGCCCAACCCGGACGAGGGGTCGGCCGCGGCTGCGACCGGAGGCGCGCTGGTCGTCGGCGGGCGCGTGGCGGGCACGGTGGACCTCGGCGGCGGTGCGACCACGGGCGGCTCCACCGGCCTCGTCGCGCGCTACGGCGCGGCCGCGCTGAGCGGCTTCATGAGCGAGCGCCGGCTGCCCCTCGTGAGCACGGTCCGCGGCCTGGCCGCGCTCCCCGGCGGCGACGTGGTCGCGGTCGGCACCTTCTCCGGCGCGTCGTTCGACGTGGGCGCGCCCTGCGCGCCGTTCACCCCGAGCGGCGGCTCGAGCCACGCCTTCGCGATCCGCCTCGACGCCGCAGGGACCCCGCGCTGGTGCGCCTTCTTCGAGTCCACGGAGGACGCCTCGGCGAACGCGGTCGCGGTGCGGCGCGACGGCGCGGTGGTGATCGCGGCCGGCTTCAGCGGCCGCCTGAGCGGCGGCGCGCGGCCCCTCGACGCGGTCGGGTTCGACGCGGCGGCGATCGGCCTCGACGCGGCCGACGGCACGCCCGCCTTCACGACGCACCTCTCCGGATCGGCGACGGAGGAGGCGGCGGGGCTCGCGGCGATCGGGACCGGCGACGTGATCGTGGTCGGCTCGAGCGCGAGCAGCGACGCGACGATCGAGGGCGCGCCGATTCCGAGCGCGACCCGGACGCGCGCGCTGATCGCGCGGCTCGGTCCGATGGGCCAGCCCCGGTGGACGGCGGTCGACGCCCAGGCGATGGGTGGGCGCGCGCTCGGGGTGGCGAGCGACGCGGCGGACCGGGTCGTCGTCACGGGGGAGCACGGCGGGATCGGCCTCGACGGCTGCCCGGTCGCGCCGACGGCGGGCGCGACCGACCTGTTCATCGCGCGCCTCGACCCGGCCGACGGCCGGTGCCGGTGGCTGCGCAGCATCGGCGGCCCCGACCCCGATCGCGGCGGCGGCGTGGCGGTCGCCGATCATCGCGCGGTCGTCACCGGCGCGGTCGGCGACGGGGCGCTCGTGGACGGAACGACCGTCACCACGGACGGCGACGACACGGCGGGCGGCGACACCGACGTGGTGGTCGTCGCGTTCGAGCTCTGAGCGCGGGCGGCCAGGCGCTCCGCGCTACTGCGTCGGGGCGATCGAGCGGAAGGCGTTGAGCGTCGGATCGAACGGGAACGCCACGTCCGAGCGGGTCCAGGTGACTCCGTCGGGGGAGGTCCAGAGGGACGCGCCGACCGCCGCGAAGCCGAACCCCTCCCGGTAGGCGATCGCGCGCGCGCCGTTGAAGGACGGGGGCGTGGCCTCGACGAAGGTGACGCCGTCGGTGGAGCGCCAGATCGCGTCGTCGCACGCGACCACCCAGGCGCCGTCGCCGAACGCGAGATCGGCCACGCGCGACCCGGTCGCCGG
>JAUHXR010000124.1 GCA_030426845.1 Polyangia bacterium | reverse complement strand
TACGGCGGCTGGCCGTGGGGCTCCGACGGTCCGGTGCACGCGCGCGACCGGGGTCGCTTCGCGATCCACGCGGACGGGCGCGAAGAGGTCCCGACGTAGCCCTCAACTCTCGCCGCGCCCGGCCGTTCCCCGGGGCATGCGCCGCCGGTCCGCGCCGTCGATCCTCCGAGCCGCCTCGCGCTGGGGTGTCGCCGGGCTGATCGCGCTCGGTGCGCTCTCGGCCCGACCGGCCGCGGCCCAGCGCGAGTCCGAGGCCCAGGTGAGCTTCGCCGAGGGCCGGGCGGCCTGGGATCGCGGCGCCTACGCCCGCGCGGTCGAGCTGTGGAGCCAGTCCTACGCGCTCAGCCCGCACGCGATGATGCAGATCAACATCGGCAACGCGTGGCTCCGGCTCGGGCGTGACGAAGAGGCGGCCTCCGCGTACCGACGTTACCTCGCGACCGCCGGGGCCGACGCGCCGGAGCGGGCTGAGGTCGAGGAGCTGCTCCGCGGGATCGACCGCGCGCCAGATCCGCCGTCCGCGGCGGGGAGCTTCGACCCGATCGGCGGCCGCGTGTTCACCTGGCTCTCCCTCGGCCTCACTGCGCTGAGCGCCGCGACCTCGGTCGGTCTGTGGGTCGACTTCGAGAGCCGCTACGGCGCGATGGCGGGGAGCTGCGGCGCGACGAGCCAGGGCTGCGCCGCGTCCGACATCGCGTCGGTGGCCTCGGAGCGCGACGCGTCGTGGGCCCTCGCCGCGGTCGCGATCGGCGGCCTCGCGACGACGCTGGTCCTGTGGATCGTCGAGGGGCTGCCGTGAGGGCGGCCCTGCTCGCGCTCGTGCTCCTCGGCTGCGGGCCGGATCTCGACGCCCTCCGCGGCCAGGGGGTCCACGTCGATCTCCCCGGCGACGCCGGCGCGCCGGCCCCCGCCCCCGACGCCGGGCCCCCGAGCGCCCCCGGGGACGCGGGCTTCGCCCAGGTCGTCGAGCCGATCACCCCCGAGCCCGACTGCGGGCTGCCCGGGCTCGAGTGCTGCCCCGGGTCGCTGGCCTGTGAGGTCGGCGCGTGCCTGCGGGGCCGCTGCTCCGCCGCGAGCGGCGCGGTCGGCGAGGCGGTGGGGTGCAACGATCCGTGCGGTGTGCGGAACCCGTTCACCGCCGGGTGCAGCTGCGCGATGGGCTTTGCGCGCTCGGACGTCGGCGCGGTCCTCGGCGCGTGCGCCGACGGCTCACCCACCACGCTGAGCCTCGGCTTCTGCGACGGCGGCTACGGGAGCGCGTTCGTGTCGGTGGCCGCGGCCTGCGGCGGCTGCGTCACCCCGCACCCTCGCACGGGGACCTGCGGGTGTCCGGCGGGGCAGCTCGCCTTGCGCGTCCAGACGGGCCGGCCGACCGCGGCGTGCGGCGACGCGCCGGCCGAGCTGGGGCTCTGCCTCGACCCCGGCGGCCGCGGCGCCTACCAGCGCGATCCCTTCGCCGGGTGCGTCGCCCCGAACCCGCGGACCGGTGGCTGCGCCTGCCCGGCGGGCTCGGTCGAGCAGCGCCTCCCGCTCACGCGGCCCGAGGGCGCCGTGCGCGTGGACGCGCCGGTCACCCTCTGCCTCGATCCCTGAGTGACCGAGGCGTCGGCGCGCGGCCCACGGGTGACGCGGGCCGCGTCCGGCGCTCAGCTCAGTGGATCTCGAGCAGCTCGACGTCGAACACGAGCATCCCCTGGGGGGCGCCCGGGCGGCCGGCGTAGGCGAGGTTCTCGGGGATCCAGAAGCGGCGCTTCTCGCCGACGACCATGAGCTGCACGCCCTCGGTCCAGCCCGGGATCACGCCGCTCAGCGGGAACGTCGCGGGCCGGCCGCGGGTGATCGACGAGTCGAACATCTCGCCGTCCGTGGTCCAGCCCGTGTAGTTCACGGTGACCCGCGAGGCGGCGGTCGGGTGCTCGGTGCCGTCGCCCGCCTCGAGGACGCGCGAGGCGAGACCGGACTCGGTGCGCTGCGCGTTGGCGGGCGGCGCCGCGACGTCGGGCGGGGTCGGGGGCGGCTCGGGGGTCTCCTCGAACGAGAGCAGCTCGATGTCGAACACGAGCGTGCCCTGCGGCCCCGGTCGGCCCTCGTAGGCGAGGTTGGCGGGGATCCAGAACCGGCGCTTCTCGCCGACGACCATGAGCTGCACGCCCTCGGTCCAGCCCGCGATCACGCCGTTCAGCGGGAACGTCGCGGGGCGACCGCGGGTCAGCGACGAGTCGAACATCCGGCCGTCGGTGGTCCAGCCGGTGTAGTGCACGGTGACGCGATCGCGCGGCCCCGGGTGGGCGTCGCCCGTGCCCGGCTCGATCACGCGGGAGGCGAGGCCGGACTCGGTGCGCTGCGCGTTCTCCGGCGCGGCCGCCACGTCGGGCGGGGCCGGCTGCGCCTCCGGGCGCGGCAGCGCGCCCGGGAGGGTGGGCGGGGGCTCGTGGTCGCCGCCGGCGTGCTCCTCGTGGGCCGGCTCCTCGCCGCCCGCCGGCTCGGCCACGTCCACGATCGTGTCGGCGGGCTCGTCCCCGCCGCTGTTCTTCATGTACCAGACGACGCCGACCGCGAGGACCGCGACGACCACCGCCCCGATGCCGAGCATCAGCGTGTTGTCCTCGTCTTCGCCCTTGCCGTCGCCCTTCGCCGAGCGGGGCGCGGCGGCCTTGGGCGCGGCCGACTTCTTCTTGGCCGCGCTCGCCTTCTTCCCCGACGCCTTGGCGGTCGAGCCCTCGGCCCCGTCGCCGGCCTTGGCGGACTTCTTCTTCTTCTTCTTCTTCTTCTTCGGGGTGGCCTCGTCCTCGGGCGCGGCGGCCTCCTTGAGCGACTTCTTCACCAGCGGCTTGAGCGCCGGCTCGTCGTCGGAGCTGCCCTCGTCGTCGGAGCTGGCCTCGTCGTCGGAGCTGGCCTCGTCGTCGGAGCTGGCCTCGTCGTCGGAGCTGCCCTCGTCGTCGGAGCTGCCCTCGTCCTCGGAGGTCTCCTCCTCGGAGGTCTCCTCCTCGGTGGCCTCGTCGTCGGTGGCCTCGTCGTCGGAAGCCCGCTTGGATCTGTCGTCCGGCATGCGGCGCACTCTAGCAGGCCGCCGCGCGGATCGCGGCCCCGGATCGGCGGCCCTCAGGGACGCGCGACGAGCTCGGGCGCGTCCGCGCGCAGGTAGCCCTGAGCCACCACCGCGCCGTCGGGGCCGCGGAGGCGAAAGAGGTGCCCGCAGTGCGAGGCGCGCGCGAGCCGGCCCCCGGGGACGAGCGTCGCCTCGGCGCGCTCGCGGCCGTCGTAGCTGATCCACGACAGCGAGAGCTTGTGGGGCGTCTCGTTGATGAACCGAGCCTCGATCGGCTCGCCTCCGTGGAGGGAGCGCCAGGGGATGTCGGCCTCGGCGGGCAGGCCGGTCATCTCCGCGATCACGCTCGCGAGCGCGGCCCGGGCGCGCGCGAGCTGGGCGAGGGCGTCGTCGCGCTCCTGCTCGAGCGCCTCGTGCCGACGCCTCCGCGCGGCCGCGTCGTCCCGGTACGGGCTCACCGGCTCAGGATGACGCATCCGCTCTCCTTGCGCGCGCCGTCCGGTTCGCGAAGGCTCCTCCGGTGCGACGCCGGGTCCTCTTCGCCGCGCTCCTCACGGGCGCGATGTACGTGCTCCTCCTCGCGTGCGGGGGCGGCGAGATCGCCGAGGCCTTCCGCGAGGGCTACGACGAGGGCTTCCGCGAGAGCTTCATCCAGGAGTGCCAGACCGAGTGCAGCCAGAGCGCCGACGCGAGCGCGTGCCGGGGCTACTGCGGCTGCGCGTACACCTGGGCGAACGACAACGACCGCATGGGCGAGCTCACCGCCCTCGGCCTCGGCTCCAGCGGCAACTCCCCGGTCGAGCGCGACCTGATGGCGGCGTGCGGCTCCGACCTCTTCGACACGCAGTTCATGCAGAGCTGCAGCGCGGAGTGCGGCGACGACGCCCTCTGCGTGGCGCGTTGCACCTGCATGCTGCGGGAGCTCCGCGGGCCGGGCGATCGCGGCGAGTCCACGATGTTCATGATGGACAACCTCAGCTCGGAGCCCCCGACGCCCGCGGGTCAGGCGCGCATCGACGCCGCCACCGCGATCTGCGACCCGCAGTAGCCTTCAGCCGGCGCTCGCCTCTCGCGCCCGCTGCGAGGCGAGCTTCTTCTGGTAGCCGGACTGCAGGACGTCGACGATCACGAGGACCGCGATCGAGAAGTAGAACGTCGCCTTGCTCATCGGCTCCACCGCGTAGCCGAAGAGCCGGAGGTGCGACTCGTGCCCGCCCTCGCCGAGGAGCACGACGCCGACGATCAGCAGGATGAAGAGGCCGAGGACCTCGTACTTCTTGTTCCGATGCAGGAAGTCGGCGACCCGATCGGCGAGGACCATCATCATCACACCGGAGGTCACGATCGCGATCACGAGCACCGCGGTCACCCGGGTGATCGCGACCGCGCTGAGGATCGAGTCGAAGGAGAAGACGAGGTTCATCAGCACGATCATCGCGATGACCCGGGTCGTGCTCCGCGGCTCGCCCCCGTCGCCCGCGTCGAGCGCGTCGATCGCGAGCATGTGCCGGATCTCCTTCACCGCGGTGTAGACCACGAAGGCGCCGCCCAGCAGGAAGACCACCGTGGCGAAGTTGATGTCGCCCTCGAGGATCCCCTCGAAGCGCGGCTGGAAGAACGGCGCGTCGAGCGTGTCGAGCAGCACGAGGATCACGCCGAGGAGGGCGATGCGGAGGACCATCGCGAGGACGATCCCGACGCGACGGACCCGCGAGCGGTCGGCCTCGGGGGCCCGCTTGGACTCGATGGAGATATAGAGCAGGTTGTCGAACCCGAGCACCGCCTGGAGGAAGATCAGGACGGCGAGGTTCACGAGGCTCTCGACGGTGAATAGCTCTCCCATGGCCGCGAGGATGCCACCGAGGCGCGCCCTTTCTGCACGGGACTTGGAATTCGAGGCCACCCCGGACGACTGCTACCCTGAAACGGTCGCGCACCGCCGACGCACTGGGAGGTCGATGACGTCCACGCCGCTCCGCTCCTTCGCGCTCGCCTCGACCGCCGCGGTCCTGGTCGCGGGCTGCGCCGCGGAGGGGGACGCCTTCCTCGGCCGCGACGACGTCGCCGATGCGACGGCGCCGGGAGTGCACGGCCGCGTGTGGGCCCCGGGCAACGGCCCAGGCGACGTCCCCGCGGGGCGGGAGGTGCCGGTCGCGGGCGCCCTGGTGCGGCTCCTCGCCCGGCGGCCCGACCCGATCCCCGACGGGGTCCACTGCCGCGACTGCCTCGAGACGGGCGGGTGGTGGGCGACGTTCAGCGACGCGACCGGACGCTTCGTGCTCGAGGACGTCGACCCGGGCGAGTACTGGCTCATCATCGAGGCCGGGCCGTTTCGACGCGACGTGCCGGTCTACGTGGACCCCGCGGTCCGCGCCGTGCGGGTGGAGGACGAGGCGACCGAGCTGCCGAGCGTCCACGACCCGGCGAGCGGCCGCTTCGCCCCGCGCGTCGCCCTCCTGAGCGGCGCCTTCGACCCGGCCGGTCACCTGCTCGGCCAGCTCGGCTTCGGGGATCTGCGCGAGGACGGCCTCTACTCGCCCGACCCGCGCCTCGATCGGGTCGACGTCTTCTACAACGGAGGCGACGCGGCGATCTCAGAGGCGGGACACGCGCACTCGCTCCTGCGCGACCCAGCCCGGCTCGCGCGCTACCACGTGCTGCTCGTCCCGAGCTCCGACGCGGGCGGGCCCGAGGCCGCGCTGGCCCTCGCGGCGGACGCGGAGGCGACCCGCAACCTGCGTGACTGGGTGGCGGCCGGAGGCGTGCTGATCGCGACCGGGCACTCGGCGAGCCTCGTTGACCGTGCGTGGCCTGGCGCGCTCACCTTCGCGGAGGGTGACGTCCCGCCCGAGGCCTACGACGCGGACACCGACACCTGGCGCCCCGAGCACGTCCCGGCCCCCGTCTTCGACACGCGAACCTACGACTCCCCCCACGCGCGCGTGCTCGACAGCCAGCTCGCGGCCTGGCTCGGCGCGCAGCGCGGCCCCGGCTACGCGCTCTACCACTGGGGCCCGGACGGCGTCTTCACCGGGCCCGATCCCAGGCTCGTCGGCCCGTACGATCCCGTCGACCTCCCCATCCTCGGCTCCACCCGGGTCCTCACTCGGCTCGCCTCCGTCGTCGCGGAGGGGATGCCGCCGCGCGTGCTCCTGGAGGGAGAGAACGGCTCGGGCGACCTGCTGCGCGGGCCCGTCGCGGTGACCTTCGCGCCGCCGGGCTGCGGCCGCCTGATGGTCTCGACCGCGCCGCTCGCGCCGGTCACGCCGCGCGAGCTGACGGTCATGGAGCGGGTCGCGCTCCATTTCCTCGTGAGCACGCCCGTCTGCACCCGCGCCCCGATCTGAGGCGCTGCGCCGCTGAGGGGGACGCACGCGTCGCGATCAGAGCCGGCGCATGCCGCGGTAGCGCGTCTCGCCCGTGGCCCCGCGCGCGCGGTTCAGCGCTCGCTTGAAGAGCGCGTAGACCCGGAAGAACGCCACCACGCGCGCCCGGTCGACGAGGCTCGGCGGGCGCCCGCAGATGCGCTTGGGGTCACGCAGCCCGGCGTCGAGGAAGTCGACCTCCGCGTAGGCGGTGACCTTCACCCGCGCGCCCCGCGCCAGCCGCGGGCCGAGCACCACCGCGTCGAGCGGGTCGCCGTCCGCGCTGATCGTCCCGACCACGCTCCCGTAGTTGAAGGGCGTCGGGAGCGGCGAGACGAAGTCCACCGCGCCCTCGGGCGTGCGCTTCACGAAGGTCCAGGCGGGGACCTCGATCACCACCTCGCAGGGCTCGGGCACGTCAGGCGTGGGCCCGCTCGAGCGCGGCGCCCTCGCGCCAGCGCCGCGACAGGGCGACCTCGGCCTCGTAGCGAGCGCGCTCGCGCGCGGTCGTCTCGTCGTCCCAGCCGAGCAGCGCGGCCATCCGCCCGGCGACCGCCTCGATCGCGCCGAGGCCCTGGTCGACGTCGCGGTAGTACAGCTGGGTGCGGCGCATCATCACGTCGCAGACCGTGGCCGCGAGCTCCTCGCGCACCGACCAGTCCACGAGCGCGAGGATCTCCGGCCGCCCCTCGACGAGGCGCGCGCCGAGCGCGTGGTCCTTCTGAACGAGCTTTGCGATCTCGAGGCCGCGCATCCCGTAGGTGTCGGCGAGGTGGCGCGCGACGTCGTCCGGCACGTAGGGGTGCCCGGCGCGGCTCACCTCGTCGGCGACGCGGGCGTGGTCGTCGTTGGCCGGCCAGCCCACCGCGCCGGGGAGCGGGTCCTTGTCGGTCCGGGCCGGCGAGAGGTCCTTGGGGCCGTCGCGGAGCTCGAGCAGGCGCACCGCGGTGTCGACGACCTCGGCGGCCATGCGCCGGTAGGTCGTGAGCTTGCCGCCCGCGATGGTGATGAGCTGGTCCTGGCCGACCAGGATCTGGTGCTCGCGGCTCACCGACGACTCCGCCACCTCGTCCCCCGTCTCGGCCTGGGGCGCGATGAGCGGCCGGATGCCCGCCCAGGTGCTGATGACGTCGGCGCGCTCGAGCGGGTGGTCGGGGAAGTAGTAGCGGCAGGCCTCGACCAGGTAGTCGATGTCCTCGAGGGTCGCCGCGACGTCGGCCGGGTCGCCCTCGTAGTCCGTGTCGGTCGTCCCGATGTAGGTGCGATCGCCCCACGGGATCGCGAACATCACCCGCCGGTCGGTCGGGTGGAAGAGCGCGACGGTGTGGTGGAGCGGCAGCTTCGCGTGGTCGACCACCGCGTGGACGCCCTTGGTCGGCCGCAGCAGCTCACCGCGCGCGCCCTCGGCGCTCATCGCCATCGTCGCGTCGGTCCACGGCCCGGTCGCGTTGATCACCGCGCGGGCCTCGACCTGCCGGAGCGCGCCTGTCAGCTCGTCGTGCACGACCACGCCGCGGATCACGCCGTCCGTCTTGAGGAAGCTCGTGACCTTGCTCCACGTCGCCACCGCCGCGCCGTGCCGGGCCGCGTCGATCGCGGTCTCGAGCGTCAGCCGCGCGTCGTCGGTCGCGCAGTCGTAGTAGAGCGGCGCGCCCTTGAGCCCGGCCTGCCGCACCGCGGGCTCCTCGCGCGCGACGTCGGCTGGCTTGAGGCTGCGGGGCCGCTTCGGGGAGCGGAACAGCGCGAGCCCCTCGTAGAGCCGCACGCCGGTGTTGATCATCCACAGGGGCTTGCGTGAGCCCTCGTAGACGGGGAACAGGAAGCCGAGCGGGTTCACGAGGTGCGGCGCGATGTCCTGCAGCACGCGGCGCTCGGAGACCGACTCGAAGACGAGGCTGAACTCGTACTGCTCGAGGTAGCGGAGCCCGCCGTGGATGAGCTTGCTCGAGCGCGAGCTCGTCCCGTAGGCGAGGTCGTTCATCTCGACCAGGGCCACCTTGAGGCCGCGGCGCGCCGCGTCCCGCGCGATCCCCGCGCCGGTGATCCCGCCGCCGATCACGAGCACGTCGAAGGGGCCGTCGAGCTGCTCCACCATCCCGGTTCGAGTCGCCATCGCGGGGGTCTAGCAGGATGTGGAGCTGCGATCGACGACGCCCCGGCGGCCGCCTCGGCTCTGTGGGTCAGTGACCAATTCCTCCCCGTGCCGCTCTCCCCGCGGTCCCTACCTTGAGCGCGTGCAGGGATGCACGGAACCGGAGGAGGTTGGATGAGCACGAAGAACATGTGGGTGGCGGTCGCGGTCGCGCTCCTGGCGGTGGGCCCTGGCTGTGCGATGGAGATCGACGATCTCGGCGATGAGGTCGGGGCCGCGGAGGCCGCGCAGGTGCCGTGCCTCACCGACTGGGAGTGGTGGCAGTGCGTGTCGGCCTGTACCGAGGCGACCGGGGCGGGAGAGGACCCGTACAACGACGAGCTGAACGCGCACCGGGATCAGTGCATCGACATCTGCAACTCGTATCCCGGGTGCGGGTCGGGCTCGATCACGTCGGAGCCCGCGGCGCCCTCGACCCCGTCGGCGCCGAGTGGAGGCAGGGAGCTCGGGACCCCGTGAGAGGGGCGCGCCTGGCGCGTCGGCGGCGGTCAGGTGGCCACGTCGACGCCCCGGGCGGGCTCAGCGCGTGAGCTCGACGAAGGAGGTCGCGCCCGGGAGCTCACCGTTTCCGAGCCGGCCGCAGTTCGCGCCGCTGCCGAAGACCGCGCCGTCCATGCGGACGAAGAAGCTGTTGAAGCGCCCCACCTCGACCGCGCGCCACGGCTCCCCCGGCAGGACCTGGATCGGCGTCGGCTGCGGGTCGTCCTGGGAGATCCCGAGCTGGCCCTCGATCGCGCGGCCCCAGCACCACGCGTCGATCCCGCGGACCCCGCAGCCGTGGAACACCGAGACGCCCACCGCGAACCAGTCCATGCCGTCCGGCCGGAGCTGCGGCTCGTAGAGCGTCCCGTCCGGGCCGCCGAAGCCGAGGCTCGCGAAGTTGCTCTCTCCCCAGCACCAGAGGCCGAGGTCGGCGCGGATCGCGCAGCTCGAGCTCTGCGACGACGCGACGCGGATCCAGTCGGTCTCGGACCCCACGGCGCGCGGGCTGCGCTCCTGGCCGGCAGCCCCCTCGGGCTGACCGAGCTGTCCGTCGGTGTTGCGGCCCCAGCAGTGGAGGGTCCCGTCCGACTGGACCCCGCACACGTGCCCCATCCCCACCGCGACGTCGGTCCAGGTGGCGGCGCCCACGCGCTGGGGGGTGGGCACCGGGCCGCCGGCCGTCCCCTGGCCGAGGTCTCCCTCGTCGTTCTTGCCCCAGCAGTACAGCGCCCCCGCCGCGTCGATGCCGCAGACGATCTCGTACTCGGCCGAGAGCGCCGTCCAGGGGCCGCCGGGCACCGGGCCGGCGGGGACCAGGCGGCTCGACAGGTCGCCGAGGCCGAGCGCGCCGTTCGAGCCGTCGCCCCAGCACCACGCCTCGCCGGTCTCGAGCCGCGCGCAGGTGAAGTCGGTGCCGACGTGGACCGACTGGGCCGGCGGCAGCGCGACCGGGGCGGGGCGCAGGCGGCCGAAGGTGTCGCCGGTGCCGAGCCCCCCGCGGTCGTTCGGCCCCCAGCACCAGACGCCGCCGTTCGAGTCGACCGCGCAGGTGTGGGTGTGCGACGCCGAGACGGAGCGGACCCTCAGCCCGCAGTCACCCTCGCAGGCCGCCTGCTCCACGTACGGCGCGGGGTCGCAGCCGGGCGCCTCGAGCACGACCGGTGCGGGCGCGCAGCCGCGGTCGGGATCGCAGAACTCGTTGTCGTTGCAGACGCCCGCCGCGGCCTGATCGACGCAGGTCCCACCCACGCACCGCGCGGCCACGCAGGGGTTGGGCGACGGGCAGTCCGCGTCGACCGCGCACTCCGGGCTCGGACACTCCGGCTCGGCGCCGGTCAGGCAGCCCGGCTCGACGCAGCGTTGTCCGAGGCAGCGGGTCGCGCTCGGAGATCCGTCGCCCGGGCACTCCACGCCGCCGCAGTCGCGCGTGATGAGGAAGGTGGCCACCCGATCGACGTCGTTGCGCACGATCATCGGCTCGGTCCTCACCACCACGCCGCGCGCGTCGACGAGGGTCACCTCGACGCGCCGCGCGCCGTTCGGGGCGAGCTCCTCGAGCGCGGCGATCTGGACGCCGCCCGCGAGGTCGGTCGCGCGATCGACGGCGATCGGCGGCAGCTCGCCGCCGTCGTCCGGGAGGCTCACGCGGATCTCGAACACCTCGGCGCCGGGCGCGTAGTCGCTGACGAGGTCGACGACGAGGAGGACCGAAGATGGGGCGCAGCTCGCGAGGAGCAGGCCGAGCATCGCGGCGGGGAGCGCGAGAAACTGCCGGCGCACCCCTCCGAGGATAGCCCAAGTCGCTCGCGCGGCGCTCCCGCGGAGAGCGCCAGCGAGCGAACGGACCCGCTACTGGAGGACGACCGTGATCTGCCCGGGCTGCGACGGCGCCTGCACGGTGAGGGCGCCCACCGCCGCCTCGATGCAGCCCTCGGCCGCCGTGTTCGTGAGCTCCGGCGGGATCTGCAGGATCACCTGGCCCGCCGCCGTCCAGCGCAGCGTCAGCGACAGGTTCGACACGTCGTCGAGGCACGACAGGATCGCCTCGCGCTGCCCCATCAGGCGCTGCTGCAGGTCCGCGCCCGCGTTGCCGACCGGCTGGCTCGCCTGGACCGCCACCTGGGGCTGCCCGGCCGCGACCGCGGGCCCCGCGCCCTCCATCGGGCCGCTCATCGCCCAGCCGCAGGCGACCTGGTTGCACCCGAGGGTGAAGGGCGCCTGCCGGCCGCAGCCCGCTGCGTAGCGCGTGGTCGGGGCCTGGGTCGGCTGCTGCTGCACGGCCTGCGGCGAGCACTGCAAGCTCGCGGCCGCCGTCTGCTCGAGCGGGGTCACCCGCTCCCACCGGCAGCGCCGCCCGCGCCGGCCGCACACGAGGTAGTACTCCACCGGCGCGCCGCACCCGTTGACGCTGTAGACCGCGGGGTCGCCGGGGGCGAGGAGGGCGGGCGCGAGCTGCTGGGCCGGGCAGCCCGTGTCGCGCGCCGCGATGTGGAGGAGCGTCCGCTCGTAGTGGGCGTTCAGCTCGCCGTCGCGGCGCACCGCCCGCCGGCCGCAGCCCGCGGCGATCACCCCCGTGACGGCGATGAGGGCCACCAGGGCCACGCGGCCCGCGCTCTGCGTCGTTCGATGCGTCGTTCGATCGTCCATCCTCGGCTCCCGTCCTCTCCTAGCGGTCCAGTTCAAGCTGCGGTGCCCCCGGCGACGCGAAACCCGTGCCACGGGTGATGACGGTATCATCTCGCCGGGCGGACCCCGCAAGTCCCCGGGTCGAGGTGGATCCGTGACCTGGCTTCACGCGCGGATCGTGAACGCTCTTTCTCAGGTCGCTGCGCCGCGGCGTGCCACGCGCGGGACCGAGCGGAGCGTCTCGACCAGGCTGCGCCGCGGCTCGAAGCCGGTCTCGCGCGCGAAGCGCGAGCCGTCGACGGTGCAGGGGAACTTGAGGTACTCGAGCGCGCCCCGCGGGATCTCGGGGAAGCCGAGGCGCCCCCGGATCGCGCCGATGACCGACTCGGGCAGCGGCACCGCGCGGGCGCCCGCCTCGTCGATCAGCACGCTCAGCGGGACCTCGCCCGGGCCGGTCACGTTGAAGACGCCGCGCACGCCCGGGGCGAGCGCGTGCTCGAACGCGAGCCCGAGGTCGTCCTCGTGCAGGACCTGCTGCATGGGGTCGTAGCCCATCACGGTGAACACGCGGCGGCGCCCGAGGTAGCGGTTGAGGAGCGTGCGCACGGTCGGGCCGAGCACGTTGACCGGCCGGAGCAGGGCGGTCTCGACGTCGCCGAAGCGCCAGAGCATCTGGGAGGCGTAGAGGTCGGCCGCGACCAGATCCTGCATCTCCGGGAAGGTGCGGCCGGCCGACGGCGGGTGCTCCTCCGAGACGAACTGGGGCTGATCGGGCAGCGCGCCGTAGACCGTGGCGCGGCTGCAGAAGACCATCTTCGGGACGCCGAGCCGCCGGCCGACCTCGAAGACCTTCGCCGTCCCCTCGAAGTTGATGCGGTGGCGCTGCGCGGCGTCGAACCCGAAGCGTCGCACCATCGCGAGGTGGACGACCGCGCGCGGCCGCACGCGCCGCACCAGGTCCTCGAACCCGCGCTTGCGCACGTCGAGCCGGTGGTACTCCACGCCGCGCGGGACCTCGGCCGCGTCGCGCACGTCGACCGCGTGGACCTCGGCGTCGCCGCGCGCGGACAGCCAGCGCGTGGCCACGCGGCCGAACGATCCGAGCGCGCCCGTGACGATCAGCGCGCTCACGTGAAGATCCCCTCGCGCTCCTCGAGCCCGTGCGTGATCAGCTCGCTCACCGCGTGCTCGACCTGCCGAACCTCGGGGAGGATCACGTCGTCCTCCTCGTCGCCCGTCCCCTCGAAGCGCATCGGCGCGCCGAAGTGGATGCGGACCTTCACCGGCGCAGGGAGCGGGAGGCCCCACGGGACGATCGGCACGTAGGGCGTCCCGAGGAGCTTCGCGAGCGGGCGGCCGCGCGAGAGGCTCGGGCACATCTCCTCGCCGCCGATGAACGCGACCGGGACGATCGGCGCCTTGGCGCGCTTCGCGAGTCGCAAGAATCCTTGCGAGAACCCGAGCACCTGGTAGCGCTCGGACCAGACCCGCCCGCCGCCGCGCGCGCCCTCCGGGAAGACGAGCACCGCGGCCTCTTCCTCGGTGAGGAGCCGCTCGGCGTTGGCGGGGATGCCCGTGATCTGTCCGAGCCGGGTCATCGTCGCGCCGACGAGCGGGGTGTGGATGAAGAAGCGCTCGATCATCGCGCGGGTGAACCGGGGCGGCTCGGCGTCGAAGAACAGCGCGCTCGCGATGAGCATCCCGTCGTAGGCGAGCTGGCCGCTGTGGTTCGCGACCAGGAGGCAGCGCCCCTCGGGGACGTGGTGCAGGCCGTGCGTCTCGACGCGGAAGTAGGTCTCGTGGAGCCAGCGCATCAGCGCGAGCGAGCGGAGCATGTCGTCGCGCGAGGCGCCCCAGCGGTCGTACCCGTAGGCGTTGAGGCGCAGGTCGAGCCGGGCGTGGCGACGCCGCAGCGAGTCGTCCACCAGGCGATCGAGCGCGGAGGCCATCAGGCGGCGGACCGGCAGCGGCATCCGCGGCAGCCTACCAGCATCCCGACAGTGGGCGATCTCCTTGCGTCGGGGTCGGCCCGCGAGGATGTTGCGCGCCATGTCGAGGAAGCCGACGACCTACTGGGACTACATCCGCGTCGAGGACCTGCTCTCCCTCCAGAGCGGCCTGGGCGAGGACGACTCCGCGCTCGCCAACGACGAGGTGATGTTCATCACCATCCACCAGATCGACGAGCTGTGGTTCAAGCTCGCGATCCGAGAGCTCGTCGCGGTGCGCAACCTCTTCGCGCGCCCGCGCGTCCCCGAGCAGGCGCTGTCGGCCGCGGTCCGCGGCATCCGGCGCATCGCGCTCCTCTTCCATCAGGCGTCGTCGCACTTCGCGCTGATGGAGACGATGACCACCCGAGACTACCTGGCGTTCCGCGACAAGCTCAGCCCGGCGAGCGGCTTCCAGTCGGCGCAGATGCGCGAGATCGAGATCCTCCTCGGGCTCGAGGACGAGCAGCGCATCCCGCTCGGGCACGAGGGCAGCTACTTCGCGGCGCTCCGCAACCCCGACGGCACCGACTCGGCGGCCTCGCGCCGGGTGGCCCGGCGGCTCGAGGATCGGCCGACGCTCCACGAGGCGATCGACGAGTGGCTCTACCGGACGCCGATCGACGGCTCCGAGCCGGACGCGGAGGACGACGAGGCGCGGGTCGCGGCCTTCGTCGACGGCTACCTCGAGGCGCACGCGGGCGAGCTGGCGCGCGCGGGGGAGCTCGCCGAGCACGACGCGCTCACCGACCGCGATCGCGCGCGCCTCCGCGAGCGCTACCGCAAGGAGCGCGAGGGGGCAGCCGCGTTCCTGCGCGCCGAGGACACCCCCGAAGAGGAGCGCCGTCGGACCGCCCGGATCCGCGCGGCCCTCGTGCTCATCGAGGGCTACCGGGAGCTGCCGCTCCTCGCCTGGCCGCGCCAGGTGATCGACGGCGTGGTGGAGCTCGAGCAGGCCTTCGTGATCTTCCGCCAGCGCCACGCCCGCATGGTCGAGCGCCTGATCGGCCGCCGCACCGGCACGGGCGGCTCGGCCGGGGTGGACTACCTGGATCAGACCGCGCTCAAGTACCGCGTCTTCCACGACGTCTGGGCGGTGCGCACGATCCAGATCCGCCGCGACGCCCTCCCCAAGCTCACCCACGAGTCTGCCTACGGCATCGAGCCCGGCATGTAGGGCATCAAACAACCCTGCCCCTGCCCCCCGCCTCAGTGCTCCCACAGCGGCGACACCCCGAACGGCGCCGCCCCCGGCCACTCCCCGCGCACCATGAGGTAGCCGACCTCCTCGGGCGTCTCGAACGCCTCCGCGCCGGGCTCGAGCCGATCGGGCGAGACGGCATAGACCCGGCGCCGGCCCGGCGCCGCCGCCTCCACCACCGCCGCGACCACCCCGGCGTCGGGCAGCGCGGGCGCGATCACGTCCGCGATCACCGCCTCGTCCTGGTCCGCCAGGACCGCGACGATCGCGTCCTGGCCCTCGACCTCCCAGAAGGCGCGGTCGAGGCAGCGCGAGAGGGCCGCGTCGGTCAGGACGAGCCAGCCCTCGTCGGCGCTCGCGCAGACCTTCGACACCGGGGCCCTCGCCGCCAGCGCCGCGCGCAGCCGCGCCAGGTCGGCCGGGGAGGTCGACGGAGTCAGCCGCCGCGCGCGCACCCCGGGCGTGGGGGCGGCGGTCGATCGGAACCGCGAGGTCGGCGTCACCCGGAACCCATGGCCCTCGTAGACCGCAGGCAGATCCGTGTGCAGCTTCATCACCGCGTGATCGCGCTCCGCCCAGGCCACGGCGCGGCGCATCAGCTCGCGGCAGAGCCCGCGCCCGCGCCGATCCTCGGCCGTGCAGACGGCGTGGATCCCCGCGAACGTGACGACCTCGTCCCCGAAGCGCACCGGGTGGCGGAGCACGCCGACGTGGGCCACGCACCGGTCGCCCTCGAACGCCGCGAAGGGCGTGGTCATCTCCGGCCACCGCGCGCCGGCCGCGCTCGCGCGCTCGATGCCCTCCGGCAGCCCCTTGAAGGCCTCGCCGAAGAGCTTCGTCACCGCGTCCCAGAACGCGCGGCCTCGCTCGACGCCGGGCCGCTCCCCCTCGTAGCGCATGGGGCGGTATAGCCCGGGCGCTTGACCTTTGCCGCCCATCGAATAGGTCTGGCCCATGGCTTCGCCGTTCCGCCTCTACAACACCCTCCACCGCCAGATGGAGGACTTCTCGCCGATCGAGCCCGGGAAGGTGTCGCTCTACGTGTGCGGGATGACGGTCTACGACCATCAGCACGTGGGTCACGCCCGGGCGATGGTCACGTTCGACATGGTCGCGCGCTACCTCGCGCACCGCGGCTGGGACGTCAGCTTCGTCCGCAACTTCACCGACGTCGACGACAAGATCATCGCCCGCGCGAAGGACAGCGGCGAGGCGCCGATCGAGCTGGCGGAGCGCTTCATCGCGTCGTTCCAGGAGGACGTCCACAACCTCGGCTTGATCGCGCCGACCAGCGAGCCCCGGGTCTCGACCTCGATGGACGAGATCCGCGCGATCATCCAGCGCCTCGTCGACCACGGCCACGCCTACGCGGCCGACGGGTCGGTGTGGTTCGACGTCGCGAGCTGCGAGGACTACGGCAAGCTCAGCGGGCGCAAGGTCGAGGACATGCGCAGCGAGGAGACCGAGGGCGGCAAGCGCGCGCCCCAGGACTTTGCGCTCTGGAAGGCGCACAAGCCCGGCGAGCCGTCCTGGGAGAGCCCGTGGGGCCCCGGCCGGCCGGGGTGGCACATCGAGTGCTCGGCGATGGCGTGGAAGGAGTGCGGCGAGCGCATCGACATCCACGGCGGCGGCCTCGACCTGGTGTTCCCGCACCACGAGAACGAGATCGCCCAGTCCGAGTGCGCGCATGGCAAGAAGCCTTTCGCAAGCTACTGGATGCACAACGGGATGCTCAACATGGCGAGCGGCCAGAAGATGGGCAAGAGCCTCGGCAACGCGTTCGGCATCAAGGAGACGCTGGAGCTCTTCCCCGCGGAGGCGCTGCGCATCTACTACCTCCAGGTCCACTACCGCTCGCCGCTCCCGTGGAGCATCGAGGCGCTGCCGGACGCGCTCGGGCTGCTCGCGCGCCTCTACGAGGCCAAGGAGAACGCGGCCCAGATGGAGGGGGACGAGCCGGTGGATCAGCTCGTCAAGCAGCTCGGACCGGACGCGGGTCGCGCGGTCGAGCTCGCGGACGCCTTCGCGGCGAAGTTCTACGCGGCGATGGACGACGACTTCAACACCGCCAAGGCGATGGGCTACGCGTTCGAGCTCGCGCGCGCGCTCAACCGCTTCAACAACCACAAGAAGGCGAAGAAGCGCGGCGGGCCGATCGGCCAGAAGGCGCTCGAGGCCTTCGCGATCGTGGAGCGCGCGCTCGGACTGCTGGCGATGAGCGGCGAGGCATTCATCGAGGAGGTGAAGGACAAGCGCCTCCCGGCGCTCGGCCTCACCCGCGAGGACGTCGAGGCGAAGCTCGCAGCCCGGGTGCAGGCCCGCGCGGACAAGCGCTGGGACGAGGCCGACGCGATCCGCGCGGAGCTCGAGGAGGCAGGCATCCAGGTGATGGACCGCCCCGACCGCGTCGACTGGCGGATCCGCCTCGACGTGCGCGAGGAAGCCGAAATCTGAGCGCGGCCTCCGCGCGACACGCCGCAGAAGGGAGAGACCGCGCCGCTGCCACGTAGCAGTGGGCGTGCGATCGATCGCTGCGTTGGGGCTGGTGCTCTTTGCGTGCGCGGGCCCCGCGGGCGAGGCCGCGCCGCGGCCCGTGTCGGCGACCGAAGGACACGCGTTCTGCGTGCGCCCGGGCGACCCGCTCGCCGCGATCCGGGCCGCCCAGCCCCAGCTCGCGCTCGTCGGCTCGGACGACCGCGCGACGGTGCTGCGCGGCGAGCTCCAGTGCGGTTCGGATCGATACGATGCGACCCTCACCTTCGGGGCGGGGCGGCTCGCGCAGGTCGGCGCGAGTCGGGACGGAGGCACCCTGGAGGAGCTGCGCGCGCTCGAGGCGAGCCTGGAGGACGCGTTCGGTCCGGGGCGCGCCCGGGTCTGCACCGAGGTCGACGTCGACCCCGAAGCGGCGCTGCGATCGGGCCGCGGGAGCGTGTCGCGTCGGTGGGAGCGCGAGGACCTGCGCGCCACCGTCGAGCTGACGTCGCGGACCCCGAGCGGGACGCGCCTCGAGCTGCACCTCGCCGATCCGCACGCGCTCGCCCCGCTGGACCTCGACGCGCCCAAACGGGCGGGCCGCAAGCAGGCCTCGGCGTGCCCCGAGATCGGGGCGGCCCCGCCCACCGCGCTCGGCTTCGAGCTCGGCGCCTCCGCCGCGGCGACCCGGGCGGAGCTCGGGACCGACGCCGCGGTGGAGCGATTCGGGGTCTCCCTGCCGCACACCGTGGCCGGCGTCGAGGGTCGCCTCCAGCTCTCGATCTACGACGACTGCCTGGCGGGGGTGCTGTTCGTGGCGCCTGGCTCGCGGGCCTCCTTCGAGTCCCTCGAGGACGCACTCCGCCGCGAGCTGGGCGCGCCCGTCCAGCGGCAGCGCTGCACCGAGACGGGGGCGCCCCCGACCGAGGCCGAGGTCGCCGACGGCGACGTCTACCTGCTGACTCGCTGGCGGACCGAGCGGGTGGAGGGGCAGGTGCGGCTCTGGCCGGACCCGGCCGGCGGCGGCCCGCAGATCGTGGTGGAGGTCGAGGCGCGCGCCCTCGCGCACCGTGCACCCCCGATCGACTTCGACGAGAGCTCGGCGGCCGCGTCGCGCTGAAAGCGCACAGAGAAGAGTCGCGCTGAAAGCGCGCACGGAAGTCGCGCGGACTCGCGCGCAGGAAGAACCGCGCCTCGGTCGCGTACGCTCGGCCGTGGACATCGAATAGATCATCGCCAAGGGTGAGGAGATCGGGCTCGAGATGGTGCCCCCGCCGGCGCGCGCGCGCATCGAGGAGGCGAGCGCCATCCTGAAGGAGAAGGCGGGGCTCGAGGGCCCGCCGATTCGCGCGGTCGCGGATTGGTTCCGTATCCTCACGGCGCTGCAGACGGCCGGGAAGATGCACTGCCTGGACGTGCGTGAGGGCGACCTGCCGGCGACCTACTGGGAAGCGCTGGCGGAGGCGTCGGAGCGGATGAAGCTGCCCCGCCTGGTCGCCTACCCGCGAGGCAAGGCCGAGGGCCGCGAGGAGGTCGGCGACGGCCAGACGATGGACACCGTCGCGACGATCGTGGCGATCGGCACCCACGCGGCCGACGAAGTGGCAGGGTCGGTGCGAGACGACCTGACCGCGACCGCGCGCGGGCTGCTCGCGGTCGACGCGTACCGAAGGGCGTTCGACGACGACGGCCCGCAGGGACTCGCGGCCGCGCTCCGCGCGAGCCCGCCTCCGCCGCAGGTGGTGCAGCACGCCAGCCCGATCCTCAACCGCTTCGACGACCTCTTCGACGCGATCCTCGAGCCCGCGTTTCAGGCCGCGCACCCCGAGCTTCACTGGCGCATCGTCTGTCAAAACCCCTACCATGCTCTGATTCAGCTGGCGGGGCTCGAGATGGTAGTGAAGCAGGTCGTGTGGTGGATGGTGCCGCACAGCGTGAGCCTCTGAGAGCCACCGGCGTGCCGGCCACGGGCCGGGCCGGCGCCCGAGGGCCCCCTGTGCTGTACTCCGCGGCATGGCCGACCACCCGCCCGCGATGCCGCACGAGCCGCTCCGGCCGCTGACCCCCGACGTCTGGTGGCTGCGCGGCAGCGTCCGCATGTTCCCGACGATGACGATCAACCGTGTGATGGTGGTGGTGCGCCACGCCGGCGAGCTCACCCTCATCAACGCGGTGCGCCCCGAGGACCCGAAGATCCTCGAGGAGCTCGGCGAGGTGAAGCACGTGGTGAAGATCGGCACCCACGGGATGGACGACGCTTGGTTCGCGGAGCGCTACGGCGCCACGCGCTGGGCGGCCGAGGGCGCGGTCGGAGCCGAGGGCGCCGACGCGGCGCTCGGCCCCGACACCGACGCGCCCGTCCCGGGGATGCGCTGCTTCGCGTTCGAGGAGACCCGCGACCCGGAGCTCGCGCTCGTGCTCGATCGCGAGGGCGCGGAGGACGGGCTGCTCGTCACCTGCGACGCGGTCCAGAGCTGGCAGGACACCGCGCTCTGCTCGCTTCCCGCCAAGGTCGCGACCTACGCGATGGGGTTCAACGCGCGGCCCGCCCAGATCGGGCCGCCGTGGCGCAAGCGCATGACCCCGGACGGCGGCAGCCTCGAGCGCGACTTTCGCCGCCTGCTCGAGCTCCCCTTCGACGCGGTGATCGGCGGCCACGGCAACCCGCTGATGAGCGGCGCCAAGGAGGCGCTCCGCGCGACCGTCGACGCGACGTTCTGACTCGCTACCTGGACGCGACGCGGAGCGTCTCGCAGAGGAGATCGAGGGCCCGCCGGTTGGTGGCCGCGACCAGCGGATCGATCGTCGCGCTCAAGCCGGCGAGCGCGAGCACGACCGTGCCGCCGGCGTGCCGCCCGACGTGCACGGTGAGGTCGAGCACCACATGCTCCAGGGTGGCCCGGCCGCGGCGCGTCCACGCACGATCGAGGAGGCCGAACGGCTCGCGGTCCTCCACGTCGGCCCACTGCACCGGGCCGTTGAGCGTGGCCTCGTAGCGGGCGATCGCCTCGTCGGGCGACAGCTCGCCCCGCTCCGACAGGATCGCGATGCGCCCCATCAACCGGCCGCCCATGAGCTGCCACAGGTTCGCGGCGAAGCCGTCGGCCTCGTCGCGCGCCACCTCGAGGCGCCAGGACGCGGGGTAGAAGCAGACGAAGTCGTTGGGCGCCTTGCGGCCAAGCTGGCGGAGCTCCTCGAAGTAGCTCCAGGGCGTCGGCTCGAGCAGCCGGAAGCTCGCGAGCATCGTGGTGAGGGTGTCGGCGGCCGCCTCGAAGTGGGGCTCCGCGGCGCGCCCCTCGAGGATGAACAGGCGGCCGCCCTCGGCGCCTCCGTCCTTCACCGTCCACCAGCGCGACAAGTAGGGCTCGCGTCCGATGGCGCGCGTCAACGCCTCGAGACGATCTCCACCCCGGCTCGGGACCCGGCGGGTCTCGAGGACGATGTGCTCATGGAGGAGCCGCTCGAGCAGGTCGGCGGGCGCGATCTCGCGCCGCAGGAACATACCCGTGATCTCCAGCTCGAGGAGCGGAGGCTCGGTCGTCTGGAAGAGCGCGACCTGGCAGGGCGAGTGCTCCTGGCTCGGGAGCACGTACGGCTTGTCGACGGGCATGAAGCCCTTCGGCATGAGCAGCTCGTAGTGACCCCTCGGGTCGTCGCAGCGGGTGTCCGAGAGCACGGAGGACCGCTCAGCGATCGCGGGGACGATGGTCAAGGGCGACAAGGCCACGTTCAGTCTCCTACGAGGACGGTGTCGGCGCCGGCGTCGATGAGGTTCGGGCCAGCGCCTCCCGCGTCCTCTTCGTCGTTGCCGCCGACGACGATCCTCAGGTCGAAGGCGGCGCCCACGAACGCGGCCACCTCGCCCGTGATGCCGAACACCGCCTCTTCGGTCACGTTGTCGTAGTACGCCTCCGCGCCGCCATCGAGCCCCGCCGACGCGCCGGAGACGCCCTTGGTCACCTCGATCCGCACGGGGGTCTCGAGGGCGGCGGCGATGTCGGGGTTGAGCTGGCCGAGCGCGCGGGTGCCGAGGGCGAGCGGGGCGAACCCGGGGCTGAAGGCCAGGTAGCCGAGGAAGCCGTCCGCGTCGGTGTCGACGACGGTCTTGGCGGAGGCCGACGCCGCCCGGGCCTTGGCCCCGAGGCGCCCGACGAAGCCGGTGCGGCGCCCGTCGCTCCCGAGGAGCCACTCGGCCTCCGCGTCGGCGCGGAACAGGTAGCCGGTCGTCTCGACGCTCACCTCGTCGGTGAGCTGGACGTCCCCCTCGGCCTTGAACGCCCACACGTCGCCGCGCGCGTGGATCGTCTGGTTGAGCGGGACCAGCCCGTCGATCGCGTTCTCGCCTCGGACGTTCGCGAGCTCGACCTCGCCGCCGATGACCGACATCGCGAAGCGACCCCACTCGCCGTCGATGTCGACCGTCGCGACCGCGCCCTGCATGAGGAAGGTGTCGAGCGCGCCGTCCTGGTTCGCGTCCTGGAGGATCGCCTGGAGGTGCGGTCCGTAGCCGTTCTCGTCCTCGAGGATCTCCTCGATCGTCTGCTGGCCGTGCACCGACCAGATGAAGTAGACGACGTCCTCCTGGCCCGGCCCGACGGTGGCGTCGTCCCCCGCGCAGATGCAGCCGTCGCCGAGGCGCGCGAACCCCATGCCATTGACGAAGACCGTCGCCGACGACTCTGCGACCACCGACGCGCCGTGGACCTCGCAGAGCACCACGTCGGCCTTCCGCGCGGCGGGCTTGCCCTCCGCGTCCACGTTGGGGGAACCGGTGACGATGTTCCCCCCGTGGGAGACCGTGTCGTCGACGCGCGCTGCCTTGCTGCCCATCGCCTCGACCGATCAGTTGAGGTGGATCTTCGAGCCGTTGACGCGGATCTCGCCGCTCGCGAAGAGGTTCAGCTCGCTGCCCATGATCACGATCTTGCCGCCCGCCTCCATCCGGATGCACGACAGCCCGCAGCGCAGCTCGATGGCGACCTCCGAGGTCAGCTCGTGCTCGAGCCCCACCGCCACGAGGCGCTTCTCGCCGATCCGCGTCTCCTGATTCCGCGCCACCATGAGCTTCTGGTCCTGGCCGACGGTGACCGACTCGTCGATGGCGACGTTTCGGGTCCGGCTGGCGCCGACGTTGAGCGTCTCGTTGGCGCCCACCGACTTGGTGCGGTTGCTCCCCACGGTGACCCGCTCGTTCACGCCGACGTTGCGCGAGCGGTTGTTCCCGACGACCTGGCGCTCGTCGTGCCGGACGGTGCGCGTCAGGTCGTGCTCGATGACCGTGTTCCAGTCCTTCTCGCCGTGGAGCCAGATCTCCTCGTCGTGCTTCGTGTCGTCGAAGCGCAGCTCGTTGTAGCCGTCGCCGCCGGGGTAGGAGTTGGTCTTGAACGTGCTGACCATCTTCTTGGCGGGCAGCTCGTAGGGGGTGGCGCGGTCGCCGTTGTAGACGCAGCCGGTGATCAGCGGTCGGTCGAGATCGCCGTCGATGAACGAGACGACCACCTCCATGCCCACGCGCGGCAGCACGAACGCGCCCCAGCCCGGGCCGGCCCACGTCTGCATGCACCGCATCCAGCACGTGGTCTTCTCGTCCATCTCGCCGAGGCGGTCCCAGTGGAACTGCACCTTCACGCGGCCGTGCTCGTCCGTGTGGATCTCCTCGCCGGCCGGGCCGGTGACGATCGCCGTCTGGATCCCGTGGACGCGCGGGCGCGGATGCGCGCGCTGCGGCCGGTAGGCCACGCTCGCGGGGACGGCCACGAAGCTGTTGCGGTAGCGCCCGCCGTGGGAGCCGCCGCCGCCGCCGCCGACCAGGTCGCCCAGCCCCGGCACCGCGGCGCCGAGCGCGGCGCCCGCGCCGGCCACCCGGCCGACCGCGGCCCCGACGCCCGCCGCGCGGCCGAGCGCGCCAGACGCACGCCCGAGCGCTCCGGACGCTCGGCCGAGCGCGCCGGTCGCGCGGCCGAGCGCGTCGCCCGCGCCACCGAGCGCGTCGCCCACGCCACCGAGCGCGTCGCTCACGCCACCGAGCGCGTCGCCCACCCCGCCCGGGAGGGACGGGCCGCTCCGGGCGGGCCCGGCGTGACCTGCGGCGCCGCCCGCGTGCGTGCCCCAGAGGTGCGTCACCCGCACGAGGGTGTAGGCCGCGTTGAGCTCGATCTGCCGGTGCGCGTTGAGCTCGACGCCGTGCCCCGCGCGGAAGGCCCGCACGGTCCCGACGCCCTCGAAGAGCAGCGCGTCGCGGGCCTGACGCTCGCGCCGCAGCCGCTGCTGGTCGGTCACGTCGTGGGCGCGGTAGGTCAGGTTGTAGTCGTGGAGGGTGAGCGGCTCGTCGTGCTCGTACGACTCGCGCATCGGGCCGGCAGCCGCGCCGTGGGGGAAGTCGCCGGCCTCGGGATCGGTCGCGTCTTGACCGAGGATCTTCGCCGCGGGGTGCGTCCAGTCGAAGTGGCGCGTCGCAACCTCGGTGCCCACCACCGTCGAGCGCGGCTCGAAGATTCGCACGGACTCTTGTCCGGTGACGCTCCCCTCCTGGATGACGTTGGCGAACTCGACGATCGGCCCGCCGTCGATCGCCGGGTGCTGCTGAGGCGTGTCGAGGAGCACCATCTTCTCGATGCCGTCGTCGCCGGGCTCGAGCTGGTAGAGGATCCCCTCCTCCTCCATCAGGCGGTGGACGAACGCGAAGTCGCTCTCCTGGTACTGCACGGTGTACTCGCGCGCGGGGTAGGTCCGCTGGGTCTGCACCTCGACCTCGCGGTCGTAGTGGCCCAGCGCCTCCGTGAGCACCTCGTGCAGGATGGTCGGGACGTCCTTCTCCTGGAAGATGCGGGTGTTCCGACCCTGACGGAGCGCGGCGAGCGCGGGCTCCACCACGATCTGCGCGCGGACGTGCTGGCGGAGGACGCTGCCGTACTCCGGGAGCACCGAAGAGACGATCCCCCCGTAGACGTTGTCGAGCAGGTCGCGCCGCAGCGTCAGCGCCACCGAGCTTCCCAGGAGCTTGAGCGGATCCGACATCGGGATGTCCGACTCGATGTCGAGCCGGACCAGGTAGGGCTCGTTCACCGCGGACACCACGGTGGCGCCGGTCACTCTCCAGTCCACGGACGGGAGCGCATCGACCAACAGGATCGCCTCGACCTCGTTCATGTCACCTCTTCACGACGTAGAGCGGGGGGTACGAGCCAACGGGGAACGTGGTTCGTCACCCCGCGAGAAGAATCGCAAGGAGCACA
>JAUHXR010000492.1 GCA_030426845.1 Polyangia bacterium | reverse complement strand
TCGGCCGCGGCGCCGTCCTTGCGCCGCAGGGTGATCGCGCCGGTCGGGCAGCGCCGCACCACCTCGAGCGCCTCGTCGACGTCCACCTGATCGGGCGCGCACCACGGGTCGCGGCCCCCGACGAAGAGATCGTTGTTGGCGCGACCGCACTCCCCGATGTGGATACAGAGCCGGCCGTCCCAGGCGACCTCGGCGGCCGCTCCGTCGTAGCGATGGACTTTGTCGTCGGACATGCGGGGGAGAGTACCAAGGCCCGTGACGCTCGCGGCGTCCGATGCGTACGATTCCGACCATGGACTGGTCCTCGCTCAAGACCCACCTCGTCGTCGCGGCGAGCGCGGCCCTCGGCCTCGCCGCCTGCGGTCGGGAAGCGTCCAACGAGAGCGCGCCGGCTCCGAGCGAGGTCGTGGCGCCCGCGCCGTCGGGGTCGACCACTCCTGCGAGCGGCCCCGGGGCGACGAGCTCGCCGACGGTCGCGGACCAGCGGGAGGAGGAGGAGGAGTCGATCGAGCGCGGAGGCCTGCCGGGCAGCGAGGTGCCTTCGGCCGATCCGGATCGATTCGAGCGGATCCAGCCCCGGGTCCCGGTCCGGGACCCCGTGGGGCGTGATCCCGCTCCGTCCCCATTTCCCGAGGCCCTCTGCGGAGCGAGCTGCGGCGCGGACTGCAGCGGGGAGACCGGCGAAGACTAGCGAGCCAATCAAAGTTGAGCGCCGAGCCACGTTGAGCGCCGAGCCACGTTGAGCGCCGAGCCACGTTGAGCGCCGAGCCACGTTGAGCGCCGAGCCATGTTGCGCGGCAATCAAAATTGCGTGCGGCCAAATTGCGTGCGGCCCCGGAGCGAAACGCTCGGGGCCGCAAACGCATCGAGCGACGACCGCGACCGGGGGCGTCGAGCGCCTCCGCGGGTCGCGGCCTCGGTGTTACCAGCGCCGGCCGCCTCCGTACCCACCGCCGCCGCCGCCGCCGCCGCGGGGAGCCCGCTCGCGGGCCTCGTCCACGTTGATCCGGCGACCGTCGAGCTCGCTTCCGTCCATGTTCGCGACCGCCTCCTTGGCCGCCTTCGCGTCCGCGAAGGTCACGAACCCGAAGCCGCGGGAGCGACCGGTCTCGCGGTCGGTGATCACCTTGGCCTCGACGACCTCACCGTAGCTGGAGAACGCCTCGTGGAGGCCCTCGTCTGTGGTGGCCCACGCCAGGCCTCCCACAAAGAGCTTCGTCGACATTGTTACTTAGCTTTCCTCAGAGGCGCGCTCCGTCCCATGCGCGCGCCAGAGAACCCGTGTCCCCCCGGGGGCCTCGCGGCGACGGGAGTGGACGACCGAGGAACCGACCCCGGAGACCCGCGAAGAGTGACCTTCTCGCCGAAATTAGGCAAGACCCTGGTGCGGCGTCAGACCCGCTCGAGCACCGCCGCCGCGCCGAGACCGCCGGCCGCGCAGATGCCGAGGAGCGCGGTCTGCGCGTCGCCGCGCGCGAGCTCGTTGGCCATCGTGGTGACCATGCGCGCGCCCGTTGCGCCGAACGGGTGGCCGATCGCGACCGAGCCGCCGTGGACGTTCAGTCGCGCCGGATCCACCTCGCCGACCGCGCGATCGCGGCCGAGCCGGGCGCGCGCGAAGGCGTCGCTCGCGAGCATCTTCAGGATCGAGAGCACCTGGGCCGCGAAGGCCTCGTGCATGTCGACGAGGTCCGCGTCGGCGAGCGTCATGCCGGCCCGCTCGAGCGCGCGCGGCATCGCGAGGGCGGGGCCCATCAGGAGCTGATCGGCAGGGTCGACGCCCACGTAGGAGAAGCTGCGGAACGCGGCTTTCGGGGTGTAGCCGAGCGCGCGGGCCTTCTCCTCGCTCATGAGGAGCACCGCGGCCGCGCCGTCGGTGAGCGGGCTTGAGTTGCCGGCGGTCAGCGTCCCCTCGCGCGCGAACACCGGGCGCAGCTTGGCGAGCTTCTCCTCCGAGGTGTCGGCGCGGATGAGGTCGTCGGCGTGGACGCGCTGGCCGCCCGCGAGCTCCACCGGGGCGACCTCCTCGTCGAAGCGCCCCGAGCGGACCGCGGCCGCGGCGCGGTGGTGGGATCGGGCCGCGAAGGCGTCCTGGTCGGCGCGCGCGATCTCGTTGCGGCGCGCCATCTCCTCGGCCGCCTCGCCCATCACCTGGCCGGTCGTCCGCTCGGCGATGCGCGGGCGCCTGGGGAGGATCTCCGAGATGGGCATGAGCTGCGAGACGACGCCGAGGACGTCGGCCGGGCTCGCCTTGCCGAACGCGAGCGGCGCCATCGCGTGCACGACCTTCTGCGGCAGCTTGATCTCCGCGTTGGAGGTCGAGTCGCTGCCGCCCGCGATCATCACGTCCGCGTCGCCGCGCTCGATCGCGCTCACCGCGCTCGTGACCGCCTGGAGCCCCGACGCGCAGGCGCGCGTCACGGTGTGCGCCTCCACCGAGTGCGGCAGCCGCAGGTCGAGCGCGATCTCCCGGCCGACGTTCGGCGCGAGGCCGGGCAGGATCACCCCGCCCCAGACGATGCCGTCGATCTCCGATCGATCCAGCTCGGTGCGCGCGAGGAGGCTCCCCACCGCGCTCACTCCGAGCGCGATGGTGTCCGCCTTCAGCAGCTTGCCGAACGCCTTGACGAAGGGGGTGCGGACCCCCGAGACCACGACCGCGCGACGTCCGCTCATCTCTACGCTCCGATCAGGGCGCCGCCGCACGCGCGGAGGGTCTGCCCGGTGAGGCCCTGGCTGCCTGGCGACGCGAGGAACGTCACGAGGTCGCCGATGTCACGAGGCAAGCCACCTTGCCCCAGGTTGGAGAGCCGCCGGCCCGCCTCGCGGATGACCGTCGGGATGGCGTCGGTGAGGCGCGTCTCGATGAAGCCGGGCGCGATCGCGTTCACGGTGACGCCACGGTCGGCGAGCCTTGGCGCGAGCGCCTCGACGTAGCCGATGACGCCGGCCTTCGAGGCGGCGTAGTTGGTCTGGCCCATGTTGCCGGCGATGCCCGCGACGCTCGACAGGCAGATCACCCGGCCGCGGTCGTTCAGCGCGCCGTCGGCGAGGATCCGGTCGTTGATGCGGATGACGGCCGCGAGGTTGATGTCGAGGGTCATGTCCCAGCGGTCGCGCGACATCTTGGCGAGGGTCTTGTCGCGCGTGACCCCGGCGTTGTGGACGAGCGCATGCGCGCCGCCCAGCTCCGCGAGGGCGCGGGCGATGTTCTCGGGCGCGTCGGGCTCGCTCACGTCCTGCAGGAGCACCGTGCCGCGGATCTCCCGCGCGACCTGGCTCACGGGGCCGTCGTCCGCCGGGCGGTCGAGGCAGACGACGTGGGCGCCCTCGGCCGCGAGGAGGCGCGCGGTGGCGGCGCCGATCCCGCGGGCCGCGCCGGTCACGAGCGCGACCTTGCGTTCGAGCGGGCGCGTCGCGGGGGCCTCCACCTCGCCGGTGGCGTCGCGCGTCACACGGTAGGGCTGCCCGGAGAGGAACGCGGAGCGCTCCGACAGGAGGAACGTCAGCAGCGCGGGGAGCCGCGCCTCCGCGCCCGGGTCCACGGTGACGACGTGGGCGGTCGCGCCGCGGCGGCCGATCTCCTTGGCGAGGCTGCGCGCGAAGCCCTCGAGGCCGCGCTGCGCGGCCGCGGCGGCGGGCTCGAGGTCGCGGTGGGGTCGGCCGAGGACGACCACACGCCCGGAGCGCGCGAGCCGGCCGACGAGCGGGTGCAGGCACGCGTAGAGGCTCGCGAGCTCCTCGACCGCGCGGACGCCGGTCGCGTCGAACACGACGCCTTGCGCGAGGAAGCGAGCGTCGGGATCGCCGAGCGCCACCGCGGGCCGGCCGTAGGCCTCGCCGGGCGCGCGCCACGGCGCGAGGTCGTGTCCCTCACCGAAGAGCCGGGGCTCGGCGCCGGCCTGCGCGAGGGTCGCGGCCAGCGTCGGGACGAGCTCCGGGCGCGGGCCGACGCCGACCACGACGGTCTGGTCGGCGAGCGGCCGCGGCTCCCACGGCCCCTTCGCGCGGGCGAGCGCCTGAGGCATCGGGACGGGCAGCCCGAGGCCGCGGATCATCTTGCGGGCGTTGGGGTTCTTGCCCAGCTCGAGGAGGAAGTCGCTCATCGATCGTTCGGTCCTGGCTCGGTCGGTGGGTCGACCGGAGGGTCGGTCGGTTGGAAGGTGCCGGTGAGGTAGGCGGGCCCGCCGGGGGCCGCGCCGACGAAGAACGCCTGGCCCTCGACGTAGACGCCGACGGTCGCGGGGAGCACGAGCGGCCGCGTGAAGCGGACCTCCACCTCGCGCAGCGCGTCGACGTCGCCCGCGAAGAGGCCGCGGTTCAGCGCCTCGATCGCGCGCGCCATCGTGCCGAAGCCGTGGAGG
>JAUHXR010000123.1 GCA_030426845.1 Polyangia bacterium | reverse complement strand
AAGATGCTCGCGCGCAAGGGCGACAACGCCCCCATGGCGCTGATCGAGATCCTGGACTGACTGTGTTGGTGGGAGGGTTTGATGCGAACCCTCCCCCCACGCGCTTCGCGCGCGGGGTCCCCCTCCCGACTCCGGCGGCTCGGCGCTTCGCGCCTTGCCGCCGTGGGCGGACCGCCTAGGCCTGGTGCGGTCGGCCGGGCTCGCGCCTTTGGCGCGTTGCGGCCCGACCCCGTACTGCGCTGGGGCGTGCTCGACTGGGCGGCTCGGCGCTTGCGCATTGCCGCCGTGGGGCGGGGGTCGGGGCCCGCCGCCTGAGCGTCGTCATCCTGGCGGAGCACGACTCCCTGTGGGCACCGGCTCGACGCGGACGGGGGGTGCGGGCTCTGGTACGAGGCGGGGCGGCGCCTCCCGAGGGGCCGCGGCGATCCAGCCCGCGAGGAAGCCGAGCACCAGACCGAGGCCGATGCAGGTCGCCGCGAGCGCCCGCCGGACGCGGGGCCGATCGAGGGGGCGTGGGCGGACGGCGACCCACCCGACCGGCCCGGTCCGGTAGCTCGCGAACCGGTCTCGCGACTTCATGGGAGGCTCATCGCGCCGACGCGGCGAGCGGTTGCCTCCAAGCCTCCCCGCGGTCCGTCGCCGGATCGTCGCACGCCCGTCGCGCGGGCCGCCCCGAGGCGTCTACCATGCGTCGATGGACGCAGTGTTCGACGGCTCGCTCAGCCCGGGCACCCTCGCTCTGCTCGCGGTCTGCCTCGTCGTCGCGCTCGGGTTCGAGTTCGTCAACGGCTTCCACGACACCGCGAACGCGGTCGCGACCGTCATCTACACCAAGACCCTCAGGGCACCTTACGCGGTGGGCCTGTCCGGGCTCTGCAACTTCCTCGGGGTCTACTTCGGCGGGATCGGGGTCGCGCTCGCGATCATCCACCTCTTGCCGGTCGATCTGCTCGTCTCGAGCGGCGTCGGGCGCGGGCTCGCGATGGTGATCGCGCTGCTGCTCGCCGCGATGATCTGGAACCTCGGCACGTGGTGGAAGGGGCTCCCCGCGTCGAGCTCGCACACGCTGATCGGCGCGATCATGGGCGTCGGCCTCGCCAACTCCGCGATGAACGGGCGGTTCGGTGAGGGGGTCGACTGGGACAAGGCCCTCCACGTCGGCGCGGCGCTGCTGCTCTCGCCGATCCTCGGCTTCGCGATGGCCGCCGGGCTGCTCTGGATCCTGCGCCGGGTCGTCGCCGACGAGCGTGTCTTCAAGGAGCCGGAGGGCGAGACGCCGCCGCCTGGGTGGATCCGGGGGCTGCTCGTGCTCACGTGCGGCGGCGTCAGCTTCACCCACGGGATGAACGACGGGCAGAAGGGCGTGGGCCTGATCATGCTCATCCTGATCGGCCTCGTCCCGGCCGGCTTCGCGCTGAACCTTTCGGCGCCCGACGCGCAGATCGCGGAGGCGCACGCGGCCGCGGTCGCGATGCGCGGGCACCTCGAAGCGCACGTGGGCGAGTGTGGGCAGGGCGCGACCGAGCCCGCCTGCGTGATCGACGCGGAGCTAGCGATCCTCGACCAGGCCCTCTCGGGGCGAGCGTCGGTGCGTGACATCCCGACCGACGAGCGCTGGGCGGTCCGCGAGGCGCTGCTCCGCATCGACGACGCCCTCAAGCACCTCGCCGCAAGCTCGACGACGGTCGACGCGGCGACGATCGCGCGGCTCCAGGCGGACCGCGCCACCATCGCGCCTCTGACCGACTACGCGCCGTGGTGGGTCGTCCTCGCGGTCGCGCTCGCGCTCGGCGTCGGGACGATGATCGGCTGGAAGCGCATCGTGGTCACGGTCGGCGAGAAGATCGGCAAGACGCACCTGACCTACGGGCAGGGCGCGTCGGCGGAGCTGGTGGCGATGATCACGATCGGCCTGTCGTCGCTCTTCGGCCTCCCCGTGAGCACGACCCACGTCCTCTCGTCCGGCGTCGCCGGCACCATGGTGGTCGAGGGATCGGGCCTGCAGTCGAGCACGGTGCGCAACATCGCGCTCGCGTGGGTCCTGACCCTGCCCGCGGCCATGATCCTCAGCGCGGGCATCTTCGCCGTCCTCGCGCTCCTGATCGGGTAGCTCCGCCCGGTGCCCGCGCGTCGCCTCGGGATCGCCGCCCATGCGTCCGAGACTCCCCGCGCTCCCCCTATCGCGTCGGCCACGGGTGCGAGGCCATGCGCAGCTCGACGGTCGGGCGAGCGCCAGACGACAGGCGGGGACGACTCCGACAGGGGAGCGGTGCCGGGACGAGTCCCTTCGAACGGGTGCGTTCAGCCCGGAAGGGTCGAGTCGGCGAGGGTGATGTCCGCCGCGGGCAGCAGCCCGTCCGCGGTCGACTCGAAGACGTCGAAGCGGCCGTTGAAGTCGTGCGCGAGGCTTCCGTCGAGGCTGGGTTCAAGGCTGGGTTCAAGGCTGGGTTCAAGGCTGGGCTCAAGGCTTCCGTCGAGCGTCTCGTCGAGGGTCTCGTCGGCCACGGCCGGCGCGGCGGGCTCGCGCGTCCAGAGCAGCCCGAGCCCCAGGAGGGCGAGCGCGACCGCGGCCACGATCGCCCAGGTGGTGCGCCCGGTGGGCCGGGCCGGGGCGACGGCCGCGAGCGGGGCCTCCTCGCGCAGCCGCTCGACCGCCGGGTGCTCCGGGTCGGCCGCGGCCAGCTCGGCGTAGGTCGCCTCGTCGAAGACGCCGTCGGCCCGCGCACGCTCGGCGCGGGCGAAGCGCACCTCGCGTCGCCAGGTCGCCGCCTCGGGTGAGGCGGGGGCGAGCCGTGCCGCGCGCCGATACGCCGTCTCGGCCGCGTCGTAGTCGCCGGCCGCGAGCGCGCGCGCGCCATAGGCGGCGTAGCCGTCGGCGACCGGCGCCGGATCCTCGATCTCGGCCACCCGGGCCAGCACCGCGTCGAAGCGCTCGCGCATGAGGTCGAGGTCGCCCGCGTCGCGCGCGGCGATCCCCTCTTCCAGCGCCTCGCGCACCGGGGCGAGGCGCTCCGCGTCGACGTGGGCGTAGAGCGCGGCGGTGACCTGGCGCCAGTCGTGCTCGGCCGGCGGCAGCTCGCCCACCTCGTTGCGGTGCGCGGTGCGGAGGATCCAGATCGCGTTGCCGCCGTACTCCGCCATCGCCTCGCGGGCCGCGTGGCGTACGTCGCGCCGCGGATGATCGACGTACGAGACGATCACCCGCATCGCGCTCTGCATGCGGAGCCCCGCGTAGGCGCGCAGAACGTCGGGCAGGCGATCCGCCTCCAGGCGCTGGATGGTGCGGCCGGGGTCGTCGGCGCCGAGCTCGTTCATCGCCCAGGTGCCCCAGCGGCGGGTGTGCGGCGCGTCGGCGTGGCGTGCGTCGATCGCGGCCGCGAGCAGCCCGTCGCGGCGCACCCGGAGCCAGTTACGCGCCTCCGGCATCCAGAGCCCGTGGTCCGACGCGATGAACGGGAAGGCGACGCGGTGGGCCTCCAGCGTGCCGATGCGGTCGAGTGCCTTCCACAGGACCGCGATCTCGGCCATCTGGAGCACCCAGCCCCGCTCACGGCCGCGGTGCGAGCGCGCGAGCTCCTGCCGGGCCCCCTCGGCCATGTCGGGCGGCTCGCCGTCCTGCTCGGCGCGACCGAGCCGGCGAAAGCGGTTGAGGATGTCGTTCGCCCAGCGGCGCTCGGGCCGGCCGAGGTGCATGCGCTCCTGCCGGCGACGGATCGCCGGGAGCATGTCCTCGTCCAGGGTGGTCAACGCCTCGTAGGCGGCGTCGCGCTGGGCCGCGTCGGCGCCGCCCAGCTGCTCGACGAGCTCGGCGAGGCGCGTCACCCTCGGGTCGTCCGGCGCGGCCACCGGCGGATCATCGGCGCGCGCCGCCGGCGCGATCGCGGTGACGACCACGAGCCAGCCGGCCGCGATCAGGTGTGGATACGGAACTTCGCGAACTCGCCGGTGTAGCTTCGCCATCGGGTCTCGACCTTGTCGACGCGCGCGGTGGACGGGCCGTGCTGGGCCCAGGCGAGGAAGTCCTTGACCTGATCCTCCTCGCCCTCGGCCACGAGCTCCACGGCGCCGTCCGGGCGGTTCTTCACCCAGCCGGTCAGGCCGAGCTGACGGGCCTCCCGCTGGGCGGACGCCCGGAAGTAGACGCCCTGGACGCGCCCGCGCACAACCAAGTGAATTCTCTTCAGCGCCATGGGCTCTCCCTCCTTACCCGGCTCGCCCGCCAGGTCCAAGAAACCGCCGATCGCGTCCCCCCGCGACCGGCGCCGCCGCCCCCCTTGCGGGCGGGGGACCGATCCACTACATCTCCCGACCCCTCTTATCCACGGAGGGGTGAGGAAGAGCAGAGTCATGAAGCCCGAGATTCACCCCGAGTACACCGAGGCCACCATCAGCTGCGCGTGCGGCGCCTCGTTCCACACGCGCTCGACCGCCGGCTCCTACACGGTCGACATCTGCAGCGAGTGCCACCCGTTCTACACGGGTCGCCAGCGCATGGTCGACACCGCGGGCCGCGTCGAGCGGTTCAAGAGCCGCTTCGCCAAGGCGAAGGAGCTCCAGGCCAAGAAGGCCGAGAAGGCCGACGCCTGAGCGCGGTCGACCGCGGATCGCGCCGGATCGCTCGCCGTCTCGAGAGGGCCTGCGCTCCGGCGCCCCGCGCACTACATTCAGCCCCGTGAGCGAAGCCAAGAAGCCGTACATCGGAGGCCAGGCGGTGCTCGAGGGCGTGATGATGCGCGCCCCCGGGTGCATGTCCGTGGCGGTCCGCCGACCCGACCGCAGCATCGCGATCCTCGAGGGGCCGGTGACCTCCCGCCTCGCGAGCTCCGGCGTGCTGAAGTGGCCGGGCGTCCGCGGCGTGGCGACGCTCTTCGAGAGCCTCTCGCTCGGCTACCGCGCGCTCAACTTCAGCGCCGAGCAGCAGCTCGAGGAGGACGACGACGACGCGCCCTCGGCGGGCGCCTCCGTGTCGACCCTTCTCCTCGGGGCGATCGGCATGTTCGTCGCGGCGCCCTCCGGCGGCGGCGGCGGCGGCGGCGGCAGCAAGATGGCCACCACGCTGAGCATGCTGCTCGCGATCGGCCTCTTCATCGCCCTGCCCACGTTCGTCACGACGTGGATCGGCGGCCTGATCGGGGTCGACCTCGACGTCCACGACTGGCGCTTCCACGCGGTCCGCGGCGCGGTGAAGCTCCTCATCTTCACCGCGTATCTGCTCGGCATCAGCCAGCTCAAGGACGTGCGCCGCGTGTTCCAGTACCACGGCGCCGAGCACAAGACGATCTACGCCTACGAGGCGGGCCTCGACCTCACGGTCGAGAACGTGCAGAAGCAATCCACCCTGCACCCGCGCTGCGGTACCACCTTCCTCATCGTGGTGATCTTCGTCTCGGTCATCCTCGGCATGATCGTCAGCCCGCTGCTCATCCCGGTCGGCCTCGACAAGTGGGTCGCGAACGCGGTGAACGTCCTGATCTACGTCGCGCTCCTGCCGCCGATCGCGGCCATCTCCTACGAGCTGCAGCGGATCAGCGCGCGCTACTTCACCTCGGGCCCGCTGCGCGTCTTCCTCTGGCCGGGCTTCCTCTTCCAGAAGATCACGACCCGCGAGCCGGACGACGACCAGGTCGAGATCGCGATCGCCGCGATGAAGACCGCGGTGTGGCGCGAGGGCGCGGCTGCGGACACGCCGGCCGACGACGAGCCGATCTTCTTCGACAGCTACGAGGACTTCCTCGACCAGCTCCCCTCGCTCCGCGGCGCCGCCTGAGCGCCCCCTGCGTCATGCTGCCCATCGCAAAGCTCGACACCCTCAAGGCCCGCTTCGGCGAGGTCGAGGAGATGCTCTGCCAGCCGAACGTGCTGTCGGACACCGCGCGCCTCACCCGGCTCAACCGGGAGCGGAGCGAGCTGCAGCGCGTCGTGCAGGTCTACGACCGCTACCGCGAGGTCGAGGCGCAGCTCGCCGACGACCGTGAGGCGCTCTCCGACCCGGAGCTGCGCGAGCTCGTCGAGGCGGAGATCCCCGAGCTCGAGGACCAGCTCTCCGGCCTCGAGGCGGAGCTCCAGGTGCTCCTGCTCCCGTCGGACCCGAACGACGCGCGCGACACCGTGCTCGAGATCCGCGCCGGGACCGGCGGCGAGGAGGCGGCGCTCTTCGCGGCCGATCTGTTCCGGATGTACACCCGTTACGCCGACAAGATTGGCTGGAAGGTCGAGGTCCTCAGCACGAGCGACGCGGCGGCGGGCGGGTTCAAGGAGATCGTCGCGATGGTCTCCGGCGACCGCGTCTACTCGCAGCTCCGCTTCGAGGGCGGCGTCCACCGCGTCCAGCGCGTGCCGGCGACGGAGAGCCAGGGGCGTATCCACACCTCGACCGCGACCGTCGCGGTGCTCCCCGAGGCCGACGAGGTCGACGTCCACATCGACGACGGTGACCTCGAGTTCCAGGCCACCGGCGCGGGCGGCCCGGGCGGCCAGCATGTGAACACCACGAACAGCGCGGTGATCATCAAACACGTCCCGAGCGGCATCATGGTGCGCTGCCAGGACGAGCGATCGCAGCACAAGAACCGTGCGCGGGCGATGCAGATCCTGCGGGCCAAGCTCCTCGAGCGCGAGGTCGCGGCGGCGGCCGCCTCGGAGGCGGCCGAGCGTCGCGGCATGGTGGGGTCGGGCGAGCGGAGCGAGAAGATCCGCACCTACAACTACCCGCAGAACCGGGTGACCGACCATCGGCTCGGGCTGACGCTGCACAAGCTCGATCAGGTCGTCGACGGCGACCTCGACGAGCTCCTCACCGCGCTCCGCAACGACTTCCAGGCGACCCTCCTCGAGCGGCAGCCGGACTGAGCCCCCGAGACGGGCCGGTCCCGGCCTCGCAGAGCCGAGTCCTGTGCAAGTCCCCGTGCACGTCCTCGTCCTCGTGCGCGTCCTCTTCCCTGCGTGCCTCCTCCTCCCTGTGCACGTCCTCGTCCCGTGCACGTCCTCGTTCCGGGCGCGTCCTCGTCCCGTGCACATCCTCGTCCCGTGCACATCCTCGTCCCGTGGACATCCTCGTCCCGTGCACATCCTCGTCCCGGGCGCGTGAACGGATTCGTGGTCGTTCCCGTGTGCGGCTCGCCGCGTCCGCGTCCTGGGCCGCAGCGACGGAATAGAGAGAGGCCGCGGGTCGATCGCTCGACCCACGGCCTCTCTTGGGATGGATTGGGATTTTGGGGGACCGGGCCGCGCGGGGGGGCGCGACCCAGACTCGTTCAGGCCGCGCGGGCGAGGGCGCGCAGGACCGTCTTGCGGTTCTTGGTGGCGCGCTCGTGCGCCTCGACCGCCGCGCGCTCGGCCTCGCTCAGGCCCTCCAGCGCCGCGACCACCTCCTTGGCGGTCAGGTCGTCGTAGCCCTCGAGGGGGAGCCCGCGCGCCTGGCGGGCGAGGCCCTGGAGGCGGCGGCGCTCGGCCCGGACCCGGGCATGGAGCTGGGTCAACAGGCCGTCGAAGCGCGCGAGGAGCTGGAGCTCGCGCTCGATCGCCTCGTCGCGTACGCGCTCGGTCACGCGCAGGAGCTGGGCGCGTGAGGTGCTCAGCCGGAGGATCAGCTCATTCGCCATGACCCGGATCTAACGCAGCGCGTCATTCGCGTCAACGGGTGCGTCATTCGTTTGTTCAAAATCTCCTGAACGCTCTCGGGGCACCGAGATTCTCCGGCCTCGAGCCACGAATCGCCCGCGCAGCGCGGCTCGGCGAGCGCGTCATGGGCCCCGCCGCCGCTCCGTGGCTGCGGCTCCGGTCAGCGGGTAGCGAGGCGCGCGAGGAGGCGGGCGTGGGCGTCCCCGAAGGCGCCGTTCGACATCATCACCACCGTGTCGCCGGGCCGCGCCTCGTCGGCGAGCTGCGCGAGCATCGCGTCGTGGCTCTCGGGGGCGAGGGCCCGCCCGCCCGCGGCCTCGATCGCGGCCGCGACGGCGACGACGTCCAGGCGCTCGTCGCTCGCGATCTCCGGGCGCCCGACCGGCGCGAGGACGGTGAGGTCGGCCGCGCCGAACGCGGGCGGGTACTCCGCCTGGTGGAGGTTCCGCGACGCGGTCGCGCTGCGCGGCTCGAACACCGCGATGAGCCGGCCTTCGGGGTGGCGCGCGCGCAGACCGTCCAGGGTCACGCGCACCGCGGTCGGGTGGTGGGCGAAGTCGTCGTACACCCGGACGCCGTCGGCCACGCCGCGCAGCTCCTGACGCCGCCGCACGCCGCCGAAGCTCCGCAGCGCCTCGAGCAGGCGATCGAGGGGCGCGCCGCAGGCCTCGGCCGCGAGCGCGATGGCGGCCGTCGCGTTGAGCACGTTGTGGTGACCGCTCAGCGGGCTCATCACGGTGCGGGTCGCCGAGCCGCCGACGAAGAGCTCGAACGGGGTGAGCTCGCCGTGTGGCGCGATCGGTGCCGCGACCCAGGTGGGGCTCACGTCGCCGACGTCGTCGGTCGAGAGCGCGTAGAAGACGACCCGGCAGCGCGCGCGGGCGGCGACCTCGCGGACCTCCGCGCGTCCCGCCCAGGCGACGAGCACGCCGTCCTCGGGCAGGCCCTCGACGAAGGTCTCGAACGCCGCGCGGTAGCTCGAAGCGTCGGGGTAGATGTCGATGTGGTCGTGCTCGAGCGAGGTGAGGATCGCGGCCTCGGCCCGGTACTGCCAGAGCTTGGGCGTCTTCTCGAAGAACGCGCTGTCGTACTCGTCCCCCTCGACCACGAACGGCCCGCCCTCGTGCCCGAGCGCGAAGCTCGTGTCGAAGTCGACGGGGACTCCGCCGAGGAGCATGCCGGGGTCGAGGCCGACGCGGTCGAGCAGATAGGCGAGCAGCGTGCTCGTCGTCGTCTTGCCGTGGGTGCCCGCGACCACCAGCGGTCGCCGCGCCTCGAGGAACTGAGCGGCCAGCGCGCCGGGGAACGACGCGTAGGGGATGCCGCGGTCGATCGCGGCGCGGGCCTCCGGGTGATCGGGACGACACACGTTGCCCACCACCACGAGATCCGGCGGCGGCTCGAGGTTGCCCGGGTCGTAGCCCTCGATCGTCTCGACGCCCCAGCGCGCGAGCGCGGGGCCCATCGGCGGGTAGAACGCGCGGTCGCTCCCCGTTACGCGGTGGCCGGCCGCGCGCAGCAGGCCCGCGAGCGCGCCCATCCCCGTGCCGCAGACCCCGATCAAGTGAACGTGCACGCGGGCTCCCCGGGTTGGCGGCTCAGCCGATCAGCTTGGACACGGTGTCGCGCGCGCGCCCCTCGATCAGCTTGTCGAGGAGCTCGCGGACCTTCGGGTGCGCGTCGATCACGCGCTGGATGCGGTGCTTCTCGAACACCACCACCTGCACGTCGTCGAGCGCCTTCACGGTCGCGGTGCGGGGGCTGCCGGTGAGCACGGAGACCTCGCCGACGCAGGCGCCGCGGCTGAGCTCGGCGAGGTGGATCGAGCCGGTCTCGCCCCGCGTCGTCTCGACCGAGACCCGGCCGCGCAGGACCAGGCACATCGAGGAGCCGACCTCGCCCTGCACCATGATGCGCTCGTCGGGCGCGTAGGTGACGACGTAGCCGGCGGTGATGAGATCGGCGCGGCCGGACTCGTCGAGCGACTTGAAGAGGTGGCTGCTCGCGACGATGTCCGAGATGTCGGCGAGCAGCGCCTCGCGCTCCGCCGCCTCGAGCGCGCGGCCGCGCGGAGGGATCACCGAGGGAGGGTTCGCCACGACCCGATCGTACCGTCAGCCGCGCCGACGCCCAAGAAAGCCCACAGCGTCCGCCTCACGTCGGGGCGGCGGGCGGGCCGTGCGAGTCAGGCCTTGATCAGCGGCGGCGCTGCTTGCGGATCGGCACGGGGACGAGCGGAGGCGGGGGGCTCACGAGGTCCTCCACTGCGTCCAGGACACCCTGCCAGATCTCCTCCGCGACTTCCTTGAGGGGCTTCTTGCGGGGAGGGGGAGGGGCGTCGCTCCGTCGAGTCACCCTCTCACTATGCGGACCTAAACCAGGAAAGCAAGAGGGTGTTCGGACCTTGCACAGCACCGAGGTTGTATCGGGTGCCCTGGGCTCAGGTGTTCTTGCGCTCGAAGGTGAAGGTCCCCTCCTTCACGTCGACGACGATGACGTCGCCCGCGCCGTAGCCGCCGCGGAGCACCGCCTCGGCGAGGGGATCCTGGAGGTTCTTGAGGATCACCCGCTTGAGCGGACGCGCCCCGAACGCCGGCTCGTAGCCGAGCTCCACCAGGCGATCCTTGGCCGCGTCGGTCAGCTCGATGTCAAGACGCTTGTCGGCGAGCATCCGCGAGAGGCCGCGGAGCTGGATGTCGACGATCCCGCGGAGGTCCTGCGGGGTGAGCGGGTCGAAGATGATCGTGTCGTCGATGCGGCCGAGGAACTCTGGCCGGAACGCCTTGCGGAGGTGCAGGTTGAGCTTCTCCCGCAGCTCCTCGTTGGTGCCCTCGTGCTCGAGGATCGCGTGGCCGCCCACGTTGCTCGTCATGATGACGACGGTGTCGGAGAAGTGCGCGAGGCGACCGCGGCTGTCGGTGAGGCGGCCGTCGTCGAGGACCTGCAGCAGGATGTTGAAGACGTCGGGATGCGCCTTCTCCATCTCGTCGAAGAGCACGACGCTGTAGGGCTTGGAGCGGACCGCCTCGGTGAGGTAGCCGCCCGCGTCGCTGTCGACGTAGCCGGGGGGCGAGCCGAGGAGGCGGGCGACCATGTGCTTCTCCATGAACTCGCTCATGTCGAGACGGGTCAGGGAGTGCTCGTCGTCGAACAAGAACTCCGCGAGCGCCTTGGCGAGCTCGGTCTTGCCCACGCCGCTCGGCCCGAGGAACAGGAAGCTGCCGATCGGCTTGCGCGCGTCGCGCAGGCCTACGCGACCGCGCCGCACCGCCTTGCTCACCGCGACGACCGCCGCCTCCTGGCCGATCACGCGCTGCTGGAGGCGCTCCTCCATCTTGAGGAGCTTGTCCGCCTCGCCCTCGAGCATGCGCTGGACGGGCACCCCCGTGGTCGCCGCGACCACGTCGGCGACGTCCGCCTCGACCACCCGGTCGCGGACCATCGCCTCGTCCGCCGGCGTCGACTCGCCGGCTCGCGCGATCGCGTCCTCGAGCTTCTTCTCGAGCAGCGGCAGCGTGCCGAAGCGCAGCTCGCCCGCCTTGCCGTGATCCTCGGCCGCGCGCGCCTGGTCGTACTCGCGCTGGGCCGCGGCGAGCTCCTCCTTGAGGTGCCGCACCTCGCCCATCCGCGCGAGCGCGGCGTTCCAGCGGCCGCGCGCGTCCTCGCACCGCGGCGCGAGCTCCTGGATCTCCGCCTCGATCTTGGCCCGCGCCTCCACCGAGTCGGCGTCGGTGTCGTCCTCGAGGCTCGCTGCCTCGACCCGCAGGCGCTCGAGCCGGCGCTCCATCGCGTCGAGCTCGGCCGGGACGCTCTCCATCTCGACCCGCACGCGCGCCGCCGCCTCGTCGATCAGGTCGATCGCGCTCTTGGGGAGCTGCACGGTCGGGACGTAGCGGCGGGCGAAGCGCGCGGCCGCAACGAGCGCCGGGTCGGTGATCTGGACGCCGTGGTCCATCTCGTAGCGCGACACGACGCCGCGCAGCACCGCGACCGCCTCGTCGAGGGTCGGCGGCTCCACCGGGATGGGAACGAAGCGCCGCGAGAACGCGGGGTTCTCGTCGAAGGCGATCCGCATCCCGTCGGGGGTCGTGATCCCGATCGCGCGCACCTCGCCGCGTGACAGGGCGACGCTGAAGAGGTCGGCCGCGCCGCTCGGGCCGCCGTCGCCGACCAGACTCGAGAGGTCGGGGACCACGAGGATCACCTCGCCCCCCGTGTCCCGGACCGCGTCGAGGAGGTGGCGCATGCGCTCCTCGAGCTGGCCGCGGAGCTTCGCGCCCGCGACGAGCGCGCCGAGCTCGAGCGCGACGAGGCGCCGCTCGAGCAGCATCTTCGGCACGTCGCCCTTGGCCATCCGCATCGCGAGGGCGCGCACGATCGAGGTGCGCCCGACGCCGGCCTCGCCGACGAGGAGCGGGTTGTTCTCGCGACGGCGCGCGAGCACCTGGAGGATGCGGCGCAGCTCCGCGTCGCGGCCGACCACGGGGTCGAACTTGCCCTGGGTGGCGAGGCGGGTGAGGTCGCGGCCATAGAGCTCGAGGGGGTTGCCCTGCGGCTCGTTGCTCGAGGCCGAGCTGCCGCTGGCGCCGCTGGAGTAGGAGGCGCCGGTCGAGGCCGCGGCGCGGAGGATCGGCGCGCTCAGCCCGACCGCGCGGAGCACCCGGTGGACGGGGCCGCTCGTCTCCTGGGCCGCCGCGACCAGCAGATGCGAGACGGAGACCTTGGCGCCACGGTCGCGCGCCGCCTCGCCCTCGGAGCGGCCGAGCAGGTCGAGCATGCGCGGCGACAGGTACGAGACCGAGCCGCCCGTGCGCGGCAGCTTGCGCACCTCGGCCTCGGCCTCGACGAGGAGGTCGGTCGGGTCCACCCCCGCGCGCTGGATCGCCTCCTTGACCGTCTCGGTGCCTTCGACGAGGCGGTACAGCAGGTGAAGCGGCTCCACCTCGGTGTTCCCGCGCTCGTCGGCGAGGGCCTGCGCGGCCGCGATCAGCTGCCGGGCGTCCTTCTCGTAGGCCTCGAGCCTGAGGGTCAGCTTGCTCATCGCGCCGGAGGATAGCGGATCCCGCCGCCGGCGACGCGGTCAGCTCGCCTTGGCGTCGTAGGCGTCGCGGAGCTCGCCGAGGACCTGGCCGAGGATCCGCTCCTCCTCGCCGCTCAGGTTGCCCGCGGTCTTCTCCTCGAGCATCTCGAGGATCTCGATCGTCTGCTTGGCCATCGGGAGGTTGACCGGATCGGCCCCGGCGCCCTCGACCTCGCCGAGGTGCGCCATGCACGCGGTGCTCATCGAGAGCACGAACGTGTTGAAGTCGATCGGCGGGTACTCGTCGGCCACGGGCGGGCTCAGTCCTCGGAGTCGGCGTCGTCGCCGGTCTCGGGGGCGCAGGCCTCGGAGTTGGCCTCGACGTCGGGGAGGCTCTTGACCGCCTTGGTGACGTCGTCGCGGGTGAGCAGGCCCCTGGCGATGTGGCGCTCGACGACGCGCTTGTCGAGAAGGAACTCGGGAGTCGACATGGCGCGGAGCTTACGGTCCCGCCGGCCCCTGTCAATCGACGGGCCGCCGATCCCGTCAGTACGGCAGGACGATCGCGAGCGAGGAGCCGAGGCGGCCGTTCACGCGGGTCGTGCTGAGGCGCGTCGGGGCGACGTCGAGGCCCCCGGCGGTCCCGCGGTAGAAGTAGACCGCGCCGTTGTTCGTGCCGCCGAGGTCCTGGTTGAGCGCGCCGATCACCAGGTCCTCCACCCCGTCGCCGTCCACGTCGCGGGCGCCGCTCACCGCGTAGCCATACTGCGCCCCGGCCTCGCGGGGGGCGCCGTCGAGGACGGTGCTCGGGTCGGCCGGGAATGTGCCGTCGGCCGCGTAGTAGACGTAGGCGCGGCCCTCGTTCGTCTCGGCGCGATCGAAGAGCCGCGCGCCGACCACGGCGTCGGGGCGGCCGTCCGCGTTGAGGTCGCAGGCGCCCACGGAGAAGCCGAACTCCGAGGTGGCCTGCATGCCCGGGCCGAGCAGCGTCACCGCCGGGGTCGTCGTCGGGCCGCTCGCGCCGCCCACGAAGAGCGAGGCGGAGCCCGAGCTCTGCGACAGGCGCCCGCCGATCCACAGGTCGGCGAAGCGGTCGCCGTTCACGTCGCCCGCCGGCCCGAGGCCCCACGAGAACAGCCCCCCGTCGGTCGGCACCGGGTCGACGAAGGTCACCGCGGCGCGCGTCGAGACGCCGTCCGCGGTCCCCGCGAAGAGGTGCGCGCGCCCGCGGTCCATGCCCATCGCGTCGTCCCAGAGCCGCTCGCCGACGAGCACGTCCGCGTAGCCGTCGCCGTCGACGTCGCCGACCCCGGTGAGCGGGAAGCCGAACTGCTGGTTGTCCTGCGCGTCGGGCGCCGCGAGCTCGATCGCCGGCGTGGCGGCGAGCCCGCCTGGGCCGCCGAGGTAGACGTAGGCGCGACCGAGGTTGGTGCCGCCTCCGTCCTGCGCGTGGGCGCTCACCAGCAGATCCGCGAAGCCGTCGGCGTTGACGTCGCCGGCCGGGGCGACCGCGCGGCCGATCTGGGTCCCCGGCTCGACCAGCGGCGGCGCGAGGGTCAGGTCGGGCGCGGCCCCGAGGCCGTCCACCGAGCCGTAGAAGACGTAGACCTCACCCGCGTTGTTCGCGCCCCCCACGTTCGCCTGGTAGGCGCCGATCGCGGCGTCCGCGAAGCCGTCGCCGTTCACGTCGCCCAGCGCGGCGGTGGCGAGGCCCATGCGCGCGTCCGCCTGGCGCCGGACGGGCGCGATCTGCTGGAGCGTCGATGGGCCGCTCGCGGAGCCTCGCCACCAGTAGGCGCGGCCCGTGTCCATGACCAGGCCCGCGTCGTCGAGGTAGGCGCCCGAGAGGATCTCGGCGTAGCCGTCGCCGTCGAAGTCGTTGGGTTGGCGGCCGACGTCGAGGTAGCGGACGCGGCTCCAGCCGGAGCACGCCGTGGCGCACGCCCGGACCCGCCAGTAGTAGCGGCGGCCGACCGGTCGGCCGAAGTCGACCTCGAGCGGCGGAGCGCGCAGCTCGCTCTCCGCGACCGACTCGTCGACCACCGGCGCGTCGAACGGGCAGCTGTCGAAGCCGGGGCTCGCGCACTCGTGGGTGATCTGGATCTCGTAGCGGGTGGCGCCGGGGGAGTCGTCCCAGTCGAACATCGGGCGCAGCGCGGGCTCGGCGACCATCGCGCTGCCGTGCACGCTGCCGGTGCTCGCGCCGTTGAACGGCCAGCGCGGGACCGGGCGCGTCGGGGGCGGCGGCTCGCCCGCGTCGTCGCCGGCGTCGGGCCGCGACCCCGCGTCCTCGTCGGGCCGGCCCGCGTCGACGCCCGCGCGCACGCAGCGCTCGCGGAAGCACACCTCGCCCGCGGCGCAGTCGCGGTCGGTGGAGCAGGGGGCCTCACCCGGGTCGCAGGCGAGCGAGGCGAGGCCGAGCAGCGGGGCGAGCGCGCGCAGGCGAAGCACCCCGACAGAGTAGCGGAAGTCGGACGCGCTCCGCCGGTTCACGGCGCGACGGCGCTTGTACCCGGCTCGCTCGCGCCCTATGGCAAGCCCCGACATGACCAAGGGCTACACGGTGCTCGGGCCGGAGATCGTCAGCGACTTGCACGATCCTGTCCGAGACTTCGCCTACGACGCGCTCGTGGGCCTCTCGGAGCGGCCGAAGCGGCTCTCGTCGAAGTACTTCTACGACGACGCCGGGTCTCGCTACTTCCAGCGGATCATGAGCCTCGAGGACTACTACCCGACCGCGTGCGAGCGGGAGATCCTCACCGAGCGCGCCCACGAGATCATCTCGCCGATGCTCGGCCGCGGCCCGTTCAACCTCGTCGACCTCGGCGCGGGCGACGGCGCGAAGACCAAGATCCTCCTCGACGCGCTCCGCGCGGCCAAGGCCGAGTTCACCTACGTACCGATCGACATCTCGGAGGGCGCGATGCGGACCCTCGTCGAGGCGGTCCGCGTCGAGCAGCCGGACACCCGCGTCTCGGGCCTCGTGTGCGAGTACGTCGAGGGCGCGCACTACCTCGGGCGCGCGTTCGCCGACCGCAGCAACCTCGTGCTCTTCCTCGGCTCCAACATCGGCAACTTCAACCGCGTCCAGGCGCGCGCCTTCTTGCGGCGGCTGTGGAGCTCGCTCCGCAAGGGAGATTGCGTCCTCATCGGCTTCGATCTGAAGAAGGACATCGAGGTGCTGCTCCGCGCCTACAACGACTCGGAGGGGGTCACCGCGGCGTTCAACCTCAACCTCCTGACGCGAATGAATCGGGAGCTCGGCGCGGACTTCGACGTGACGAAGTTCCGCCACTACGGGACCTACAGCGTCTTCAGCGGCGCGATGGAGAGCTACCTCGTGAGCCTCGAGCCGCAGGTCGTCCGGATCGACGCGCTCGAGCAGTCGTTCTCGTTCGACGCGTGGGAGCCGCTCCACACCGAGTACAGCTACAAGTACCTACGCGCCGACATCGACCGGATGGCCGCGGACACCGGCTTCTCGGTGATCCGCCAGTTCGAGGACTCGCGCGGCTGGTTCGCCTCGTCGCTCTGGCGCGTCGAGATCGAGACGAAGGTCCCGTCGCCGCTGAAGTGAGCGCCTACTCCGCCGCGCTCGGCGCCTCGGCGCCGTCGTCCGCCGCGGGCGCCGCAGTGGGAGCGTCGCCGGCCGGCTCATCGCTGGCCCTGTCGTCATCGCCGTCGTCGTCGTCACCGCCGTCGTCGTCACCGCCGTCACCGCCGCCGCCGCAGCGGTCCCCGAGGTCCGCCCCGAGGCAGCGCGCGAGGGCGCAGAGGGCCTCGTCGGGGCAGGTGTTGCACGCGCTGCCCGGCGCCTCGCCGCCGCAGGCGAGGTCGCAGCGCCGTAGCGCGATCGCGTGCTCCGTCACGCAGGCGCCGTGCTCACGCGGGGTGTCCACCGGGCCGAGCGCGCCCTCGACGCAGCTGCGATCGCCGAGCGGGGTCTCGGCCGCGATCTGCCAGGCGCCGTGCGCGCGGCGCATCACGATCAGCTTGGCGTGGGTGCCCTGGAGCAGCGGCTCGTCCGAGGCGCGCACCGACGGGCGCGCGTCCGCGGGGACGTCGTCGCCGAGCGCGCGGTACCAGAGGCCGTGATCGGCGAGGACGACCTCGTCGCGCCGCGCGCGGATCACGTGGAGGGTGGTCACGCGCAGGCCCGCGCCCACGAGCGGGTTCGCCTCCGCGAGCGCGGCCCGGGTGACCTCGGCGCCGGCGACGCCGCAGAACGGCTCGCGGAACGCGCCGAGGTAGTCGTCGCGGCGGCCCTCGTTGAACGCGTCCATCGCGGCGCGGTACGCAGCCGCCGCGGCCTCGCCCGCCTCGGGGGAGTCGGCCTCCGCCGGGTCGGGCGCCGGAGCGGGGGCCGGCGCTGGGGGCTCGTCTTCTCCGCAGCCCGCGGCGAGCGTCGCGAGGAGCGCCGCCGTGATCACGCGCCGGAGCCAGGTCGATCGCGCTTCGAGAGCCTCGCCCATGCCACCCTCCTCGAGCGGCCAACGTACCACCCGCGACGCCGGCGAGGCTCAGGGCAAGTGGTCCGCCCAGGGCGCGCTCGTGGTGGCCGCGTCGATCGCCAGCCGCGGCTCGCGCCCGCTCGACCTCGGGTCGGGCCGCTCGAGCCAGGCCACGATCCGACACGGCGCCTCCTCCGAGCAGGGCATCGGCAGCGGGAGCGTGACGGCGCCCTGCGCGAGCTCGGGGTCCATCGACTCGTCGATCTCGACCCGGGCGAGCCTGCGCGCCACCCGCTCCTGCCGCTCGAGTGCCCGGTCCTGGATGTCCTGCACCGCCACCACGAACAGGGAGTGGGTCCCCGGCTGGACCCGGCGCGCGCGCCACGCCACGTCGACCATCGCGCGCAGATTGTCGGACCGGTAGGCGAAGGGGCGGGCGGTGAGCGCGGGCGGGGCCGCCGCCTCCTCGGGCGTGCCGGGTGGGGGGGCGAGGAGCGCGGGCGCGGCCGCGACCTGGGGGAGCTCGATGCTGGTCCGCATCCCGTTCCGCACGAAGTAGGGCGTGGCGTCGAGGCCGTACGTCGCGAAGCGCGCGCCGCCGATCCCCTGGCTGAGCTCGAACACGTCGACCCGCCACTGCAGCCCGTGCAGGTCCTGGTTGGCCGCCTCGGACGACAGGAGGCGATCGACGAAAGCGTTCGACGCCGGGCCGCAGGCGAAGCAGCCGGCCGGGTCGGTGAAGACCTCGAGGAGCTGGCCGCCGACGTAGGGGCTCTCGACGAAGTCGACGTCGTCGGGGTGGGGGTCGGAGCCCTGACACGCGATCAGGAGCGGTGTGAAGAGGAGGAGGAGACGGGCCCGAGTGCTCACCCCGCGAGGGTAGCGCATCGGTGATCCGGGATCGAAGGCGCGCCGACGTCGACGTCGCCGGGAGGCCGGCTCCGGTCAGAACACGCCGATCGAGAAGTGGAACGCGCCGAATGGCTCGTTGAGCTCCTCGCGACGCAGGAGGTTGAAGCCGTAGTCGAGCGCGAGCGGGCCGACCGGGGTGGCGATTCGGAGCCCGACGCCGGCGGTGGGGCGCATCGGGAAGCAGGCCTCCGCGCTCACCCCGGCGGGGCAGGCGGTCCCGAGGATGTTCTCGGTGCGCGCCCAGTGGTTGCCGAGGTCCGCGAAGACGCCGCCCTGGAGGCTGCCCACGATCGGGAAGCGCAGCTCGAGGCGCACGAGGTAGAAGAAGTCGCCGCCCTGCAGGACCGTGCCCGTCCGCGCGTCGGGGTCCGCGAGCTGCAGCTCCGCGATGTCCTGCGGCTGGAGCTGGTCCTGGTTGAACCCGCGCATCGTGTCGACGCCGCCGAGGAAGAACTGCCGGTTCGGGTAGGTCTCGGAGCCGGGCTCGAGGGGGACGACGCCGCCGATCCGGAACTGGCCCGCGAACACCACCTCGTCGACGTGGAAGTAGCCGTTGAGCGTCGCGCTCAGCTTGAGGAAGTGGCTGAAGAACGGCTCGCCGTCCTCCTGCGCCTCGGTGCTCAGCGTGCGCGCCCACTCGACGGTCCCCGAGGTGAACCAGCCCTCGGTCGGGACGAACGAGCTGTCGCGCTGATCGAGCGCGCCGGTGAGCCGCGACGAGACGACGACCGAGTTGCCCTCGGGCACGCGCAGGAGCTGCGTGATCTGGGTGTTGCCCGGGTTCTCCTCGAGGATCTCCCGGATCGTCTGGCGGTCGCCGAAGAGCTGGACGTTGTTGTTCTCGACCTCACCCGAGAGCGTCAGCGAGAACGGCTGCACCGGGCGCCAGTTGAACGAGAGCACCACGCCGTTGTCGTCGAGGCCGAACGCGCGCTGGTTGTCCCGGAGGTGCACCAGATCGAGGGTGGAGCGGACGTTGTCGAGCCCGCTGATGTGCGGCAGCGCGAGCGTGATCGTGATGCGGCGCTCGAGCCGGTCCTGGAGCGGCAGGCCGCTGATGTTGTCCTCGAGCTCCTGATCCTGGAAGAGGAACTGCAAGCCGAGCTGCGCACGCCCCGTGATCCCGAACGCGTAGCCGAAGGCGTTGCGGTAGCCGTACTCGAGGGAGCTGCGCAGGCCCTGCCCAGTCGAGATCCCGAGCTGGAAGTCGAAGTACTGCGGCATCCGCTCGGAGACGCTCACGACCATCGGCTTGACCTGCTCGGGCAGCGTCGGGTCGCGCGGCCCGATGTTCACGCTCGTGAAGATGCCGAGCGCGAGGAGCGCCTCCTGGCTCGCGTCGATCACGGAGGGCCGGTAGACGTCGCCGGCCGCGAGCCGGATCACGTCCCGGATCAGGCCCTCGCTCGTGCGCTCGGCGCCCTCGATCGTGATCTCGCCGAAGCGCACCTCGAAGCGCTCGATGACCTGCAGCACGACCTCGGCGCGCTCGCGGTTCTCGCTGAAGCGCACCGTCGGCTCGACCCGCGCGTAGAGGTAGCCGCGCTCCTGGTAGCGCGCGGTCATCCGCGCGATCGCCTCCTCGAGCCCGAGGTAGCTGAACGGCTCGCCGCGCGTGAGCTCGGAGACCTCGAGCAGCTCGCGGTCGCCGATCTGGCGGTTGCCCGTGAGCGCGACGTGGAACAGCTCGGTGCGGGGCCCCTCGAGGACGGGGATCGCGACCACCGCGCGGCCGCGGCCCACCGGCTCGAGGCGCACCGGCCCGACCCTCGCCGAGAGGTAGCCCGCCGCCTCGTAGACCTCGCGGAGGTGCTCGATCGCCTGGTCGTAGAGCGGCGCGAAGAACACGCGGCTCGGGTCGACGTCGAGGGGTCGCGGGATGCGTCGTCGCCGGTGCCGCGCGCGCCCGCCGAGGCCGAGGCGATCGGCGGTGTCGGAGTCGACCGGCGCGAACAGCCGCGTGTCGGGCAGCTCCTCCTCGAGCACGCTCACCACCTGTGAGCGCAGGTAGTCGGACTCGAAGTGCTGCGCCCCCGGGAAGCTCATGCCCACGACGTCGAGCTGCCGGCCGGGGCCGATCCGCACCTCGAGGATCGCGCCACCTCGCCGTCGGCCGGCGAAGCGCTCGAGCTCGACCGCGGCCTCGCGGTAGCCGTGGCGCCGGTAGAGCTCGCGCACGCGCCCCTCGAGCTCGTCGAACACGCGCCGGGTCAGGCGCGCGCCCTCGAGGTCGAGCGCCTCGGTCACCTGCGCGCGGGTGAGCGGCTCGTGCCCGGCGACGCGCACCTCGTAGCGGGGCCCGCGTCGGATCGGCAGGACGACCGAGGCCTCCTCGCCCTGCGCGATCACCATCGGCTCGTGCACCCGCGCCTCCAGCCAGCCGGCGCGGCGCAGCCGGTCCTCGAGCGCCTCGACCCCCTCGCCGAAGCGGGTGCGGTCGAGGACGTCGCCCTCGTCGAGGCCGAGCGCGTCCGCGACGTCGACCGCGGCCGGCGGGCGGTCCTCGGGGTAGACGTAGCGCCGCAGCCGCTCCGGCGCGCCCTCCCGGGCGACGACGCGGAGCACCTTGCGGGAGGGATCGTCGGTGTCCCGGAGCTCGAGCGTGACCTCGGCGCGCGGGTAGCCGCGCTCGGTATAGGTGGCCTCGATGCGCGCCTCGAGCGCGCCGATCGCGCCCGCCTCGAGCGCGCTGCCGGCGCTGAGGCCGAGCGACGCCCGCAGCTCGTCGTCGCCGAGCGCCTCGTTGCCCGTCACGTCGACCCGCGTGATGACGACGCGGGGGATCAGCCGGACGAAGAGCTCGACCTCGGTCCCGCGGGGCGCCGCGTCGATCTGCACGTCGGCCCAGCGCCCGCTCTCGAGCAGGCGGCGCACCGTCGCCCGGAGCAGGCCGCGGCTGAGGCGGGTCCCCGGCGCGATGCCGACGTCGTCCGGGCCGGTGGCGCCCGAGCTCTCGCCCTCGACGTGGACCTCGGCGACCGGCCTCCCGTCGAGCGCGGGCGGGAGCTGGGCGCGCGCGATCGAGCCGGCCCCGAGGGACCCGCTGATCAGGAGGAGGATGGCCGTGAGGGCACGCCGCGCGCTCACTCGAATTCCAATCGGTAGCCCCAGTCCACGCCGAGGTTACCGAAGGAGTTGGTCCCCGTGATGTTGTAGTTGTCGTACGAGACGCCGACGTGCTGGTTCTCGTCGAGCTGCCAGTCGAGCGCGCCCCGGAACTGGCGGGACTCGCCGAGGCTCGTCGTCGCGCTGAGGCGCACGCGCTCGGCGATGCGGTTACCGACCGAGAGCTGCGGCTCGCTGCGCTGGGTGACCGCGTTGTAGCCGGTGGTCACGCGGATGTCGTCGACGATGGGGAGCGCGCGCCGCACCTCGCGGTCGACGCCGGTGACGCTCGTGAGCGCCTCGAGCGCGGCCGCGCTGGCGAGGTCGCCGCCCTGCTGGAGCTGCTGCAGCTCGTTGCGGGTCATCCCGAACGCGAGGAGCATCAGGATGTCGGGCTGGGCCAGGTCCGGCTCGGAGCGCGTCGAGAGCCTGAGGTTGTCGCTCGAGCCGGTGAGCGTGAGGAAGATGCGCCAGCTCAGGTCGCGCAGGTCGCTGCTGCGGCGGATCTCGGTGAACGCCTCGATGTCGAGGCGCGGATCGATACGGGTGCTGTCGTCGAACGTGATCGCGCCGCGGCGAACGTCGAAGCGGTTGTTCTGGAAGAAGATCTGCCCGCGCGCGATCTGCATCGCGCCCTGCACGCCGTAGCGCTGGTCGGTGCCCACGATGCGGAACGGGCGGTCCTCGGTCTGGATCGTGACGTCGGCGTTGATCAGGTTGTTCTCGATCTGGAACGGCCCGCGCTGCACGACGCGCAGGTCGAGCTCGACGAGGTCCTGCTCGGGGTCGTAGCGCCGGATCTCGGTGCGCTCGCTCCGGAACGCGCCGCGGACGAAGGTCGCGGCCACGTCGCCGAGGCTCCGCAGCTCGATCGGCCGCGCGTAGGCGAAGCGGTGGACCCGCAGCTCGCCGCTGAGCCGCGGCAGCCGGTTGCCCGAGCTCCAGCTCAGGTGGGTCCGCGCGCCGAAGCGCGTGTCGACGCCATCGGTCATCTCGTAGTCGATGCCGCGCGCCGACAGATCGAAGTCGTAGCTCTCGATGCTCTGCTCGCGGAGCTGCGCGGTGCCCGACGCCTCGAGCCGGCCGCCCGCCACCTCCGCGCCGAAGTCCTCGAACAGCACCGAGCGCTGGCTGAAGCGGATCGTCCCGTGGAGCCGCTCGACGCGCGGCTCGAGCGACGCGAGCTGGAACGAGCCGTTCGAGACGGTGGCTTCGCCGAAGAGCTCCGGGTCGGCGAGCTCGCCGGTGACGTGGAAGCGCGCCCGGAGCCGGCCGCTCGACTCGTCGACGCTGCGGCTGACCCGCGCGACGAGCCCGAGGTCCACGTCGCCGTTGACCTGCAGCGCGAGCCCGTCGTCGAGGGAGGCCTGGCCGCGCACGCGGAGGCTCGAGTCGGGGCCGACGAAGCGCGCCTTGTGCACCACGAGGTCGCCCTCGGCGAAGCGCAGGTCCACGGGCCGCAGGTTGTGGATCTCGAGGTCGGGCCCCGCGCGGACGAACGCGCGGCTCAGGAGCACGCGGCCCCGCAGGGTCTCGGGGCGCTTGAGCGAGCCGCCGTGGAACGCGATCGCGCCCGACAGGCCGCCCTCGAGGCGCTGGCCGTCCAGCGGCTGGGGCAGGAGCGGGCCGAGGTCGAGGTCGTCGAGGCGGATCCGCCCGCGGATCGGCAGCGGCTCGGTCCGGCCGATCGCGGCGTCCACGAGGAGGCGGTCGTCGAGCCCGCGCCCGCAGATCAGGAACGCCATCGGGCGCGAGAGCCGCGGCTCGGGGCCGTTCACCGTACGCATCGGCGGGTCGGCCGGCCAGTCGGCGTGGGCCAGGCCGTAGCGGGCCCGCGCGCAGCGCTCGGGCGGCAGGTGCCGCGGGTCCCATGTCCTGGCCACGCTGACGTATGGGTCGTTGACGTCGGTGAGCCGCACGTAGAGCCTGCCGTCACCGAGCGGGCGGCCGTCGTAGGTCACGTTGGTCACCCCGACGTCGAAGTCGGCGCGCATCACGTCGAAGGTGCCGCCGATCTCGCCGATCGCGGTGCCGACTCCGTCGAGGCCGGTGAAGCGATCGCCGATCCCCTCGAGCTGGCTCAGCGCGAGGCGATCCGCGACCGCGGTCATGTGGAGCTCGCCGCCGAGCGCCATGCGGCCGTCCAGCGTGATCGTGCCCTCGCCCTTGCGGAGCGCGAGGTGCTCGAGCGTGAGCTCGGCCCCGCGCGCGCCGCGGGACCAGTCGAGCCAGCGCCAGCGCCCGAGCAGGCGGCCCTCGTCGAAGGCGTAGCCGTTCAGGTCGGCGCGCTCGAACGCGAGGTCCATCCCGACGTCGAGCGTCCCGGACGGAGAGTCCTCGGGGAAGCCGTTGGTGTAGTGCAAGCTCGCTTGCCCACGCGCCTCGCCCTGCCACGGCGCGAAGCGCTCGTCGTCCTCGAAGCCGAACACGTGATAGAAGTCGATGAGCTGCATCCGGTCGAGGTGCAGCCCGCCGGTCAGCTCGAAGCGATCACGGTGGAAGTCGAGGTAGAGGTCCTCCACCCGGTAGCGGCTCTCGCGCTTCTGCGCGTCGACCATCGCGAAGCGCACGCCGAGGCCGTCGGGGTCGAGGCCCCAGTCGCTCTCCACGTCGCCGAGGCGGAAATCGTCGAAGACGAAGTCGGCCATGCGGACGTGGCCGCTCACGTGCGGGTCCTGGAACGTGCCGTCGATCTCGCAGCGCGCGGTGCCGGACCCGGCGATCGCGAACTGGTCGAGCTGGCCGACGTCCGCGAGGTCGATGTCGCCCGTCGCGTTGACGCGCAGGGCGTTGTCGAAGCCGAGGTGCACGTCGCCGCGGATCCGGCTGCGCGGCAGCTCGCCCACGAGGTTCTCGAAGCGCACCGCGTCGTCGCGGATCGACCACGAGCCGTCGAAGTGCCCGCGGCTCACCGCGATCACGCGCCGCTGCCGGGCGGCGTGGTAGGGCTCGTGGGTCACCCGGAAGTCGCGGGTGTCGAGGTCGATCGGGCCGCGCAGCGAGATCGGGTCGAGGGTGCCCGCGAGCTGGAGGTCGCCGTTGAAGACCCACTCGACGATCCCGTTCTGGGTGACGTCGAGCGCGTGCATCAGGCGCACGAAGCTGAAGTCGTGGACGCTCGCGGTGGCCTGGACCGGGAAGCCCGCCGTCGGGTCGAGGCCGATCGAGCCGACGACGCCGACCGTCCCGCCGTCGAGCGCGTTGTGCACGACGCTCCCGTCGAGGATCTCGACGCGCTGGGCGTCGGCTCGGACCTCGAGATGCCCCGAGTCGCCGATCCCGAACTCGTTGATGAACACGCCCTCGAAGTCCACCGTGCCGGTGGCGCGCTGGTCGCGCTCCTCGCTCTCGAGGTCGGCGTGGAGCCGCACGCGCCCCTGGAGCTGGGGCAGGTTCGTGCCCTCGGGGAGGGGCAGGCGCGCGACGTGGGTGAGGTCGTAGTCGACGTCGATCGCGCCGCGGTAGCCGTACTCGGGGAACGTGAGGAGCGCGCCGCCGCCGCGCACCGCGACCCGCAGCTC
>JAUHXR010000491.1 GCA_030426845.1 Polyangia bacterium | reverse complement strand
CGGGGGGGCGTTAGAATCCGGGCGTGAACCGACGAAGCCTCGCCGTCCTGCTGTTCGGGCTGGGGACGTGGCCCGCCCTCGCCCAGGCGCAGACCTGCGCGGACGTCGCGGCCTGCCGCGCGCTCGTTGAGGGCGGGCGCTACGAGGGGGCGGAGCGCGCGCTCGTTTCGATGCGCGGGCCGGACGCGCGGCTGCTCCTCGGGCGCGTCTACCTCGAGACGGGGCGCTACCAGGAGGCGGCGGAGCTGGCCCGGCCCCTCGCCCGCGGCGGGGTCGAGCGGGTGGCCGCCGCGACGCTTCTCGGAGAGGCCGAGCTCGCGCGCGGTCGGCTCGACGAGGCCGAGCGGGCGCTGGGCGCGGTGGCCCAGGAGCCGACCGCGCACCGCGCGCGGATCGTCCTCGGCCGCGCGCTCCTGCGGCGTGGCCGCGCCGCCCAGGCTCAGGGCCCGCTCATGGCGGTGATCGGCGCCTACAACGACTCGACGATCCCCGAGGGCGACGCGGAGGGCCTCGCCTACGTGGGGATGGCCGCGGCGATGCTCGACGCGCCGCACGACGCGAACGACGCGCTGCTCGAGTCGATGCGCGCGGACCCGCGCCGGGTCGAGACGCAGCTCGCGCTCGCGGAGCTCTTCCTCGGCTACTACGACGTCGGGCGCGCGGAGGAGAGCCTGAACGACGCGCTCGCGGCCAACCCGAGCTGCGCGCGCGCGCACGCGCTCATGGCGCGGGTGAAGCTCGAGCAGTCGATCGACTTCGACGCGGCGGGCGAGGCGCTCGGGCGTGCGCTCGCGATCAACCCGAACCTCGTCATGGCGCACGTGACCCGCGCCTCGATCGCGGTGCGGGACATGGACCTCGCGCTCGCCCACCAGCACCTCGACCGCGCGCTCGCGATCGACCCTACCGACCTCGAGGCGCTCAGCGTGCGGGCGGCCGTCCGGTTCCTCGAGGACGACACCCGTGGCTTCGCCGCCGCGACGCGCGCGGTCCTCGCCCAGCACCCGCGCTACTCGCGCATGTACTCGATCATCGCGGAGTACGCGGACTGGGAGCACCGCTACCCGCAGATCGTCGAGATGGCCCGGACCGCGATCCAGCTCGACCCGACCGACGCGCGGGCCCAGGCGACGCTCGGCATCAACCTGCTGCGGATGGGCGAGGAGGAGGAGGGCCTCGCGGCGCTCCGCCGGGCGTGGGAGCGCGACCGCTTCAACGTGCGCGTCTACAACATCCTCAACCTCTTCGAGCGCACGCTGGGCACCGAGTACGAGCGCGTCGAGGCCGGGCCGATCGTCTTCCGCATGCACCGCGCGGAGCGCCCGGTGATGGAGCGGACGGCGACGCGCACCCTGCGCCGGGCGTGGGACGACATGCGCCGGCGCTACCGCTTCACGCCGCGCACGCCGGTGCACATCGAGATGTTCAGCGACCCACAGCACTTCTCCGTGCGCACCGCGGGCCTGCCGAACGTGGGCGTCCAGGGGGTCTGTTTTGGCCAGGTGGTGACCGCGCTCTCGCCGAGCGCGGGGCCGTTCAACTGGGCGCAGATCACGTGGCACGAGCTCGCCCACGTGTTCCACATCCAGCTCTCCGAGAACCGCGTCCCGCGCTGGTTCACCGAGGGGCTCGCCGAGTACGAGACGCTGCTCGCGCGCCCCGAGTGGCGGCGCGAGGAGGACCACCGGCTCTACCCCGCGCTCGCGGCCGGACGCTTCCCCCACATCCGCAACCTCACCCACGCGTTCACCCACGCGCGGAGCGGCGAGGACATCACGGTCGCCTACTACGGCAGCTCGATGCTCGTGAAGTACATCGCCGAGCGCTTCGGCTTCGAGCGCGTCCCGCGGATGCTGCGCGAGTGGGCGCGCGGGCGGAGCACCGACGAGGTCGTGCAACGCGTCCTCGGGGTCGACCTCGACGCGCTCGACCGGGACTTTCGCGAGCACGAGCTGGGGCGGATGGCCGCGCGCGCCGACGACTTCGCGGTCGACTTCGCCGCCTACCGCGACCTCGACGCGGTGCGGGCGCGGGCCGAGCAGGCGCCGGACGACGCGGCGGCCCAGGCCGAGCTCGCGGCCGCGCTCCACGTCGCGGGGCAGGCGGGGCCCTCGCTCGAGGCGGTGCGGCGCGCGCTGCGGATCGACGCGGATCAGCCGATCGCGCGCTTCGTGGGCGCGCGCCTCGCGGTGGCGCGGCGCGAGCCGCGGACGGCGATGACGGATCTGGACTTGCTGATCCGCAGCGGACACGACGGCTACGAGCCGCGGCTCATGCAGGCCCGGCTCGCCCTCGCGCGTCACGATCGCGAGGGCGCGCGCGCGGCGCTCGAGGCGGCCCGTCGCATCGACCCGAGCCGCCCCGAGGCGCACCAGGGCCTGCTCGAGCTCGCGCCGGACGACGCGGCGGCGCGGGTCCCGCTCCTGCGACGGCTCGTCGACGTGGACCAGCACGACCGGGACGCCAACTTCGCGCTCCTCGAGGCGCTCGCCGAGGCCGAGGACTGGGCGGGCGTGCGTGAGCTCGGTGAGCGCGCGCTCTACGTCGACCCGCTGCGCGCGGAGGCGCGGCGCCTCTATGCCGAGGGGCTCCTGCGCGGCGACGACGCGGCCGAGGCGCTGGCCCAGGCCGACCAGGCGCTCACCGCGCGACCCGAGCGGCCGGGCCCCGTCCACCTGACCCGGGCCCGCGCGCTCGCCGCGCTGCGCCGCACCCGCGAGGCGCGCGAGGCCGCGGCCGAGGCGACGCGGGCCGATCCCGCGCTCGCCGAGGCCGCTCGCGCCCTCGGCCTGTGAGCCGGTCGCCCATCGCCCGTCGCCAATTACCGCGCGCGCGCGCCGCGACTTACGATCGAGGGCGGTGCCCCGGCTCACCATCCCCACCCGGATCTTCCTGAGCATCGCGCTCGTGCTCGTCGCGTTCGGCGTGGTGAGCGGGGTGAGCCTGTACCAGCACCAGCGCACCGCGACCCGGCTGCGCATGCTGCACGAGGGCTACCTCCCGCTCGCGCTGACGATCGGCCAGGCGCACACCACCCAGGGCGTCTACGAGAGCCTCCTCACCCGCCTGCTCGAGCAGCGCAACCCGCTCAGCCGCTTCCAGACGCTCGACGAGATGCGGCGCGTGCGCCCGGCCACGACCCGCCGCGTGCTGACCGGCATCGAGCGCGTGGAGCGCCTCAACCCGCCGGCCGAGGACCGCGCCGCCCTCCAGGAGCTGCGCGAGACGGTCGAGGGCCTGCGCGCCGACTACCTCGAGGGCGACGAGGACTACACCGAGCTGTCGACCGCGATCCAGCGGGCGGACTTCATCCGGATGCGGCGCGCGCAGCAGACGGTCGTCCAGCGCGAGGAGCGCGCGTCGCGTGGGCTCCGTCAGGCGCGCGACCAGGTGCAGGCGCGGATCGCGCAGACCAGCCGCTCCGCCGCGGAGCAGGAGCGCCAGTTCATCTACGCGGTGGCCGCGCTCGCGCTCGTCGCGCTCCTCGTCGGGGTGATCGTGCTGTGGTGGTCGCAGCGCCTCCTCGCGCCGCTGCCGCGGCTCCAGCAGCGCGTCGAGGCGGTCGCGGGCGGCGACCTCGAGGGTCGCATCGAGCCGGCCCGCGACGACGAGATCGGCCAGCTCACGGTGGAGTTCGAGCGGATGGTGGACGCGGTCGGCGCGCGCGACCGGGCGCTCCGCGAGGCAGCCGAGACCCTTCGTGGGCTCCAGCAGATGCAGGAGCAGATCGTGGCCGGCCTGCGCGCGGGCGTCCTCGTGGTCGCGGCCGACGGCACGCTGCGGAGCGCAAACCGTGCGGCCGAGGAGGTGCTCGGGATCGAGCGCGGCGACGTTGGGCGGCCGCTCGTCGACTCGGGGCTGACCGCGCGCCTCGGGGACCTGGGCGGCGCGATCGAGCGGGTGAGCGAGGGGCAGCCGCGCGCGAGCCTCGCCGGCGCGCCGCTCGCGATGGACGGTGAGGCGCGCTCGGTCGACGTGCTGGTGACGCCGTTCGGGGCGGGCGACGCCGACGGCCCGCGGCGCGACGTCCTCGTGGTGGCGGACGACGTGACCGAGGAGCTGCGGACCAAGCAGCGCCTCATCCAGACCGAGCGCCTGGCCGCGATCGGGCGGATGGCCGCGCACGTCACGCACGAGGTCCGCAACCCGCTCTCGAGCATCGGGCTCAACGTGGAGCTCCTCGAGGAGGAGCTCGATCAGGCGGGCGCCGAGCCCAAGGCGCTCCTGCGCGCGATCCAGCGCGAGATCGATCGGCTCACCAGCATCACGGAAGAGTACCTGCGCCTGGCGCGGCTCCCTGCGCCACGGCTCGAGCCGATCGATCTCGGCGAGATCGTCGACGAGGTCGGTCGCTTCGTCGCGCGCGAGTTCGAGACGAGCAACGT
>JAUHXR010000122.1 GCA_030426845.1 Polyangia bacterium | reverse complement strand
ACGACTCCGAACGTAGCAGCTCGCGCGCGGCCCTACCCGATCCGCCTTCATGGCTCAGGGGCAGGCCCGCGCAGAGGATCGTCCCCGCCTCGGGCGCGGCCTCCGCCCACACCTCGCCGCCGTGGAGGCGCACCAGCTCGCGCGCGAGGCTCAGCGCCATCCCGAGGCCGCCGACGCGACGCCCGGTCGGCTCGGTGATCTCCCGGAACGCCTCGAAGATCCGCGCGACCTCCTCGGGCGGGATCGCGCCGACCGCGTCGTGGAGCTCGATGCGCAGCTGCGACTCGGGGCCCGGCGGGCCGATCGCGGTGCGCGCGCGCATCCGGACCTCGCTCCGCTCGAGGGTGGCGGCGGCGTGTCGGAAGAGCGCGATCAGGGCCTGGAGGATCCGGCGCCGGTCCACGTGCACGGGCGGCAGCCCGGGCTGGAGCTCGGCCTCGATCCGCACCTCCCGCCCGGCCACGAGCGCCTGCCCGCGGCTCACCGCCTCGGTGAGCAGCTCGACCGAGGGCGTCCACTCGAGCGCGAGGGGCAGCCGCCCCGCCTCGAGGCGCGCGAGGTCGAGCACGTCGGTCAGCAGCCGGATCAGCTCCTCGGCGCTGCGGCGAATCATCGTGACGCTCTCGCGCTGCCCGTCGGTGAGGCGGCCATCGAGCTCGCCCTCGAGCAGGTCCGCGAAGCCGACGATCGAGTTGAGGGGTGAGCGCAGCTCGTGGCTCATCGAGGCCATGAACCGGGTCCGCAGCTCGCGCGCCCCCGCGATCGCGCGGCGCGCGCGGGCGTCCTGGTCGGCCACGCTCGCGACCTCATCCGCCCGGCGCGCGAGGCGCGCGAGCAGGTCGACGAGCCAGGGGTCGGCCACCTCGGGGGCCGGCGGCAAGGTGATCCGCTCGCGCTCGATGGCGATCGCGTCGAGGTAGCGCGCGACCGACGCGGCCTCGCGCGAGGTGCGCGCCGCGCCGACGATCACGGCTGCGCTCGACGCGAGGGCGGCGACGAGAGGGGCCGCGAAGGCGACGCCGTAGGCCAGGGTCCAGGCCGGCTCGCGCGCGCCGAGGACCGCGGCGCTCAGCGCGAGGAGCGGCGCGACGACACGCAGGACCCTGGCCGCGGTCGAGGGGGCATCCCGCACGATCCACCGACGCCACGCGCGCTCGACGATCGGCGCCGCGAGCAGCGCGACCGTGAGCGTGATCCAGGCCGGCCGCGCGGCCGCCCCGAAGAGCCGCGGCGTGAGCAGCAGGCCGGTCACGATCGGAGGCAGCGCGGCCACCCAGGTGACAGCCTCGCGGCTCCGATCGCGGAGGTGCGCGCGGAGGCCCCACACCGCGCCGAGCATCGCGGTCGCCCCGAGGAGCAGCGCGGCGTTGACGAAGGAGACCGGGACGCCCGAGAGGCCGGCGAGCCCGAACACCGCCGCGGCCTGCCCGAGGGAGGCCGCCGCGGTGACCGCCGCGACCCGGCCGACGAGCGAGCCGACCGACCGGGCGCTCACGGGACCTCGGTCCGCGGGAGGTGCACGGCGAAGGTCGAGCCGCGGCCCGGCTCGGAGGAGACCTCGATGCGCCCGTCGTGCCACTCGACCAGCTCGCGCGCGATCGCCAGCCCGAGGCCGGCCCCCGCGGAGCCAGCGGACTCACCCTGCTCGAAGGCCTCGAAGATCGCGTCGAGCCGGTCGGCCGCGATCCCGCGTCCGGTGTCGATCACGGCGAGCACCGCCTCGTCGCCGTCATTGCGCGCCTCGAACCGGATGGAGCCCGACTCGGTGGCGCGGAGCGCGTTGGTGCCGAGGTTCATCAGCACCTGGACGAGCCGGCGCGGGTCGGCGCGCGGGGCGACGAAGTCCTCCGCGACGTGCCATCGGAGCGAGACCTCGGGACGCCGGCGCTGGCCCTCGAGGATCCGGGTCACGCGCTCGAAGATCGCGGCCGCGTCGATCGGCCGGGCGGGGAGCGGGGTCTGCCGGTCCGGGTGCCACTCGGAGAGGACGGCGTCGACCAGCTCCTCGAGGTACTCGCCCGCGGCCCGGATCTGCTCGACGTCCTCGCGCTGGGTGGGCGCCAGCTCGCCGTCCACCTCCTGGAGGAGCACGCCGGCGAAGCCGAGGATCGCGTTGAGCGGAGTGCGCAGCTCATGGCGCACCGCGGCCACGAATTCCTCGCGGAAGCGGCCGGCGGTCTCCGCCCGCATGCGCATGCGGTAGCGCTCCTCGCGCGCGGCCACGATCTCGTCCTCGATCCGCGCGAGCCTCGCCGTCACCTCGTCGGACGGGTCGAGGCGGGACGGCCGGGCGGTGAGCGCGAGGCCGGCCGCGACCGCGGCCACGACCAGGACGAGGCCCGCGCCGCCCTGCGCATCCGCGTCGAGGCCGTAGGCGATCGCGCAGGCCGCCGCGGCGACGACGATCGCCCCGATCGTAAGCGCGGCCACGAGCCTGTCGGGCCGGGACATGAGGCGGGAGTACAACCTGGACGCGGTCTCGGGCAACCGCGGCCGCGACCCGGCGGCCGGGGAGCGCGAGCGGACGAGCGAGGCCGAGGCGTCCTGCAGCAAGGGCATCTCGGGGAGGAGTGACGCCGAGTCGCGCGGCGAGGGCCGGTGGGATTTGCCATGAATCGCTGTTCCGGGTGACTAGGGTGGGCGCATGTGGACCACCCGGCTCCTCGGGACCTGGGCGCGGCTCGCGCGCGGCGTCCAGCGATCGACCGAGCGCGTGACCCGCGTGCTGGCCGGCGTCGCGTGGAGCGCCGCCCCGGCGGGGGCGCTGACCGCGCTCTCGGTGGGCCTCGGGGAGCGGGGCTTCGCGCCGAGCCACCAGCGAGGCCCGCTCTCCTGGGAGCCGGCCTGGTGGGACGCGGCCCTGCCGCCGCCGCCCGCGCGGGTCCTCGTCGGAGGCGCGGGCGCCGGCCGAGAGGTGACCGCGCTCGAGGCTCGGGGCTACCGCGTCGATGCCTTCGAGCCGGCGCCCGCTCTCGCCGAGGCCCTCGCCGGCGCGTGCCATGGGCAGAGCTGGACGCTGACCCACGAGGCGGTCGCGGCCGGGCGCGGACCGACGGGCCCCTACGACGCCGTGCTGCTCGGGTGGGGGAGCCTCTCCCACGTGCTCGAGGACTCGGACCGACGCGCGCTGATGCGGCGCTGCGCCGCGCTCACGGACGGACCGATCCTCGCCAGCGTCTTCCTGCGGGACGACCGCCGACCGACCCGTCCCGCCGCCCTCGGCGCGCGGCTGGGCGCGGCGCTCCTCGGCGCGGAGCGACCGCTCCACCCGGGCGTGTTCTTCCTGCCCGCGGTCGGATTCCTGGTCGGCTTCGATCCGTCCGAGCTCGAGGCCCTCGGGCGTGAGGCGGGCCGCGTCACCGAGCTCACGGCGGCGCCCTTCCCCCACGTGACGTGGCGCCGGCTCGATCCCTGACGACGTCCGCCTCGGCGAATTGCAGCGGCCCGCGAGACAACCTGCTACCCCGTCGATCGGTGGGCGAGCCCGAACGACGCAAGAGCCCGGTGCGCCTCGTGATCGCCGGCCTGCCGCGCTGCGGGACGACCCTGCTCGCCACCCTGCTCCACCAGCAGCCGGGCGTCCGCTTCGTCACCGACTACGTCCAGGCGCACGCCCACGCGGCGGAGCGGCTCCGGGTGCGTCACGACCAGGCGCTCGACCTCGCCCAGCGGCGGGTCGCGCTCGCGCTCGCCCGCGACAACTGGCTGCGGCTGCGTCACGTGGTGCTCGTGGGCACGGGGGCGTTCCGCACGCTCGACGAGCTGCACCGCGCGATCCTCGGCGAGCTGGCGGCCGACGCGGGCGTCGGGGTGGTCGGGCACAAGGCGGTCCTCGAGCCGGGCGCCGTCGCGGACCTCCTCGCGCAGACCGACGTCCACGTCATCGTCATGCTGCGCGATCCGCGGGACGCGGTGCTGAGCCACTGGCACCACCAGGGGACCAGCGCCGAGCGCTACCTCGCGCAGTGGCGCGCGATGGCGCGGTTCGCGCTCGCCGAGCGGTCGCCGCGCTTCGCGTGGGTCCGCTACGAGGACCTCGTGCGGACGCCCTCCGAGGCGCTGGCGCGCGTGCTCGGGTGGTGGGGCGCCTCGGCGGTCGCCGCCTCGGAGCTGGTCTTCACGCGCGGGGCGGTGGGCCAGGACGTGGCCTGGGTCGACAACTCGTCGTTCGGCGACGTGAAGCGCGTCCTCGACTCCGCGCCGGTCGAGCGGTGGCGCGCCCGCGCGGGCTCGAAGCTGGTGCGCTACGCGCAGGTCGCGTGCGCGGCCGAGATCGAGCGGCTCGGTTACCCGCCGGGCGACGTCACGATCGCGGACCGCGCCCGGTTCGGCTTTCACCGGGCCTACCACACGCTCGACCAGCGAGGCGTGGCCGCGACGGAACGAGCCAGGCGCTGGTTGACCCAACGCCTGGCTCCTCCGCTCGATCACCACGAAGAGGGCTAGCCTCTTCGCCCGGGGCTCAGCTCCCCGAGGGGGTGCCCGGCGGGTACGAGTAGGCGGTGCACTCGCCCTCGAACTTCGTGCAGCTCAGGGCCAGCGTCTCGAAGTGCGTGCTCTCCTCGATCGCCGGAGGCGTGTAGCGCCGCCGGGTCTCGCCGGGGGTGGCGGCGTCCGGCCGCCGGTCGTTGCTCTCGCTCATCGTGAAGCTCCTGGGTGCTCGGTGCTCAGTAGTAGACGACCACTTGGCCGGCGCCGCCGCCGGTGTTGTTGTCGCCGATCGCGAGGTCGTTGAAGCCGTCGCCGTTGACGTCGCCCACGTAGCCCGCCGACCGCTCGCCGGAGGCCTCCGTGGAGGTCGGGTTGAACGTGGCCGCGCGCGAGCGCTGGAGCAGGGTCGCCCCGCCCACGCCATACATCAGCTCGCCCGAGCCCGGGCCCGTCCCGTCCTCGCGCGACCCGACGAACACGTCGCTGAACGTGTCGACGTCGATCCGCCCACGGTCCCCGAGCTCGCGGGTCCAGCCGACCGCGATCGAGAAGCCGAGGAAGTCGTTGGTCGAGTCGGCCCCGTTGTTCGAGATCGTGACCACGTTCGCCGCGCTGTACGTGCCGGCCGTCTGCAGCATCACCTGGACGGCGCCGCCGGTGCCGGTGCCGGAGTTGTAGACCGCCATGTCGCGGGCCCCGTCCCCGTTGAAGTCGCCGACGCACGAGAGGGCCAGCGCGTAAATCGCCGCCCCGCCCGACGACAGCTCCGTCGACTCGGTGCCCGGGATGGTCACGAGGCCGGAGCCCCCGAACGCCCGCCCGTTCACGCGGTAGACCTTGCCGGGCACCAGCGTCGTGCCGTTGCCGGGGGCCCCCACGATGAGCTCGGCGCGGCCGTCGCCCGAGAGGTCGCCGCAGGAGGCCACGGTGCGGCCGTAGGCGTACGAGCCGCTGGCCGGCGCGTCGACCATCCAGCCCTGGGGCTGGGTCCCCGCCGTGCCGGGCACGTCGAAGGAGGCGCCGGAGGCGAACGTGCCGCCGCGGATGACGTAGACCCGGCCGGTGTTGCCGAGGTTGAAGCGCCAGGCCCCGAGGGCCAGGTCGTCGATGCCGTCGCCGTCGAAGTCGCCCGCGCTCGCCATCGAGAAGCCGAGCAGCGCGCCCATGTCGGTGCCGTTGAAGCAGACGTCCGCGAGGCAGCCGCCCGACAGGTCGATCACCGTCCCGGTCGGCCACGCCGTCGCCGAGGAGCGGCCAAAGAAGACGTAGACCACGCCGCGCTGCCCGTTGAAGCCGCGCGCGCTGACCGCGAAGTCCGGCCGGCCGTCGTTGTTGAGGTCGCCCGCGGTCGAGACCACGAGCGCGTAGGCGCCTGCCGCGCCGCCCGGCCCGAGGATGGTCAGGTCCGGGGTGGCGTCGGGGCCCGCGGCCCCGCCGTAGAACACGTAAGCCGCGTCACCCTCGGTCGCGCTCCGGCCGGAGCCCGCGAGGATGTCGTCGATGCCGTCGCCGTTGACGTCGCCGATGCCGGTCACGACCGTCCCGAAGCCGGCGGCCGGCGCGGTGAGGACGTTCTGCATCGCGGGGATGGTCACCGACGCCGGCGGCGTCGACGGGAGCGGAGTCAGCGAGCCCGGGGCGTCCGCCGCGCGGAGCACGCACCAGCGCTCCTGCTCCAGGCGGTGGCCCGGCACCGTCGCGGTGCGGGCGGTGCCGCCCGCCATCGGCGTCTCCCCGAACATGACCACGGTCGCGGCCGCCCACTCGGTCGCGTTGGTGATCGGCCCGGTGGTCGAGCAGCGCAGCTCGTAGTCGGTGAGGGTGCCGCCGCCGGCGTCCGCCACGTCCGTCCACGAGAACTGCACGTCGCCGGCGCGCCGGTCCATCGTGGCGCCCGGGGTGAAGTCGCTGATCGCGGTCGCGGGCGGGAGGCTGTCGACCGTGACCATCCGGGTGGCCATCGAGGTCCCCCGGACCGGGTCGGTGACCGACACGTTGATCGTGACCGAGCCCTGGGGCGCGTCGACGCAGGCGCCGAACATGCCGCCGGAGATCGCCGGGGTGGCGGTGCCGCCGCCCACGACCTGGATGGAGGTGGTCGAGCCGGCCGACGCGTCGGTGGTCGCCGTGACCTGGATCTGCATCCCGGCCGTCCCGGGCGCGCAGTCCGCGGTCGCGTCGAGCAGGGCCATGCCGGCCGGCGCCGTGATCGCGAGGGTGGGCAGGTCGGCCACCGTCACGGTGCAGGAGCGCGGCTCGCAGCCCGTGTTGCCCGCCATGTCGGTCGCGCAGGCCTCGACCGAGATCGCGCCGCCCGGCCAGGTGAGCCCGCTGACCACGCTCGTGATCCCCGCGGGGCCCGTCCCGCTCGACATCGCCACCGCCGCGCCGCCGCTGTCGCGCAGGACGACGTCCACCGCGGGCTTCGGCACGTTGCTGTTGAGGACGGTGACGTTGTACTGGAAGCCCGCCGTGCCCGGGTCCACGTCCTGCGTGGAGGGCCGGATGGTGCTGCCGCACATCGGGTCCTGGATCGTGAGCGAGGGAACGTCGCAGTCGCTCAGGATCGAGAGCGTGGACGAGGTGCCGGTGAGGCGATCCACCGTCTGCCGCGCGGCCACCGAGATCGCCGTCCCGCCGCCGAGGCTCGGGAGCGAGACGCTCGCGAAGGTCGCGGTGCCGCCGAGCGCCGAGCCGCTCGCGTCGCAGTTGGCCGTGCCGCCGACGAGGACCGCCATGGTGTCGGTCCGGACGAGCTCGACCGGCGAGCCGACCCCGCTGCAGTCGACGCTGAACGCCGCCTCGCAGGTCACCGAGCCGGGGTTGAGGTCGGCGGTGCGGCCCGCCGTGCCGGCCGCGTTGTAGCTGGTCCCGGCGGTGGGCGTGGTGATCGTCAGCTGCGGCGCGTCGGTCTGGACACGGACGCCCACCATCGCCTCGGCGATGTTGCCGGCGTTGTCCACGACCTGCGCGCAGAGCTGCTGCGTCGGGTCGGACGAGAGCGAGGTCTCCTCGGCCCAGTCCGCAGACCAGGTGCCGAACATCACCGAGTCGATCGAGGCGCACTGGCCGACCCGGACGCCGCTGCAGTCCGGCCCCGCCGAGGTGCCCGACGCGAGGATCTGGATGCCCATGACCCCCGCGTTCACGTCGTCCGCGTCGATGAAGAGCTCGTCGGCGGTCGGGGAGGTCACCGCGATCGCGCACGGCGTGATGTCGACCGTCCACTCCGCGACCCCGGAGCGGGTGAAGTTGCCCGCGTCGTCCTCGCAGATCGCGAAGACCTGGTGGACGCCCTCGTCGAGCTGCACGTTCGGGAAGTCGGCCGTGCCGTCGGACGCGGTGTCGGCCGAGGTGGCCCCGCTCTCGTTGCCGTCGACCACCAGGCGGATCGGCTGTCCCACGCCAGTGGGGCCGACCTGGGCCTGGAAGTTCGTGGTGAACGGCGCCCCGGGCATGAGGTCGTCGTCCTGGTTGAGGAAGGTCGAGCCCGAGTCCGGCAGGGTGAGCGAGCAGCTCGCGCCCTCGCAGTCGACCACGACCGGCGCCGGGTAGGGGTCACGGCAGCTGGTCGCGCCGTCGGCCGAGGTGACCTCGACCTCGACCGTGTCCATGTCGGGCGCGCGCGAGTCGAGGACGATGTTGGGGAACGTCGCGGTGGTCCCGGAGACGACCACGCTGCCTCGGGGCGTGTTGTTGATGTAGAGGGTCGCCATCGCGCCGTTGCCGGCGTCGGTCGAGATCACGAAGGTCGTCTCGAACGACATGCCGCACATCTCGCCGTCCTCGTCATCGGTCGGGCCGAGCACGAGGGAGCCGCCGACGGGGGGCGAGGGGGTCACGAAGGTCGTGTTGAAGCACGTATCGGTGACCGTGATCGTGTGCGGCATCGACTCGAGCGAGCCGTCGAGCGTGGCCGCGACGAGGACGTGCTCGCCGGTGCTCACGGTGACGTTGCCGAAGTCCACCTGGCCGCTCGCCTGGATGATCCCGGTGCTCATCGCGGTGCCGTCGACCCGCATCTCGATCGTGTCGCCCGCCGTGAGGCCCACGACGCTCGCGGTCGGCGCGATCTGGATGCCGTCGGTGGCCGGATCGACATCGAGGCCCCGCGCGATCAGCGCGTTGTTGGCCGGGGACTCGATGGTGATCGACTGCCCAGGCGGACCGTCGTCGCATCCGACGACCGTGACCGCGGTGGTGAGGCCGAGCGCGGCCGCCATAAGAACGTGAATGCAGTTGTCGAGCTTCAACACTCGAGCCTCCCCTCTGATATCCAAGCCGGTCCCAGTGTGACCGCCGCAGCAACGCTTATCAACGCTCGCCTCGTGCACGGTCTCCGTCCAGGACGGCGCGGAGAGGAGGTACGACCTCCCCCCGCGATTTCTTAGCGCCCGGCCGCCGAATCTGGACGAGCGCGCCCGGCGCGGCGATCGCCGGAGCGGGCGCCGCGCCCGCCTCCTTGCGCGCCCAGGTGAGCTCCGCCAGGCGCGCCTCGTCGGCCGCGGTGCGGCGCACCTCGAACGGCTCGAAGACGGCGGGCTCCACCTCGCGGAACGGGCCGGTCGACCAGGCCTCGGCGCGCACCCGCGGCCGGGTGTCGTTCATGAGCTCGTATCGGATCAGCGCCTTGTCGCACGCGCTGCGGTACGGCGCGAGCGCGTCGCCGACCTCCTTGCGCGAGTTGGCGAAGCACCGCGAGCAGTGGCGGCGCAGATCGCAATCGCGGCAGCCGGGGATGTCTGCCCAGGTCAGCTCGCGGATGCCGCGCGCGGTCGGGCTCGAGAGTGCTTCGCGGAGGCTCGACGCGTCGCCGACGTCGACGTCGAGCTGGGTGCATGGGCGCACCTTGCCGTTGGGCTCCACGTGGACGTGGCCGCTGCAGGCGCCGCACACGCTGCGATCGAGCGGCCGCGGCCCGGTGCGCGCCGGCTTGGCGTGGAGCACCGTGCTGCGGTGGGCCTCGAGGATCTGATCCCGCGTGAGGCCGAACGCGCGGGGCGACAAGTCGCCGTCCTCGCGCGGGTCGATCCACGGGTCGAGCATGAAGTCCGCGTCGAGGCTCCGGGTGAGCGCGAGGTAGTCGTCGCGCTCGTCGAAGTTGAACGAGGTGAGCACGCTCTTGAGCACCACCCCGACGCCGCGCGCGCGGAGCAGACGGCACGCCTCGATCACCTTGTCGTAGGAGCCCGGGACGCCGGTGACCCAGTCGTGGACCTCGGCGCGCGGGCTGTAGAGGCTGATCTGCACCTCCTGGACCGCGAGCCGCGCGAGCTCGTCGGCCATCGCCGCGTCCACCCGCAGCGCGTTGGTGAACAGCTTCACCGAGAAGCGCTTCTTTCGGGCGTAGGCGATGATGTCGAGGAAGTCCGGGCGCAGCGTGGCCTCGCCGCCCGAGATGGTGACCATCAGCACGCCGAGCTCCGCGAGCTGGTCGAGCACGCCGCGCCAGTCGTCGGTCGTCAGCTCGCCCTTCTGGCCCTGGATCTGGAAGCAGTGGACGCAGACCTCGTTGCAGCGATCGGAGATCTCGAGCAGCGCGGTGAGCGGCGCGTGCGGGTCCTCGAGCGACACGAGCTCGCGGAGCGCGCGCATCGCGGAGCGACGGCTTCGGAACGGGACGGTCGTCATGACGGATGGACGATCTCGATCATGCCCTCGGCGAGGAGGGCGCGGGCGAACACCATCACGTCTTGCTGGGCCTCGTCGAGCCCGACCTCGTATTCGTCACAGATCGTCTCGGCGATGGTGCGGAGGGTGGAGCCCTGGGCCAGCTCCCAGACGCGCGTGCCGACCTCGTTGAGGGTGTGCAGCCGCTGGGCGTCGATCACGACCACGACCGCCTGCCCGGAGATCACCCGGCTGGCAGTGCGCTCGGACTGGCGCACGACGGTGCCCGCGTCGAGGGCGGCGCTGGTGGCGAGGTCGGTCACCGGGCGAGCGCCCCCGTGAGCAGCTCGGTGAGCGGCGCGCCGAGCGCGGTGTGGAGGCGCCGGACCCGACCGGACGCGGCCAGGGCGGCGACCCGACCGAGCAGCTCGACCTCGGCGGCCCCCGCCGGCGCCTGGACCGACTGGCGCAGCACGGCGGCCGCGCGCGCGACCGAGAGATCCTCGAGCTCCGGCCGGCTGCCGTGGGCGATCGCGAAGATCCCGCCCAGCGGCCGCACCCGGCGCGCGTCGCGCGGCAGCGCGCAGGCCTCACCGCCCGGCAGCCCGCTCACGAACCAGGCGCCGCGGTGCGGGTACAGGACCGCGCGGTCGTGGCCGAGCCAGCGCGCGCCCGCGCAGAGGTTGGCCGCGGTCGTCTTCCCAGCGCCGGTGTGGCCGATGAAGAGGAGGGCCTGGCCGTCGAGCGTGACGGTGGCGGCGTGGACGAGGAGCCCGCCCGCGCGATCGACGACCGCGGCCGACAGGCCGTTGAGGAGGCTGTGGGTGCCCCACGCGTCCATCGGGACGAGGGCGGTGGCCGCGTAGCGCTTCGCCTGGACGTGCCGGAGCCGGGCCGACAGCGCGCTGGCCGACACCTCGCAGTCGTCCCCGGTCCACCGCCAGCCGATCGTCCGGTCGGTCACCGGCCCGCGCGCCCGCGGCGCCGCGCGCACACAGGCGCGCACCACCCCGGCGTGGGGGCCCTCGTCGTCCGCGCCGCTGAACGCCCGCAGCTCATCGGTGAGCCGCCACCGCAGGCCGGGCGCCAGGCTCAGCTCGAACGCGACGCCGCCGAAGCCGAAGCGGCGCGGGGCCGACGCGACGCGGGCGGGACGATCCGCGCTCCACCGCTGCTCGGCCAGCCGCTGCTCGGCCAGCCGCTGCTCGGCCAACTCTGCGGCGAGCGCGCGCGCCTCGATCACAGCAACACCACGTCTTCCACGTCGAGCGTCTCCTGAGCCACCACGGTCCGGGTCTCCTCCTCCCGTTTCGTCGCGAGCTCGTAGAGTTCACTCAAAAGCTCGGGGTGCTGACGAATCGCGCTTTGAAATTGCTCGTGTTTCAGCTCGAGGGCGACCGTCTGGTGGGTCGCGACGACGTCGGCCGTGGCCGGGCGCCGGAGCACGAGGCTGATCTCGCCCACCACGTCGCCGGGCCCGAGGGTGGCCAGCTCGAGGGTCTCGCCGTCCGCGTCGCGGCCCTGGACCCTCACCGCGCCGCTCGCGATGAGGAACAGGCCCTCCGTCTTCTCCCCCAGCGTGACCAGGGCCTCGCCCCGCTTGAACCGCCGGGTCTCGAACCGCTCGACGAGCGCCCGCCGGTCGGGCGGCGAGACCGCGCCGAGGATCGCGCTGTGCCGCATCAGGTTCGAGAGCATCCGCCGGCGGCAGAAGCTCGAGAGCTGCTCGCCGATCGCGCGGGTCTTGGCCGCGAGCGCTTCGAGGTCGGCGCGCGAGGCGGCGAGCAGGAGCACGGGCTCGAGAGCGATCACCGAGGCGGCGCGCGGGGCGTCGCTCACGAGGGACATCTCACCGAAGATCGCGCCCGGGCCGAGCTCCGCGAGGACGGTCTCCCCGCGGGTGACCCGGAGGCTCCCCCGCACGACGACGAAGGCCTCCTTGCCCTCGTCGCCCTCGTGGATCGCCGCCTCGCCGGCCGCGAGGGGCCGAGGCTCGAACGCGCCGAGGAGCGGCTCGAGCGCGGCGGCCGGGAGCGCGCTGAACAGCGGCAGGGCGGGGACCGGCGCGCCGGCCTCGGCGTCGGTCTCGGCGCTCGCGAGGGCCGCCTGGGCCCTCGCCACCAGCGCGTCGCCGCGGGCTCGCGCAAGATCCGGGTCGAGCGTGATCCGGCCGGCCGGCAGGGGCGGCGGCGCCGGGGCCACGTCGTCGGTCCGGCCGTCCGAGGCGAAGGCGGCCGCGATCGCTCGGCGGGCCGCCTTCGGGTCGGGTGTGAAGCCGGCGATCGAGAGCGCGTTCGGGAGGTCGCCCCGGCGGACGAACACGTCGACGAGCGCGAGCGGCGTGGGCTTGCCCGCGAGGTGGACCGACCGCGCGAGGAGCGCGGCGGCCCCGACCTGACCGGGGTCGGCCTCCAGGAGCGCCACGCAGGTGCGCGTGGCCTCGTCGACCTCGCCCGCGAGGAGCGCGGCCCAGGCGTCGTCCAGCGTGGTGACCCGAGCGCTCATGAGGCGCCGGACCCTAGCATGGCCCTCGTCACATGCCGATGCCGGCGAGCTCCGCGTGGATGGCCGTGAACTGGAAGGCCGCGCTGTAGCCGTCGCCGATCGCCGCGTTGTTGAAGCACCCCCGACCGTCGATCCGGGTGCCGTCGCCGTCCGTGCACGCGGTCACAACGGGCTGACAGCCCCGCCGCCCCTCGACGACGAAGCCCTCGAGCCCGTCCCCGTCGAGATCGAGGTCCGGCGGGGTGGCGTTGAAGCTGACCGGGATGACGCGGCCGCCGCCCAGGTCGAACATCACGTCGCCGCCCGCGATCAGGACGTCGAGGAGCTCGGCCGGCGCGCCGTCGTCGCACGGCGGCTCGGTCATCAGCGCGCCCGCGGCGAACCCGCCCGCGACCGCGAGGAGCTGCACCGGGATGCCGCCGCAGAGCAGGCCATCCTCGATCTCGTAGAGCTCGCCGCCGGCCGCGACGGTGGTGCCGAGCACGCGCCCGTCCTGGAGCTCGACCGGGAAGATCATGCCGGTCGGCAGCGGGATGTCCTCGGGGCCGCCCATCAGCGCGTTGGCCATCACGCGCGACTGCACGCTGGTGACCGCGGAGCCGTCCGGGTTGAGGCTCATCGCGTCCACGAAGAAGGAGCTGGCACCGGTGAAGTCGTTCATCGGGTTCATGTCCGCGTCGCGCCCGAGCAGCCACGCGAGGCGGAAGTCGCTGTCGTTGGCGCCGCTGCGATCGTCGAGCCCCTGCGGCACGAGGAGGAGGCGGTTCTCACCGTTGATCACCGCCATCTCGATGAGCGGGCCGAGCGCGCCGGCGAGCAGGCCGAGGGCCCGGGCGAACGCGTTGTCCGGCGAGCCGTCACCGTTGAGGTCGCAGCCCACGCGCATGGTGGCGAGCGAGAGCGAGCTCATGACGAGGCCGATCTCGTCGGTGCACGCCGCGCTGCAGCCGTCGAAGCTGGCGGTGTTGCCGTCGTCGCACTCCTCGGGCGCGGTGACCGTCCCGTCGCCGCAGCCCATCACCGAGCGGCAGTCGGTCGCGCAGGTCGGGGCCCCGTCGCAGACCTCGCCCACCGCGTAGTCGACGATCCCGTTGCCGCAGATCTCGTCGCTCAGGCAGTCCGAGCGGCAGCCGTCGCCGGAGAGGTTGTTGCCGTCATCGCACTCCTCGCCGGGGTCGACGGTCCCGTCGCCGCAGAACTCCTCGCGGCCGCACATCGCGTCGCAGCCGTCGCCCGGCAGGACGTTGCCGTCGTCGCACATCTCGCCCGGCTCGAGCCGACCGTTGCCGCACTCGATCGCGTCGCCCGCGTCCGGCTGGGTGCCCGCGTCGAACACGATATCGTCACCCGCGTCGCCCGCGTCCGATCCACCGTGCGAGTCCGAGCACGCGGTGGCCCCCGCTAGGGCGACCACGGCCAGCAATCCAAGTCGGTTCCTCATCGATCCTCCAACGCCGCCCCGCCGCGGCGCGGGCAATCTACCCCAGCATCCCGCACCTGAGTAGGTCGGGGCGTGCGACGTAGAGGGGACGTAGAGGGGACGTAGAGGGGGAGCGAGGAGCAGCTCAGTCGGACTCGAGCTTGGCGAGGACCGTGCGCGCGATGCGCAGCTCCTCGCGGAGCGAGAGCGCCTTGGCCGCGTCGATCGCCGCGTTGCGGCGGAGGAAGGCGCGCAGGTGAACCGCGGCCGCGCGCGCGTCGCCCATCTCGTAGCAGAGCATCCCGAGGATCAGCCGGCCGATGCCCTTGCCGGCGCGCGAAGACTCGAGGCGCGAGACGACCTCGCCGATGTCAGCGACGGCGTGGCCCGCCTCGAGCTCGATCCAGGCGCGGTGACCGACGAGGAGCGGCCGGTCTTCGCGCGACCAGCGCTCGGCCTTGGCCAGCGCCCCGAGCGCCCCGTCGGTGTCGCCCTGCTGATGCAGGAGGTTGGCGAGGGCCCAGAACTGGAAGCTGCGTCGGTCGGGCGGCGCGCTCCGAGCGGCCAGCCGTTGCGCGGCGATGGCGCGGGGCGCGTCCCCGAGGGCGGCCCACGCGCGAGACATGTCGTGGTGGGCCAGGTCGGGCATCCGCCCGAGCTCGACCATGCGGGCCGCGGTGTCGGCCGCGTCCCGCAGCCGGTGCGACTCGAGCTGGCTCAGGTAGAGCTGACGGAGGAGCAGCAGCTCGAGCTCCGCCTCCTCCTCGTCCCCGGACGTCGCGGCCGCCTCGAGCCCACGCTGCGCGAAGTGCCCACGCTGCTCCGCCGTCTCGGCCTCGCGCGCGAGACGGAGATAGTCGGACGCTCCGTGCGTCGATGAGACCCCCTTCAGGTGAGGCATGGCGCGGGCATTGATACGTCTATCCACAACGATAGCACAGCTTGTCTTGCTGTCGAATCCATAGGATATCCAGGCAGTTAGCGGGATTTATCCACAATTTGTCCTCGCCGAGGCCCGCGCCTGGGGATCAATGTGGGCTGGACGCACGCCCGCGCGTGCCTCACGCGGCCAGGAACGCCTCGAGCTCGACTCGATGCGCGGCTGCGTCCCGGCGCCCGAGCTCGATGAGCTCACGCGCGAAGCGACCGTCGAACAGCAGATAGCTCGCGAGATCCGCCGAGTCGGAGCCCTCGCCCACGTCGAGCGCGCGCAGCAAGGTGCGGCCGAATTGCTGTCGCAGGCTGGCTCGCTCGCGCCTCAGGAAGTCGGCCGCGAGCTGGCCGATGTTGAGGCTCGGCCGGATCGCGAGGGACCGGACGGGCTGCCGCGGCGGCGCTCCCCGCGCGGCCGCCACCTCGTTCATGCGATCCACGAAGTCCGGCCCGTAGGCGGTGACCCCGTCTTCGAGCAGAGTGTTGACCCGCTCGAGCTCCTCGAGGTCGGCCCCGATGTGATCGAGCATGAACGCGTTGAGGACCTTGCCGAGGAGGAACGGGAGGCCCGGGAAGCGGCCGCGCACCAGCTCGGATCGGCCCGGCGTCCCGCTGCTCAGGCCGATCACGAGGACCTTGTCCGCGCCGAGCCGTATCGCAGGCGACAAGGGCGTGTTCAGCCGCAGCCCGCCGTCGCAGTAAAGGTCGGTCTGGATGAACACGGGCGGGAACACCACCGGGATGGCGGCGGACGCCAGGACGTGATGCGGCATGATACTGGCCGAGCGCACTTGCACGTGGGCGGGCAGGCCGAGGGGTGGCGGGCTCCCAGGACGCCGGTCCACGAAGCAGATCGAGGCGCCGGTCGCCACGTGGGTCGCGGTGATGGTCACCGCGTGGAGCGGCCCCTGGCGCACGTTGGCCGCGAGCTGCGGGTAGTCGATCCCGCTGCGGATGATCTCGCTCATCGGGCTCGCGTCGAACAGGCCGGCCCCGCGGCGACCGCCGAAGAGCACTCGGGGCAGCCGTGATGCCTGCACGGGGTTGAAACCCAGGACCTTGGGGAGGGTCAGCGCCTCCCACAGCGCGCGGAGCCGGGACATCCCGGCTGCCGGCTCGTGGATCGCCGACGCGAGGTAGGCTCCGTTGATCGCTCCGACGCTCGTGCCGCTGATGATGTCGATGCGCGGCGGGCCAGCCTCGAAGAGGTGGGAGAGCACCCCCACCTCGTAGGCGCCACGGGCTCCACCCCCCGAGAGGACGAGCGCGGTGGTCACGGGGCGGCCTGGATCGCCTGGACGAGCCAGGAGCGCTGGTAGGTGTCGCGGAGGCGCTGGTCTCGAATATGAGCCAGGCGACCCTCGACCACCGCGCGGGCGTGGGCCGCCGCCTCGGCCGCCCGGTCTTCGTCGCCCGCCGCCTCGAAGACCTCCGCGAGGTGGAGGTAGATCCGCTCGGCCCGCTCGACGTCGCTCCGACCCTCGATGCGCTTGAGGAGGTCGCTCGCCACCTCCACCGCGGCGTTGACCTCGCCGGCCCGATGGAGAGCCCGGGCGTGGGTCGCGAGCGCGACCAGCTCCGAGCCCTGGGCCCCGGTCGCCCGCGCGTGGCTCACCGCCTCGCGGGCCCGTTCGACCGCCCCGGCGAAGTCCTCGTGAGCGAGCGCCATCGCGGTCTCGACGAGGCAGACGTGACACAGGTCGTAGGGGTCCTGGACCCGCTCGGCGAGCGCCCGCGCGTCCGCCAGCACCTGCTCGGCCGCGCCGAGGTCGCCTACCTGCTCGGCGAGCAGCTCGCTCATCGCGATGAGGGAGTCGGAGCGCCCGGCCTGGTCGTCGCCGTTCTCGAACACGTCGAGCGCCCGCCGCAGGAAACCCATCGCGTTGTCCACGTCGCCAAGCTCCGCGTAGAGCTGTCCCACATTCGACACCTTCCGGCCGAGGTGGATCCGGTCTCCGATCTCACGATCGAGGAGGATCGAGGCGCGCATCATCTGGATGGCGTCCTCGAAGAAGCCCTTGTGGGCGAGCGCGATCCCGACGCTGGACAGGGCGTGGGCCTCGTGCCCCTTCAGCCCGAGCCGCCGGAAGATCACGATCGCCTCGGCCGAGGTCTCGAGGGACTCGTCGAGCCGCCCGGCCCGCCAGAGGAGGATGCCCTTCTGGATGAGGGTCTGGCCGCGCGACGAGAGCCAGCGATCGTCGGTCTGCGCGCGGGCGAGCGCCCGGTCGAGCGCCTCGATGGCCCCGCGCGTGTCCCCCTGGTCGCGGCGGAGCTGACCGAGGAGCCGGAGCGCCTCGATCTCGCAGGCCCGGTCGTCCGCCTCGATGGCCGCGTCGAGCGCGCGCCGGAGCATCGCGTCGACCCCCGGGTGGCGAGCCGCATCGAGGTCGAAGCGCGCGAGCCGGCTGAACGCGACGGCCACGTGGCGGGGCTCACGGCTGCTCTCGGCCAGCTCGCGCAGGACGTCCAGCTCCTTGCGCTGCTCCTTGCGGCGGCCGAGCGCGCGCAGGATCTGCTCGCGCGTCTCGTGGGCCTCGAACACCACACCCGAGCGGTGCGGCGAGAGCGCGATCGCGCGCCCGAGGAACCGCATCGCCTCCTCATGGGAGTACATCTGATGCGCCGCGTGACCGGCCGCGAGGTAGGCCTCGGCCGCCCCCTTTCGGTCCCCCGCCTGCTCGCGGTGGTGGGCGAGACGGGCTGGCGCGATCGGCAGGTCGAGCGCGGTCAGGTAGTTCGCCATCATGCGGTGCATCCGCACCCGATCGGTGCTGTCGATGCTCTCGTAGGCGACATGGCGCACGACCGCGCTCGGGAAGAACAGCCCGCCGCCGCTCCGGCGCTGGATGAGGCCGCGCTCCTCGAGCGCCTGGAGCTCGTCGTCGAGCTCCTCGCCCGTGAGCGTCAGCAGCTCCGCGAGCCGCATCCCCGGGCCGGTGACCGCGAGCCAGCGCAGCGCGTGCCGCTCGGGTTCGGGCAACTCCGCGAGCCGGGCCGCGATCACGTCCTCCAGGGTGGTCGGCAGCGCGAAGGCCGCCCCCGTCCGGCGGACCACCCGCCGCTCCTCGCCGTCGCCCTCGATCCAGACGACCCCGCGGTCGCGGAGCGCGTCGATCAGCTCGATGAGGAAGAACGGGTTGCCGCCCGCCCGGTGGACGATCGCCTGAGCGATGTCGGGAGAGACCTGGGCCCCGCCGAAGCGCGCGATCACCAGCCGGCGCCGCTCCTGCTCGTCGAGCTCCTCGAGATCGATGCGGGGCACCCCGCCGAGCAGGTCGTCGATCCGGTCGTCGTTGCGGCTCGAGAGGATGACGAACAGCTGGGCGTCGTAGGCGCGCTGCATCAACCGTGACATCAGCTGAATGCTCGGCGTGTCGGCGAACTGGAGCGAGTCGACCCACACCACCACCGGGCCGTCCTGGCTGAGGCCACCGAGGAGCTGCCGCATCGCGCGGTACAGCACCGACGAGCGGTCGCCGCCCTCGTCGCCCCCGCCGATCGACGGAGCGATCAGCGGCTCGAGCGCGTCTCGCGTGCCGGCCAGGGACTCCGCCGGCACGACCCGCTTGAGGGTCTTGAGCAGCCGCTTGCGCGCCTCTTCAGCGCTCGCGTCCTCGTGGATCCCGCAGGCGACGCGCACCAGCTCCGCCGCCACCTCGTAGGGGACCTCGCTGCTCCCGAACGAGCACTCCACCCGCACCACCCGAGGCGCCGGGTCGAAGCCGTCCAGGGCCGCGGCCACCAGCGCGGACTTGCCGACCCCCAGCTCACCGACCACACAGACGTAGCTGCTGCGACGCTTCTCGCGCACCTCCGCGTAGGCGTCGGCGAGCGCCTGGAGCTCGCCGCCCCGCCCGAAGAGGCCCACCTCGCCCGAGATCGCGCGCGCCTCGGTGGCCCGCTCCTCCCGGGTCCGTGCGCCTCGTAGTCGATACGCCCTGAACTGCCGTGGGCCCATCTGGGTCCCATCGACCTCGATCTGCTGGACGTCGTCCTCGTCGAAGCTGAACGCCCGCCGCGCGAGCCGATACACCTCGCCCGTCGCGAGGATCTGCCCCGCCTCGCCGTGCTCACCGAGCGCCCGCGCGACCTCGAAGACGCCCTCGAGGGGCTGAAACCGCAGCCGGCCGCTCGACGCGCGGACGGTCGCGACCACGCCGCGGCTCAGGCCGATCGAGGCGCTCAGGGGGACCTCGAGGTCGGCCGAGAGGCCCTGGAGGGCGTCGAGGACGTCGAGGGCGACCCGGGTCGCGTGGAGCGGGTCGTCCACCGACACCCGGCCGAGCCCGATGAGCAGCCGGAAGCTGTCGCGGCCCTGGCCGTCCGGCCAGTCGAGGATCGCGTGATACTTGTAGGCGATGTCGTCGAGGACCCGCTGGGCCTGGGCGCTGATCTTCCGCTCGTCGCCGCGCTCGACGCCGGTGATGGGGCTGCGCGCCTCGGCGGTGCGGAACCCGCCGTGGACCACCACGACGTTACGGCGCTCGCGCAGCTCACGGCCGCCGACGTCGGGCAGCGACGCGTGGGTCTCCGCCGTCCCGGAGGTCACCGGCCCCGACACCGCCACCCCGTCCGGGCTCGTCACCTCCCGGGGCGCGAGCTGGGTGACCAGCTCCTCGAGGTCGGTCGCGTCGAGCAGCTCCTCCTGGCTGTGGAGCCAGCGGGTGAGGGCCGCGCTGAGCTTGCGGGCGCTCGGGTAGCGGGCCTCGCGGTCGAACGCGGTGGCCTTGCGGACGATCTCGTTCAGCTCGGCCGGCACCCGCGGGTCGACGTTGCGCGGCAGCGTGACCTTGCCCTCGCGGACCTGCTCGAGGACCTCCATGCCCTGCTGGCCGGGGTACATCGAGCGCCCCATCAGCAGCTCCGCGAGGAGCACGCCGAGGGAGTAGACGTCGCTCCGCCGGTCCACCCGCTGGCCGCGCGCCTGCTCGGGCGACATGTAGCTGAACTTGCCCTTGATGACCCCGGTCTCCTCGGAGACGAGGCGGGCGCGGGCGATCCCGAAGTCGGCGATCTTGACGATGCCGTCGTAGCTGATGAGGACGTTCTGCGGGCTGACGTCGCGGTGGACGATGTCCATCGGCTCGCCGCTCTCGTCCTTGCGGTTGTGGGCGTAGTCGAGGCCCTTGGAGACCTCGCTGACCACGTAGGCGCAGTGCGCGTGGGGGACGCGTGCCTTCTGCCGGCGGCTGGCCGAGATGAGCCGGCCCAGATCGAGGCCGTCGACGAACTCCATCGCGAGGAGGAACTCCGTCTTGACCTGCTCGAAGGCGTAAACCTGAACGATGTTCGGGTGGTTCAGGCGCATCGCGACCTTGGCCTCGTCCACGAACATCGAGATGAAGCGGGGGCTCCGCGCGAAGGTCGGGAGCACGCGCTTGACCACGAGGATCTTCTCGATGCCCTCGGCGCCGGTCGACTTGGCGAGGAACACCTCGGCCATCCCGCCGGCCCCGAGGCGGCGCACGATCCGGTAGCGGCCGAGGCTCTCCGGCGGCGGTGTGTTCGTCCTCGCCACGCTCGACGGGCGAGCTTAGCAGGATCATCGGCCGCGGACGTAGGCCACGAGGTCGGCGCGCTGCGCGGGCTCGAGGTGATCGAGGCGGCCGTGGCCCTCGGTGTGGCAGATCGTGAAGCGGTCCTCGAGGGTCTGGGCGCAGCCGTCGTGGAGGTAGGGCGCGCGCGCGGCGATCCCGGCGAGGGGCGGCGTGACGAAGCGCCCGCCGGTGCCGACGTCGTGGGCCTGGCCGTCGGTCCCGCGCGGGCCGGGGTGGCAGGTCGCGCAGCCGACCTCGGGGTCCTCGAACAGCGCGGCGCCCCGACGCGACGCGGCCTCGTCGCGCGGGCTCGGCCCCGGCAGATCGGCGATCGCGTCGAGCCAGCCCGCGAGCTGCGCGACCTGCGCGGGGCTCGCCGGCTCCCCGCCCATCCGCGTCTCGAGCGTCTGGGCGAGCAGCGCCTCGAAGGTCGTCAGCTCGCCCCGCCAGTGGTAGGGCGCGCCGCGCAGGACGCCGCCGGTGAGCGGCTGGGTGCGGCGCAGCCCGTCGCGGGGGAAGTGGTAGACGTGCCCGTCGTCGCCGCCCTCCGGGTGGCAGGACGCGCAGGCGATCCCGAGGCGGGTCGGGGCGTGGAACCGCGCGTGCCCCGGGTCGTCGGAGAAGCGGGCGCCGAGGGCGACGCGCTCCTCGAGGCCGTCGACCGCGCCCGGCGCCCGGATCACCGCGAGGCTCGCCGGCGCCCGGAGCTGCACCACCACGCCGACCCGCGGGTGGTGCGCGACCGCGATGGGCTGCCCACCGTCGAGCGGGGTGATCACCCCGAGCGGCCGCGACCCGGCGGTGTCCGGGCGGATGAGCCGCAGGTCCCGGTCGCCCGCGAAGACGACGGCCAGCTCCCCGGTCGGGAGCGCGGCGACGTCGACGGGGAGGCTGTGCCCCGGGAGCACCAGGCCCGCAGCCTCGCGGTCGTCGGACCAGCGGGTGATCGCGCTGAGCACCGCGCCCTCGCGGCCGTAATAGGGGACCGTGCCGAAGCCGTTGTCGTAGAGCTCGCTCTCGTTGTGGCGCTGGTGGAGGACCCAGACGCCGCCCCGGCCGTCGGCGATCGCGCGCCAGGCGACGCGCGCCACGAACGACGCGGGCCGGCCCGCGGGATCGGCGCGCACCACGGGCGTCGGCTTGTGGCGCACCGGTCCGTCCACGCCGATCCGCAGCAGCTCGGCCGCACGGAAGCGGCTCACCCACAGCCCGTCCGCGTCCACCCCGACGTCTCGCAGATCACCGAGGAGGTGCTGCACGGTCATCGGGCCGTCCCCCGCGGCGGGCAGGGTGGCCAGCTCGCCGCCCGCACAGGCGACGTGCAGCAGGTCTCCATCGACCGCGAGCCCCCGCGGCGCGCCGCAGACCTCACGGCGACGGGTGACGCGACGGCCCGCGAGATCGAGGCTCACGATCGCACCACCGCCCCGCAAGGCGACGTGCACTCGACCATGGGCGTCCTCCGCGAGCCGCCCCGGCTCGTCGCCGGCGCGCAGCGCGAATCGGCCGACCAGCGACGGCGGGCTCGCGAGGGAGGCCACCCACACCAGGTCGCGGTCGGGGTCGGACGCCACCGCGTGGGCTCCGTCGCGCGTGATGAGGAGCGTCCCTCCCGCGACCGGCGGCGGCCCCGACAGCGGCGGCTCCGTCTCCGGGAGCGGCGGCACGTCGAGCGGGTGCACGTACGCCACGGGCGCCGAGGGAGCAGAAGCCGGCGCGCGCGGCCCCGCGCAGGCGAGCGCGAGGCCCGCGAGCCACGCGAGCGCGGCGGAGCGGGTCACGGGGCCGTCAGAGGACGCGCCCTCCGAGAAGTTCCGCCGACCTCCGCGGCCACGCGCGGACGTCCGCGTGAGCAGCCCGTTGAAGAATCGACCGTGATGGATCGCGGTTGCGAGGGCGCGCCTGCGTGGCGCAGCGGGACGAGGGAATCCCGGAGGATTCTTGAGGAGCGATGCGCCGCGCAGGCGCGGGCTCCCAGCCGTGAGGCGCGCGGGGAGGTTCTTCAACGGGCTGTTAGCGATCGCGCTGCTCCCGCCGCGGCGGAGATCGGGTATACGTGGGCCGTGATCCCGCTCGCGAAGCCGGTGCTCGGGCCCGAGGAAGCCGAGGCGGTCGCGCGCGTGCTCGAGAGCGGAATGCTCGTCCAGGGCGCGCGGGTGGCCGAGCTCGAGGAGCGGCTCGCCGCGCTCTGCGGGCGCAAGCACGCGGTGGCCTGCTCGAGCGGGACGTCCGCCCTCGAGCTGGCCCTCGCCGCGGTCGGGGTCGACGGCGCTGACGTGCTGTGCCCCGACCTGAGCTGGCCGAGCCCCGCCCACGCGATCGCGCGGGCTGGCGCGCGCCCGGTCCTCGTCGACGTGGACCCCGCGACCTGGAACGCCTCGGCGGCCGCGCTCGCCGCCGCGCGCACCGAGCGCACCCGCGCCGCGATCGTGATCGACCAGTTCGGCAACCCCGCCGACCACCCCGCGATCGCCCGCGCGCTCGGCGACCTCCCCGTGATCGTCGACGCGGCCTGCTCCCTCGGCGCCTCGGTCGGCGGACGGCCAGCGCCGAGCTGGGGGCTCGTCGCGTGCCTCTCGTTCCACCCGCGCAAGCTCATCACCACCGGCGAGGGCGGCGCGTGCCTCACCGACGACGACGCGATCGCCGAGCGCCTCCGCGTCCACCGCAACCACGGCCAGCGCGCGCCCGGCGACTTCGTGGCCCCCGGCGGCAACCACCGGATGAGCGACGTCGAGGCCGCGATCGGCCTGGTGCAGCTCGACCGACTCGACGAGATCCTCGCCCGCCGCCGCGCGCTCGCCGCCACGTACCTTGCGACGCTCGAGGGCGTCGAGACCCAGGCCCTCGCACCCGACGCGGCCGCCAACTACCAGACCTTCGGGGTGGTCCTGCCCGAGCGCCTCGACCGCGACGCGGTGGTCGGCGGGCTCCACGCGCGGGGCGTCCAGGCGGGGCGGCTCTCCTACGCGCTCCACCGCATCGGGAGCATGCCGGGCCTCGGCGACGACGCGGGACTGCCGGTCGCGAGCCGCATCGAGGACCGCGGCCTCGCCCTGCCGCTCCACCCGCGGATGACCGACGCCGACCGCGACGCGGTGCTCGCGGCGTTCCGGGAGCTGCTCGGGTGAGCGACGCCTCGGACGTCGTCCTCGAGGTGCGAGGGCTCGCCAAGACGTTCCGCATCGGGTTCTTCCGCAAGAAGGTCGAGGCCGTCCGCGGGATCGACTTCGAGGTCCGGCGCGGCGAGATCTTCGGCCTGCTCGGCCCGAACGGGGCCGGCAAGACGACGACGCTCAAGATGATCCTGCGGCTGATCTCGCCGATGACCGGCGACATCACGCTCTTCGGCCAGGGCGCCCCCGGGGTCAAGACCATGGGCCGGGTCGGCTACGTGCCGGAGAACCCGTACGTCTACCAGTACCTGCGGCCGCACGAGTTCCTCGATCTGTGCGGTCGCCTGTTCGGCATGTCGCGCGCCGAGCGCCGGGAGCGCGCCGATCGGATGATCGCGCGCGTCGGCCTGAGCCACGCGGTGGACCGCCCGATCGGCAAGTTCTCCAAGGGCATGATGCAGCGCATCGGCCTCGCGCAGGCGCTCCTGCACGACCCGGAGCTGCTCATCCTCGACGAGCCGATGAGCGGCCTCGACCCGGTCGGCCGCAAGGAGGTCCGCGACCTGGTCCTCGAGCAGCGCCGGCTCGGCAAGACGATCGTGTTCACGAGCCACATCCTCAGCGACGTCGAGCTGCTCTGCGACCGCGTCGGCATCATGCGACAAGGCAGGATGCAGCACTACGGCACGCTGGACAGCCTGCTCCAGCGGGGGCGCCGCACCGAGATCGTCCTCGAGGGGGTCGACGACGCGCTCCGCGAGTCCCTGCGCGGCCGCGTCGCGTCGCTCGACGCGATCGACGACCGAGTCACCCTCCACGTCGACGGCGCGCCTCCGTCGGACCTCATCCGGGACGCGCTCGAGGCCGGCGCGCGGCTCGCGTCGGTGACCCCGGCGCGCGAGACCCTCGAGGACCTCTTCGTCCGCGACGCGATCGAGCCGGGCGCCCCGGCGTCGACGCCCGCACCGGACCCCGAGGAGGAGTAGCGGTCAGGCGCGGACGAGGGAGACGACGTGCTCCTCGCGCGCCCGGCCGCCGCGCCAGTCCGGGCGCTCCTGCGAGGCGACGGCCTCGATCCGGAGGCCGCGCGCGGGCGCGAGGCGCGCGAGCTGCGACGGCACCTCGACGCGGTCGGCGCCGACCTGAGCGTCGCCCATGACGAGGACGATCCGGCCCCTGGGCTGGAGCA
>JAUHXR010000490.1 GCA_030426845.1 Polyangia bacterium | reverse complement strand
CGTCGCCGGTGCCCGGCTGGCCCGCCCCCGGACCCGCGCCCGGGAAGCCGGCGACCTGGGTCAGCCCGAAGCCGCCGCCCGGGCCGCCGCGGAAGCCGGCCGGCCCGGGCGCGCCGCCGTCGCCGCCGGGGGTGTCGCACGCGGGGCCGCGGCCGCCGTCTCCGCCCGCCGCGTCGATCGCGCCGTCGATCGTGATCGCCCCCGCCGCGAGGACGCGGAGCGGGGCCGCGCCGACCACCGTGAGGGTCGCGCCGGCCGCGACCGTGAGGTCGTCGAGCACGAGCGCGCCGGCCGCCGCGTCCCAGCCGGGCGCCGCGACTCCGTCGAGCTCGCCGGTCGTCGTGTCGAACCGGGCGTCGGCCGCGATCGTGAGGTCCGGCCCGGTCGGGGCGCAGGCGTTGTCGCACCGGTCGGTCGCGTCGCCGTTGCCGTCGTCGCAGGCCTCGCCCGCCGTGACGTTGAGCACGCCGTCGCCGCACATCGCGGCGGTGCAGTCGGCGTCGCAGGTCGCCGTCTCGCCGCCGATGCCGGCGCCGTCTCCGTCGCAGGCCTCGCCCGCGGCCGCGTTGACCGCGCCGTCGCCGCAGCGCGCCTCGGTGCAGTCGGCGTCGCAGGTCGCCGTCTCGCCGCCCGCGCCGGCGCCGTCTCCGTCGCAGGCCTCCCCCGCCGCGAAGTTGCGCCGGCCATCGCCGCAGGACGCCGCGGTGCAGTCCACGTTGCAGATCGCCGACTCGACGGGCGAGCCGCCCGCGCCGTCGTCGCACGCCTCGTCGCCGTTGGTCACCCCGTCGCCGCAGACCGCCGCGGCGCAGGCCCCGCCGTCGCACACCTGGCTCGCGCAGTCGCGGTCCTCGAGGCAGCCCTGCCCGTCGGCGCACGGCTCGCAGCTCAGCCCGCCGCAGTCGACATCCGTCTCGTCGCCGTTCCGCCGCGTGTCGGAGCAGCTGGCGGCCTCCTCGCACCGTCCGGCCGCGCAGGCGTCGCTCGCGCAGTCGCTCGGGCCCCCGCACGTCTGGCCCGGCCGGCAGGTCGCGCCGCACGACCCGCCGCAGTCGACGTCGCTCTCGTCCTGGTTGCGCAGCCCGTCGGTGCAGCTCGCCGCGCCGCCGTCGTCGAGCGCGGCGTCGATCCCCGCGTCGTCGGGAGCTCCGTCGTCGCAGCCCGCGAGGGCGATCACCACGGCGGACAGAGCGGCGAGTCGGGCGAGCCTGGACATGTACCGCGTATAGCAGGTCGCGCGTGCTATATGACCGCCCACGACTCGAGACCAACCCTCGCCGGTCTGTGACGTCGCTGGACGCCGCGCCACTCCTCGAACGGCCACGGGCCGTCCTTCGTCGCGTCGCGGCGCCCAGCAACGCCGCATCCTCGGCCATCTTCTGTCCTCGAATCGCGTTCGGTCATAGAGAGGCGCTCATGCTCCGCTACGACGCGTTCCTGTTCGACCTCGACGGGACGCTCCTCGACTCCATCGCGCTCATCCTCGAGAGCTACCGGTACACCCTCGCCGCGCACGGCCTGCCGCCGCGCTCCGACGAGGACGTGCTGAGCGGGCTCGGCACGACCCTCGAGCACCAGTTCACCCGCTGGGTCGGGCCGGACGGTCCGGTGCAGGCGCTCGTCGACACGTACATCGCGCACAACCTCGAGGTGCACGACCGGCTCGTGACGCCGTACCCCGGGGTCACCGAGGTGGTGGAGGCGCTGCACGCGGCCGGCGCGCGGCTCGCGGTGGTGACGAGCAAGCGCCGGCGCGGGGCGCAGGCGGGGCTCGCGGCGCTCGGGCTCGCCGAGTGCTTCGAGGTGCTCGTGGCCGGCGACGACGTCACCCGCGCCAAGCCGGACCCGGAGCCGGTGCGCCTCGCCCTGTCTCAGCTCGGCGACCCCGCGCCGGCCCGCGTCGTCTTCGTCGGCGACGCGACCCACGACGTGCACGCGGGCCAGGCCGCGGGGGTCGTGACGGTGGCGGTGACCTGGGGCGCGGGCCGCGAGGACGCCCTCGTCGCCGCCAAGCCCGACCACATCGCCCGTGACGCCGCCGCCCTCCGCGCGCTGTTGATCTAGCCGCGGGCCGCTACATGATCGTGTTGCAGGCGACCTCGCCGAGGTCGACGAGGTTGTTGTCCTCGACGCACTCGCGGACCGCGTCGCCGGTGTCGACGTCGATGAAGACCCGCGTCGGGGTGAGCGGCGCGCCGGCCCAGTCGATGCACACCGTGACGAAGGTGCCGCGGTCGATGTTGCTCGTCGTGGTGGCGCGCCCGATCTCGGTCCCGCCCATCGTCGGGTCGCCCTGGTAGAAGACGACCTCGAGGCCCGGCCCGACGCGGACGTCGCCGCGGTTGAAGATCTGCGCGCAGACCTGGAGCACCGGCGGCGTCTCACCGCAACGCGCGTTGTCGGTGCTGACCGTGTCGGCGGTGAGGTCCGGCGCGGCGAGCGCGTCCTCGATCGGGAGGTTGAGCCGGTAGGTGTTGTGGGTCGACCAGCTCGCCGGCTCGGGGGACGCGATCGTGCCCGCCGGGTTGGTGTGGGTGATGTGGTAGGTGTGCTGGTTCCAGATCGGAGCCGCGCCGACCCAGTTGTCGTCCGCGCTCGACCAGATCTCGACCCCCGGGATCCGCTCGGCGCGCGGGATGGTGTCGCCGGCGAAGCTGGCCTCGTTGTTCGCGGTGAACACGATCTCGGCGTTGCCGTCGTTGTCCACGTCCGCGACGATCGGCTGCTCCGTGCGGGTCCGCGACGGGTTGGGCTCCATGAAGATGATCGTCCCGTCGACGCCGTCGAGGACGAGGAAGTTCTCCTCGTCGTTGTAGACGACCTCCGCCCGGCCATCGCCGTTGAAGTCGAAGACCGTCGAGCTGGTCACGTTGCTCGAGGTGTCCTGGGTCCGCGTGGCCCAGAGGATCCCCGCGGCGAGGCAGCCGCCGCCGCCGCCGGTGCACTCGGGGTCCATGACCGCGTAGCAGTTCGAGCCCGCGACCCCGACCTCCATCCGGCCGTCCCCGTCGAAGTCGGCCACCGTGGGCGCGCCGACCCGGCCCGCGCCGAGCCCGCCGGGGCAGGTGATGTTGAGGTTCGCGACCTCGTTGCCGGTCTCCGCCTCGTGCACGCGCAGCCGGCCGTTGGCCACCCGGATCACCTCGGGCGCGCCGTCGCGCCCCGCCGCGCCGCTCGCGTCGAGGATGTCCGCCACCGCGCAGAAGCCGTCGGTCGCGTCCGTCGCCTCCCAGAGGATCTCGCCGGTCGCCGCGTAGACGGTGTGGCCGGCGATGACCTCCTGCCCGGGCGAGCTCGCGACGACGTCGGCCACGCAGCTCAGCGGGCCCTGGCCGTTGCGGCCGCGCGCGCCCGTGCCGATGAAGCGGACCGCGCCGGTGCGGCCCTCGAGGACGGTGCGGCCGACGACGACCTCGGGCTGCCCGTCGCCGTCGAGGTCGTGGATCGCCCAGGAGCCGTTGGGGCTGATCTCCGCGTTCGGCAGGTCGGCCGCGGTCACGCGCCACAGCTCGGTGCCGTCGTTGTGCAGCGCGATCGCGCCGCCGCCGCGGAGCGACGCCACGATCTCGGGGACGCCGTCGCCGTCGAGGTCGCCGGCCGCGGGGTGGCAGTCCTGGAGGAAGCTCGGCGTGTGCATCGCCTCGTTGAGCACCGGGCCCATCCCGTCGCCGGCCAGCGTGAGCAGGGTGTCGTAGGGCGGCCGGCCGCTCACCACGCGGAGCACGGCCGCGTTGAAGGTGCCGTCCTGGTAGCTGAGGAACACGAGCTCCGGCACGACGTCGCTGTCGAGCGGCTCGGGGATGAAGTCGATCACCACCGGCGAGTGGATCGCCTGCGAGTAGTTCGGGTAGACGAGCCCGGTCGCGTCCCAGTGCAGGTCGAGGCTCGGGTTCTCGAACGGCTGCGCGGACGGCTCGATGCGGCACTCGCCGGGCGGCAGGACCCCGCCGTCGCGCGTGTTGCCCGCGTCTCCCCGCGGCCCAGCGTCGGCCGGGCTCGCCCCGGAGTCCATCCGCCGCCCGCCGTCGCCCAGCGGCTCGCAGCGCCCGTCGAGGCACTGCTGGTCGACGGGGCACTCATCGTCCCCCTCGCAGGTGGTCGTGTTGCCGCCGCAGTCGCACCCCGCGCCGAGCAGCGCGAGCGCCGCGCCCATGAACAAGCTCCGAGCTCCAAGCCGCATGCGAGACCTCCGCGGCGAGGATTCTAGCGCACCTCGGCTTGCGAATCGTCGGCCCCCACGCGGCGGACGTCACGCTCCGCCTCAGGGGCCCAGCAGGGCGTCGAGGTGCGCCGGGAGCTCGCGCAGCGAGCCGAGGACGCGGTCGGCGAGCGCGAAGCGCGGGTCGGGCGCCTCGGGGACGACGACGCAGCGCATGCGGGCCGCCTTGGCCGCGACGA
>JAUHXR010000121.1 GCA_030426845.1 Polyangia bacterium | reverse complement strand
GCCGACTCCACGCCGCACACGTTGATGAGCGTGTTGAGGAAGGCGTTGTGCGCGATCCCGCGGGTGCTGCCGCCGCGCATGTCGATGTACTCGCCCTGGCGGAGGCGCCCGCCGCCGCTGCCCGCGAGCACCGCCGGCCAGTCGAAGGTGTTGTGGCGCTTGCCGTCGGTCATCGAGTTCGCCCAGAGGATCACCGAGTTGTCGAGCACCGTGCGGCCGTCGTCCTCGACGACGTCGTCGAGCTTCTGGAGCAGCTCGGCGAGCATCGAGGCGTGCCACCGGTCGATCTCGTGCATCGGCTGCAGATCGTCGCCGTGCGAGAGCCCGTGGTGGGTCTGGGAGTGGCTCATGCCGTCGAAGTTGTAGGTGGCCGACTCGGCCTCCTTGCCGACCTGCATGGTCGCGACCCGGTTCATCCCGCAGGTGAACGCGAGCGCGATGAGGTCGAGGTGGATCCGCCCGACGGTGGGGAAGTGCTCCGAGCCGTAGAGGCTCTGGCCCTCGTAGGCGCGCAGCGCGGAGTCGTCGGGGAGCGTGCACATCGGCGCGGCCGACTGGAGCTTGGTCTCGAGGTCGCGGACCGCGGTGAAGTGCTTGTCGAGCTTGGTCCGGTCGGCCGTCGAGAGGCGGCGGCTCCGGAGCAGCTCGAGGCGGCCCGAGACCAGATCGAGGACGCTCTGGCGGCGCCGCACGAGGCGATCGGCCGCGTCCGGCGCGGAGGCGGCCCCCACCCCGACGAGATCCTGGTACGCGGTCCAGGGGTTGCGCTCGGCCACCACGCCCGCGCCGTTGCGGAACGAGACGAAGTGCATCGGCTTGTCGAGGGGCTGGCGCACCCGGCGCACCGTGAGGTTGAGGGGCCCACGGTTGGGCGGGTTGATCCCGTCCGAGATCACCTGGTCGACCGACGGCCCCCGCGGGAACTCGGTGTTGTTCGCGGTGCGCAGGGCGGTGGTCGCCGTCGTGCCGGCGTGGCCGTCGCGCCCGCAGCGCCGGATGTCGAAGCCCCGCGGGATCAGGAGCTTGTCCCGGAACGGACGGAGCGCCTCGACGCCGCGGCCGTCGAACGACGCGTCGGTAAGCCGGCCGTAGCTGTTGGGCCAGAACCGGTTGTAGTCGGTGCCGTTCACCTGCCAGAAGAGGAGGAACCGCGGGGACGCGGCCTGCGCTTCGGCGCGCGAGACGAGCGAACCCAGGAACGGCAGGCCGAGGGCGATCGAGCCGGCGCCGCGGAGCATCATTCGGCGGGAGAGGGGCTTGGACATGCCTCGACTCTGCCCCAGCCGGGCGAGGGGCTGCGTAACGCCGCCTTCGCGATTCGGCCCCGCGGCTTCGCGCGTCAGTTCCAGCCGTCGGTGCCGGGCCGAGGGACGGCCGGGCGGGAGGCGGCCGAGCGCCCGCGGCCGCGGCGCCGCCGGGTGCGGGGCGTCGGATCGGGCGCCACCTCGGGCTCGGCGGCCTCGGGGGACGCGGGCTCCGGCGGGGGCCCGGCCACAGGATCGGTGTCCGGCGCGGGGGACGCCGGGGCGCTCGACGCGGCGAGCGGCTTGGTCGCGCTCGACGCGCGCGGCTGGACCGTGGGGGTCGCCTCGGGCTCCCGGATCAGCCGCGTGACCGCGATCGCGGCGACCGCCCCGCTCAGGACCAGGCCGAGGCCGAGCAGCGGCGCCCTCCACCGCGGCGGCGGGGTCAGCGGGCGGGCGGGGACCGAAGGCCGGCCCGTGAACGTCGCCTCGTCGAGCGCGCTCGCGATGCGTGCCCCCATGGCCGCGCGCTCCGTCGCGAAGAGCGCGCCGAGGTGCTCGTCGAGCCGGGTGCCGCCGTCGGGCGCGTCGCGGGCGATCTCCTCGAGCTGCTCCGCCACTTCGAGCGCGCTCTCGGGGCGATCCTGGCGGTCCTTCGCGAGCAGCGACAGGAGCAGATCCTCGAGCATCGGGGGCACGTCGCGCCGCACCTCGCCGATCTCGGGCGGGGGCTCGAAGAGGATCCGCTTGGCCGGCGGGCGCTCCCGGTCGGCGCTCGAGTAGAGCCGGAGCCCGGCGAGCACCTCGAAGAGCACGACGCCGAGCGCGAACAGATCCGCGCGCCGATCGAGCGGCGTCATGTGGAGCTGCTCGGGCGACATGTAGCCGATCTTGCCCTTGAGTAGCCCGCTCTCGGTCTTCGTGCCGTGCCCGAGGGCCTTGGCGATCCCGAAGTCGGTGACGCGGACGAGGCCGTCGAAGCCCACCAGGATGTTCTGCGGGCTGACGTCGCGGTGGACGAGCTCGAGCGGCTCCCCCGCGTGGTTGCGCAGCTCGTGCGAAGCGTGGAGCCCGCGGGCCGCCGCCGCGACGACCTCGCAGGCCAGCGCGACCGGGATCGGCCCCTCGCTGACCGCGCGTCGCACGTACTCGGACAGCGAGACGCCGTCGATCCAGTCCATCACGAGGAACGGGCCGCTCGCGTCGACCCCGTAGTCGAGCACGCTCACCACGTTCGGGTGACGGATCAGCCCGGCGATCTTCGCCTCGGACAGGAACATCTCGTAGACGTCCCGATCGGCCGCGAGGTGGGGCCGCAGGCGCTTGATGGCGTAGAGGCGCTCGAAGCTCGTGGAGCGGCGCACCGCGAGGGTGACGTGGGCCATCCCGCCGCTCGCGAGCTCGAAGAGGTCGATGTACGCGCCCGGCTCCATCCGGGATGAATCTACCGCGCAATCACGTGCCCGTCGGATCGATCGGGACCGACTGGCCGTCCGCGACCGCGAAGCCGATCAGCGCCGCCGCCGCGCCGGCCGCGAGCACGCCGAGCCCGATCCCGAGCGCGACGAGCCAGCCGTCGTCGCCCCCGGTCGGCCGCTCGAGGCGCAGCGAGAGCCGCGCGTCCGGCGACAGATCCACGTCGCGCGCGCGCCGCTCGCCGTCCACGCTCCAGGTGATGGCGTAGCGCCCGGGCGTCGCCCGACCCGCGAGCAGGCCCACCCCGCGGCCGAGCCCGTCGCCGACGATCAGCACGTCCGCGTCGGCGGTGAACCGGTACTCCGCCTGCCCCTCCGCCGCGGCGTCGAAGGCGAGCGCGACCGCCACGCGCGCGCCCGGCGCGGCGTCCACCACGCGCTCGATCGTGGGGAAGCCCACGCGCTCGGCGGTGACGATGCGGCGGCCCGGGTTCACGGGCACGTCGGCCGCGGTCCCCTCGGCGTCGAACACGAGCTCGCCGTCGACCCGGACGATCGTCGGCCCGGCCCGCTCCCAGCGGACCTCCAGCACGCTCACCCGCGCGCGCGCCTCGTCGAGCGCGGTGGCGAGCTCGCGCGCGGCGCGCCCCTCGACTTCGCCGTAGCGGCCCTCCTCGAGCGCCTCGAGGACGACGAGCGCGTCGCGCGGCCGGCCCATCTCGGCGAGCACCGTCCCGAGGAGGAACGCGGGGTAGGTCCACTCATGCTCCGCGAGCGACGCGCGCAAGAGACGCTCCGCGTCGAGCAGGCGACCGTCCTCGCGCGCGGCGGCCGCCTCCTCGAGGAGCCGGCGCCCTTCGGCCTCGTCGGCGCGCGCGAAGCCCGGGGGCGCCAGCGCGGACAGCGCGAGCGCGGAGAGGGCCAGCGCGAGCGCGCGGTTCACGCTGGTATAGTACCGCACGATGTCGGCCTGGGACGCGGCGATGCGCGGCGACTTCCACGGGCTGATGGACCCCGGCGGCGGCGAGGCGGACGCGCTCGACGCCCAGGCCCTCCTCGCGCTCGCCACCGATCGCGCGCCGCCAGACGTCGACTCGATGCGCGCGGCCAGGGCGCAACGCGGGTTGCGGGTGGCGGCGCTCCGCGCGCTGCTCGACGAGGACGAGGCGCGACTCAGCGCGATCGGCGAGGCGCAGCGCGCGGTGGGCGCGCCGGCCTCCGCCGCGGCGATCACGGAGGGGTGGCGGCGCCTGATGCGGGGCGAGCCGGCCGCGCCCGACGGGGACGCGGACGGGCCGGGTCGGATCGAGCTCGTCGCCCAGCGCGCGCTCGGGCTCCTCGAGGCGGGGGACGTCGAGGAGGCGACGACCCACGCGCGGCGCGCCACCCGCATGGCGCGGACCGAGGGCTTCGTGTTCCTCGAGTACCTCGCGTCGATCGTGCTCGCGCGCGTCCGCCGCCACGCGGGCAGCCCCCACCTCGCGGCGCGCATCCTCTCGACCCTCGCCCGGGTCGCGCCGGGACCGTGGCGCGGCTGGATCGACTACGAGCTGGCGATGACCGGCGAGGCGTCGGCGGGCCCGCACCGCTGGACGGCGACGCGCGCGCTCCACGGCGAGGCGGTCGAGGTCCGCTTCGCGCCCGCGGCCCGCGAGCTCGCCGCGATCACGGCCGCGTGTCGACCCGCGCTGGCCGCGCCGCCCGCGATGCGCGCGTGGCTCGAGGGCCGGGTGACCGACGCGCCCGGCGCGGTGGTCGGGCTGAGCCAGCCCGCGGTCGACGGCGGGGGCCGCGAGTGGGCCGGTGTCTTCGTGCTCGCGACCGGCCCCGGCCGCGCGCGCCGGCTGCTGCGGGCCGGCCTCGACGGGCTCGCGCTGCCCGAGAGCCACCGGCTCGACGAGCCCTACAAGCTGAATCAGGCCCGGCCCTTCCTCCTCCTGGCCGAGCTCGCCTTCGCCCCCGGCCCGGTGGCCGTCTCTGCGCTCTTCGAGCGCATCTACGGCTTCGGCTACCAGCCGACCCGGCACGGCGCGGTGCTGCGGATGCTCGTCCGGCGCGCGCGCGAGAAGATCCCCGAAGGCGCGTCGATCGAGCGCGGCGACGACGGGCTGTGGCTCGATCCGGGCCCCGGCCTCGCGTTCCCCGATCCGCGCTGCGGAGTCGGCCTCGAGGGGCTGGTGCTCCGCTCGCTCGCGAGCCGCGACGGCAAGGCCTCGGCCTCCGAGCTCGCCGACGCGCTCGGCGTCTCGTCGCGCACCGTCCAGACGATCGTGAAGGGCCTGGTCGAGGACGGCGTCTGCGAGGTGGTCGGCAAGGGCCGCGCGTCGCACTACAAGCTCGAAGACACCACGTTCTGGGAGCCCACGATCGAGCGCATGAGCCCGCGCGGCGTGGCGGCGGCCGAGCGGTGATGTACCGTCGATCGATGAGCGCACCGACCCCACGCACGCTCGCGGTGGTCGCCCTCGGCCTCGCGCTGACGGCGTGCGGCGCCGGCGAGAGCGCGGGCCGGTCGGAGGAGGCGCTCGCCGGCTCGCCGGATCAATACGCCTGCGAGGTCGACGCGGACTGCGCGCTCGCGCCGTGGCACTTCGACGAGGAGCCGTGCTGCAACTCGCGGTACACGTCGGTGCAGAGCCAGCGGTTCGTGAGCTGGCGCGACGCGTGGCAGGCCCGCGCCTGCGCCGACATCGACTGCGACGCGGTCCGCGGCCGCCTCGAGTCGACGCTCCCCCCGGCTCAGCCCCTGCCCTGCTACTTCGAGCCGCGCTGCAACGCCGGCCAGTGCGGCGGCAGCTGCCAGTAGCTCGGTCCGCGCCCTACGGCGAGACGACGTCGGCCAGGCCGACGTCCGGGTGGAGCCTCGCCGCCTCGCGGGCGCTGTAGGCGCGGCGGAGGCCTCGCTTGGCCGCGCGGCGCACCGGCGGGTCGGCCCAGCGGCCGAGGACGGCGCGGTAGTCCCGGCGCGCCTCGTCGCGGCGGCCGAGGACGTCGCGGGCGCGGGCCCGCCAGAGGTGGAAGCTCGCGACGCGCTCCTGGTCCGGGTGGCCGAGGTCGAGGGCGCGCTCGAAGGCGCGCTCCGCCTGCTCCGCGTCGCCGACGCGCAGCGCGAAGAGGCCGCGCAGGGAGTGGTAGAGCGGCTGGGCCGGGGCGAGCCGGCAGGCCTCGCGCAGGTGGCCGAGCGCGACGTCCGGCGCGCCGTCGTCGACGAACGACACGTAGGTCCGGCGCAGCCGCTCGAACGCCGCCGCCTCCGTCTGGGGCGCGTCGCCGCCTACGTGGAGCTCGCCCTTGTCCGGGTCGTGGCCCATCCGCGCGAAGCTGAACGGCACGAAGGCCCCGCGGCTCGTCGGCGCTTCGCCGGTGCCCACCCACACCGTGCCGTCGTCGGGCCGGAAGACGACCGAGCCCACCGTCAGCACCATCGCGATCGAGTCGCGCACCCGGCAGTCGGTCGAGCCGGTGTCGCCGAGGATCTCGGCCATCCCCTGCGGGTCGAGCGTCCCCGCGCGGGCGGCGAGGAGCTCGTTCACCCGGCGGTGGCGCCCCTCGTTGTGCCGCCAGTACGACCCGTAGAGGCTGACCTCGGTCTCGCCGAGCGCCTCGTCGAGGTAGATGTTCGCGTAGCCGAAGGTCTCGGCCTCGGCGGGGATCCGGCGCGGCGCCTGGCGCTCCGGGTTCTCCTCGAAGCAGAGGACCTCGCGCGACTTGCCGTCGCAGATCACGTAGGTCCAGCAGCCGATCGGGGTGTGCGCCTTGAGGATCGCCTCGGCCTGGTCGAGGTCGGTCGCGTGCCGCATCACGAGGTCGCCGACCACGCCGATCGGCACGCCCCCGAGCCGGGTGCGGTCGGTGAACATGTGCTGGTGCACCGTCAAGGTCAGGCCCGCCTCGTTCATCGCGGTGATGCCCCCGAGCGCGACGCCGGCCGCGGCGACCGACACGTAGCGGAGGCCCTCCGACGGCTCGTGGAAGAGGACCGTCTTGGTGCTCGGCCAGCACCCGACGCCGTGGTAATCGAAGTTGCGTGCGTGCAGGAGCCGCCCGTCCTCCGTCGCGCCGCCCCACGCGACCGCGCTGGTGCAGCCGAGCTCGAGGGCGACCCGGTGCGCGACCGCGGGGCCGTTGCCGCGCATCTGCATGAGGCGCGCGACGACCCACATCATCGAGTCGGGCATCGTGCAGCCCTCGAGGAACGCGCGCCGGTCCATCCCGGCGCCGTCCGCGACGCCCATCAGGGTCTGGCGCGCCGCCTCGGGGACGCCCCGCTCGACCCGGCGACCGATGGTGCTCTGGACGCCCGACCACACGAACGGCGAGAGCGGCCCGAGCGCGCTCGCGCCGACGAGCTTCTCCACCATGCGGCGGTAGTAGGGGATCGGCCCGCGCCGGATCTCGTCGGCGAGCAGCACGCCGTGCTGGTAGCCCATGTCGTAGTCGCTGCCCGCGACGCGGAGGACGTTCACATCGGCGACGCGGCTGAGCGCGCCCCGACCGATGCGGCGGGTCGAAGGGGTGCGGCGCACGGGCGCGTCCAGGGCGGCGAGTCTCATCGGGCATCCTCCAGCAAGCGATCGAGCGGCTCGCCGCTCGAGAGCATCGCCCCGGCCATCAGCCGGGGGATCGACCATTCGTGGTACGCCGAGACGAGGCTGCGGATCGGCTCCACCTCTTGACGACGGACCAGGCCCACGAGCAGCCGCACGCCGTCGAGGTGCGGCTCCGAGGCGGGCCGCACCGTCCGGAAGATGTCTTGCAGATCGCGAGACACCTCCTGGTTCCACCACACGAGCATCTCGAAGATGCGGTTGTGCGCGGCGCGGGCGAGGGTGAGGGTGAAGCGGTCGACCGCCTCGAAGTAGGCGACGCGGTCGTGGAGCAGCGCCTCCAGCGTCGCGACGTGACCGTCGAGCGCCTCGAGGTCGGCCTCGGTGCGGCGCTGGGCCGCGAGCGACGACATCTGCAGATCGAGCGACGCGCGCACCTCGAGGAAGTCGGCGAACGCCTCGCGGTTCACCCGGCCCGGGCTGGGCGCGATCATCGCCCGCAGGACCTCCGGGCTGACCGAGCGCATCGGGTCGAGGACCTCCGTCCCCCGGCGCCGGACCGGGCGGACCAGGCGGTGGACCTCCAGCAGCTTGATCGCCTCGCGGATGACGGAGCGGTTCACGCCGTGGGCCTCCGCCAGCTCCGCCTCGCGCGGCAGGACCTGACCGACCTCGAGCTCGCCGCGCACGATCCGCTTCAGCAGGTCGTCCGCCACGCGGTCGGCCTTGCGCTGCCCCTCCGACATGGGCGGGACTATAAACCTGACTTATTCAGATTCAACCGCTTTGTGACGATTCATCTGCTTTTTGTGGAGCGGTCTCGATGGTCGAGCGTCCGCGGGCCGGCACGAGGGCGTCCGCGGGCGCACGTCGACGAACGTCGACGCGAGCGACGCGGGCGTGGCCGGGTGCGCGGCCCCTTGGCGGCCTCCTACCCCTCGTCCTTGCCGATGTGGTGCTTCTTGAGCTTCTCGTAGAGCGTCGCCCGGCCGATCCCGAGGTGCCTGGCCGCCTCGGTGCGGTTGCCCCCCGCCGACCGCAGCGACCCCACGAGCAGGCCGCGCTCGTAGGCCGCCACGCGCTCCTCGAGGCTCGCCCGCGCGGGCGCGTCGCTCGCCCCCGGCAGCAGCGACAGGTCGAGCTCCCCTCGCGGGCTGAGCACGACGAGGCTCTCGATCGCGTTCTTCAGCTCCCGCACGTTGCCCGGCCAGGGGTAGGACGACAGCCGCGCGAGGAGCGCGTCGTCGATCCCGAGCGGGCCGACCCCGAAGCGCTCGCCCAGCTCCACGAGGAACCGCTCGGCGAGGATCGCGAGGTCCTCGGGGCGCTCGCGGAGCGGCGGCAGGTGCAGGTTCACCACCTTCAGCCGGTAGAGCAGATCCTCGCGGAACGCGCCCTCCTCGACCCGCGCCGCGAGGTCGCGGTGGGTCGCGGCGAGGATGCGCACGTCGACCGCCACCGGCCGGTCCTCGCCGAGCGGCCGCACCTCGCCCTCCTGGAGCGCGCGAAGCAGCTTGGCTTGCGTCCGTGGATCGAGCTCGCCGATCTCGTCGAGGAACAGCGTGCCCCCGTCGGCCTCGCGGAACAGGCCGGCCCGGGCGCGCGACGCGCCGGTGAACGCGCCCTTGCTGTGGCCGAACAGCTCCGCCTCGGCGAGCTCGGCCGTGATCGCGGCGCAGTTGAAGCGGACGAACGGCGCGTCGGCGCGGCCGCTCGCCGCCACCACCGCCTCGGCGAGGCGCTCCTTGCCCGTCCCGCTCTCCCCCGTGATGAGGATCGTGACGTCGCTCGCGGCGACGCGCCGGACCAGCACCGCGAGCCGCTTCATCGCGGGCGAGGCGAAGGCCATCACGCGCGCGAGGTGCAGCTCCGCCTCGAGCCGCTCCTTGTCGGCGCTCAGCCGCACCGACTCGACCGCGCGCTCCACCACCGCGAGCAGCTCGTCCGGCTCGAAGGGCTTGCGGAAGTAGTCGTAGGCCCCGCGCTTCATCGCCTCGACCGCGGTGCGCTCCGATCCGTGCGCCGTGATCACGATCACCCGAGGCGCGCCCGACCGCTCATGGATGCGCTGGAGCAGCTCCATGCCGTCCATCCCCGGCATGCGCAGATCGGTGATCACGAGGTGCGGCGGCTCGCCTTCGTCGAGGATCTGCAGGGCCTCCGCCCCGCCCGGCGCGTCCACGACCTCGAGCCCCGCGTCCTCGAGCAGCCCGCGGAGCGTGTACCGGACGCCGTCGTCGTCGTCCACGACCAGGACGCGCGGGGTCACGGTGAGGGCTCCGTCACCTCGCGCGGCAACGTCAACGTGGCCACCGCGCCGCCGCCCTCGTCCGCGTCGAGCGCGAGCTCTCCGCCGTGCTGCCGCGCGAGCGCCCGCGAGACCGCGAGCCCCATCCCCGAGCCGTGCTCCTTGGAGGTCACGCCGGGCTCGAACACCCGCTCGCCGAGCTCGGGCGAGACGCCCGCGCCCGCGTCGATCACCGACAGCCGCACGTCGTCGGCGTCGCCCGCGACCGCGAGGTGGACGACCGCGCCGCGCGGGCTGGCGTCGAGCGCGTTCTGCACCAGGTTGATGAGCACCTGCCGGACCTTCCGCGGATCGCAGCGGAGCACGGCGGCCGGGCCCGCGTCGAGGGTCAGCCGCACGCCGCGCTCCTGGGCGAGGCCCTCGTGCAACCGCAAGACGTCCTCCATCAGGTCGCGCGCGTCGACCGCCTCGGTGGAGAGCGGCACGAGCGGACGCGAGAAGGTGAGCAGCTCCTCCAGGATCGCCTGCATCCGGTCCACCTCGCGCCGCAGCACGCCCACGCGCTCGGCGGTCTTGCCGTCCACGCCCTTGGCCACGAGCGCGCCGAGCCCCTTCACGCTCGCGAGCGGGTTCTTGAGCTCGTGGGCGATCTCCGCGCTCACCGCCGCGAGCGTGCGGCTCTGCTCCGCGTGGAGGTCGAGGACGCGATCGCGCTCCCGCATCGAGTCGGCGACGAGGCGCTCGAAGAGCAGGCGGACCTCGACCCCGACCCGCGAGGTCGCGGTCACCATCACGGTGTAGAGCGTGGCCGCGATCCACGGGGCCGGCCCACGCTCGAGGCCAGCCGCGTCGCCGAACAGGCGCGGGACGAGGCTGACCTCGCCGCCCGCGTGGACGAACGCCATCGCCCAGAACGCGGGCACGGTCAGCGTGAGCACGAAGAGCACCTGCGTCCGCGGCTCGAGGAGGATCGCGCTGAGCGTGCCCGCGACCACCACCACCGGGACCAGCGGGCTGAACAGGCCGCCCGTCGCTGCGATCAAGCCGAGCTGGCCGGCGAGCATTACGCCGAGGTTGAACGCGATCCCGAGGGCCTCGGGGCCGAAGCGGCGGAACCGCGCCCACTCCGCGAAGGTCAGGATCGTCATCGCGGTCACCACCGTGCCGATGAGCGCGCGGCGCCAGGTCGTCGGCTCGAAGAACGCGAAGGTCAGGGCCACGCAGCCGAGCGCCGGGGCGACCACGAGCCGCAGACGCACCAGCTTGCGGAGGGCCTGCTCGCGCGCGCCCTGGCGGATGGTGCGGGCGTCGTTCGGGTGGCGCGTTCCGGGCACGAGGAGCCTCTCCAGCCAGGCGGGCCCCAGCTTATCAGCCCCTCTCGTCAGGCCCGCGTCCATCCACGAGCGATCCATCAAGGGGTGTGCCGGGCGCCTCCGTCACGCGCCGCGGGGTGGGCGCGTCTGGAGGTCCGGACGGCGCGTGTCTGGATCTCCGGACAGCACCGGCCCGGGCGCGCGGACCGCGCGGCTGGCACGGCCGTCGCACGGGAGACTAGGCATGAAGCGGGTCGTTCCAGTCGTGATCGTAGTGGCGCTCGCGCTGACGGGCGTGATCGCGTGGCGCATCCGCGCGCAGCAGGCGGAGCTCGAGGGCCCGCCGCGCGGCTCCGGGGTGGTCGAGAGCGAGGGCGCGGACCTGTCGGCGCGGCTCGGCGCGCGGGTGACCGCGCTCCCCGTCACCGAGGGCGCGACGGTCGAGGCGGGGGCGGTCCTCCTCGAGCTCGACTGCGCGGAGCCGGAGGCGCGGCTCGCCGAGGCGACCGCCCGGCTCGAGGGCGCGCGCGCCCAGGCCGAGGCGGCGGGGGCGAGCGCGGTCGCGGCCGAGCGCAACAGCCAGGCGGCGCGGGCGTCGGTCGGCGCGGCCGGCGCGCAGGCCTCGGCCCTCGGTCAGCAGCAGAGCGTGGCCGCGCGCGAGGCCGAGCGGGTCGCGTCGATGGGTGAGCACGCTGCCTTGTCGCGCCGGGATCAGGCGCAGGCCGCGGCGGCCGGCCTCGAGGACCAGGTGCGGGCGGCCCGGGCGTCGCGCGCCGCGCGGTCGCGTCAGGCCGCGGCGGCCCGCTCCCAGGCCGAGGCCGCGGGATCGGCGGCGACCGCGGCCCAGCGCGGGGTCGAGGCGCTCGAGGCGGTCGTCCGCGCGGCGCAGCTGATGGTGGACGAGTGCCGGATCGTCGCGCCGCGGGCCGGGGTCGTCGAGCGCGTCTACTACGAGGTCGGCGAGCTGGTGACGCCCGGCGCGGTGGTCGCCCGCGTGGTGGAGCCGGCCTTCGTGCGCGCGACCTTCTACCTCCCCAACGCCGACATCGCGGCCGCGCGCGTCGGGGTGGCCGCGCGCGTCGAGGCCGACCCCTACCCCGGCCGGGTGTTCGACGCGACGGTCCGCCGCGTCGGCCTCGAGGCCGAGTTCACGCCGCGCAACATCCAGACCCGGAGCGACCGCGACCGGCTCGTCTACCCGATCGAGGTCCGCGTCCCGAACGACGAGGGCCTGCTGCGCGCCGGGATGCCGGTCACCGTCACCCTGGAGGACGCGTCGTGAGCGCGCTGACGGCCACGTCCCTCGTGCGCCGCTACGGCGCGGTGGAGGCGGTCCGCGGGGTCGACCTCGCGGTCGAGCCGGGCGAGCTCCACGGCCTCGTCGGCCCGGACGGCGCGGGCAAGACGACGACGATCGGGTGCCTCGCCGGCCTCATGCACCCCGACGCGGGGGAGGTCCGCGTGCTCGGCGAGGACCCGATGGCCCGCGGCTCGAGCGCGCGCGAGCACCTCGGGCTGATGCCGCAGGAGTACAGCCTCTACGGCGACCTCACGGTGGGCGAGAACCTCCACTTCTTCGGGCAGCTCTTCGGCCTCGACCGCGCGACCTACCGCGCGCGCGTCGAGCGGCTGCTCGGGATCACCCGCCTCGCGCCCTTCGCGGACCGGCGCGCCGACGCGCTGAGCGGCGGGATGTACAAGAAGCTCGCGCTGAGCTGCGCGCTGCTGCACGAGCCCGAGGCGCTGCTGCTCGACGAGCCGACCAACGGCGTCGACCCGGTCAGCCGGCGTGAGCTCTGGGAGCTCATCTACGCGTTCGTGGACGACGGCATGGCGGTCCTCGTGAGCACGCCGACGATGGACGAGGCCGCGCGCTGCCACCTCGTGAGCCTGATGCATGAAGGAAGGATCGTGGCGCAGGGCGCGCCGGGCGCGCTGACGGACGCGCTCGAGAACCCGGTCTGTGAGGTCGTCGGCGGAGAGCGCGGCGCGCTCCACGAGCTCCTCGAGGGGCACGAGGCGGTGGTGGCGGCGTCACCCGCGGGCGCGCGCCTGCGGGTGGTGCTGACCCCCGGCGCCGAGCCGCGGATCGCCGCGGACCTCGCGCCGCTCGGGGCCGAGCTCCGGCGCGTCCCCCCCGACTTCGAGGACCTCTTCCTCGCGACCGTGTGGCGCGCGGGCCACGACGAGGCCGCGTGACCCACGTCATCGAGGTGCGCGGCCTGCGGCGCGAGTTCGGCGACTTCGTGGCGGTGCGCGACGTGGACTTCGACGTCGAGCGTGGCGAGATCTTCGGCTACCTCGGCGCGAACGGCGCGGGGAAGTCCACCACGATCCGCATGCTCTCGGGCCTCCTCGCGCCGAGCGGTGGGCGCGCGACGGTCGCCGGTCACGACGTGGGCTCGGACCCGATCGCGGTGAAGCGATCGATCGGCTACATGTCGCAGAAGTTCAGCCTGTACCGGGACCTCACGGCCCAGGAGAACCTCGAGTTCTTCGGCGGCATCTACGGGATGGCCGGCGCGACCCTGCGCCGCGCGATCGACCGCGCCTGCGAGCGCACGGGGCTCGCGGACGAGCACCGCAAGGCGATGACCGGCGCCCTCCCCGGCGGCACGCGCCAGCGCCTCGCGCTCACCAGCGCGCTCCTCCACGAGCCGCCCATCGTGTTCCTCGACGAGCCCACCGCGGGCGTCGACCCGGCGAGCCGGCGCGCGTTCTGGCGACTCATCCGCGAGCTCGCCGACGGCGGCACCACCGTCTTCGTGACCACGCACTACATGGACGAGGCGGAGTACTGCGCGCGCATCGGCCTCATGGTCGACGGCGTCCTCGTCGCGCTCGACACCCCGGCCGCGCTCAAGGCGCGCTACGTCCCGGGCGAGACCTACGCGTTCACCGGCCGGGATCTCCACGCGGCTCGCGAGCGGACCCTGTCGCTCCCCGGCGTCCTCGCGGCCGAGCCCTTCGGCGCGCGGGTCCACGTGCGCTTCGCCGAGGGTCACGCCGACCCGGACATGATCGCGCGCCACCTCACCGAGGGGGGCGGGCGAGTCGACCGCGTGGAGCGCGTCGAGGCCTCGCTCGAGGACGTCTTCCTCGCGGTGGTCGGGGAGGCGGCGTGAGGCGCTTCGCGCAGCGGGTGCTCGCGCTCTCCAGCAAGGAGGTGCGCCACGTCGTGCGGGACCCGCGCTCGCTCTACCTCGCGCTCGGCATGCCGGTCGTGATGATCCTCCTGTTCGGCTTCGGCGTGAGCTTCGACCTCGACCGGCTGCCCGTCGCCTTCGTCGATCACGACGCGTCCGCGACCACGCGCGCGCTCCGCCAGCGGTTGACCGCGTCGGCCGACCTCTCGGACGCGGGCCTCTCCACCTCGGTCGCGGAGGCGGAGCGGCGCATGATCGCGGGCGAGGTCGTCGCGGTGGTCGTGTTCCCGCCGGGCTTCGAGGCGCGGCTCCGGCGCGGGCAGCGCGCGGACGTGCAGCTCCTGATCGACGGCGCCGACAACAACACCGCGGTCCAGGTGCGCGCCAAGACCGAGGCCGCGCTCCGGGTGCTCGGGCTCAGCGCGAGCGCGCAGGCGGTCAACGCGGGCAAGCCTCCCGTGTCCGCGCGGAGCTGGACGCGCTTCAACCCCGAGGCGCGCAGCGCGGTGTTCCTCGTCCCCGGGATCGCCGCCTACGTCCTCGCGATCGTCGCCGTGCTCCTCACCGCGCTGACGGTCGCGCGCGAGTGGGAGCGGGGATCGATGGCGCAGCTCTTCGCGACCCCGGTCGGCCGCCTCGAGATCGTGATCGGCAAGCTCCTCCCCTACGTGGCCCTCGGCGCGCTCGCGGTCCTGCTGGTGCTCGCGGTGGGGACGACGGTGTTCGACGTCCCGTTCCGCGGCTCGCCGCTCGCGCTCGCGGTGCTGTCGATCCTCTTCCTCGCGGGGATGCTCGGCCAGGGGCTGATGATCAGCGTGATCACCCGCAACCAGATGGTCGCGACCCAGGCCGGCGCGCTGAGCTCGATGCTTCCGAGCATGCTCCTGAGCGGGTTCGTCTTCCCGATCGAGAACATGCCCGCGCCGCTCCAGGCGGTCAGCGCGATCGTGCCGGCGCGCTACTACGTCGACGGCCTCCGCGCGATCCTCCTGCGCGGCGCGGGGCTCGACACGCTGTGGCCCCAGGCCCTCGCCCTGCTGGCCTTCGCCGCCGTCACCGTCGCGATCTCGACCGCGCGCTTCCGGAGGGTCGTCGCGTGAGGCAGTCGCTCGCGATGCTGGCCGCGGTGGTGCAGAAGGAGGTGCGCCAGACGATGCGCGACCGCCGGATGATGGCGCTCCTCGTGATGGCGCCGCTCATCCAGCTGATCATCTTCGGCTTCGCGGTGAGCTTCGAGGTCGACGAGGTCCCGGCGGTGATCGTCGACCTCGATCAGAGCCACCAGAGCCGCACCGATCTGCAGCGGCTGCTCGCCGATCGGACCCTCGTCGCGGTCGCCGAGCGCCCCTCGGTGCCCGAGGCGGAGAGGCTGCTCGAGCGGGGCGAGGCGGCGGTGGTGATCGTCGTGCCGCGCGGGTTCGAGCGCGACCTCGCGCGGGGACGGCCGGCCACCGTGCAGACGATCGTCGACGGGGGCGACCCCAACCGGGCCGGCGTCGCGACCTCGGCCGTGACGTCGTACTTCGCGGCCGAGAGCGAGGCCCGCGTCCGGGCGCGGGTGCGGCGCGCGAACGCACGCCTGCCCGAGGTGCGGACCTCTTCGCGGGTGCTGTTCAACCCGACCCTCGACACCAGCGTCTACATGGTGCCCGGCGTGATGGCGATGCTGCTGCTGCTCATCACCACCATCGTCTCGTCGATGGGCCTCGCCCGCGAGCGCGAGGTCGGCACGCTCGAGCAGATCCTCGTCACCCCCGTCTCGAGCGGCGTGCTCATCGTCGGCAAGATGCTGCCCTTCGCGGTGGTCGGGCTGATCGACTTCGGCATCGCGCTCGTGGTCGGGAGCGTGGTCTTCGACATGCCGCTGCGCGGGAGCCTCACGCTCCTCGCGGTCGGGACGCTCTTCTACCTGATGACGACCCTCGGGGTCGGCCTGCTGATCGCGACGCTCAGCCGTAGCCAGCAACAAGCCTTCCTCGGCGGGTTCCTGTTCCTGCTCCCCGCCGCGCTGCTGAGCGGCATCATGACCCCGATCCGCTCGATGCCCGAGTGGCTGCAGCCGTGGACCCTCATCAACCCGCTGCGCCACTACCAGGAGATCCTCCGCGGCTCGCTGCTGCGCGGCGCGTCGTTCGAGGAGCTCCACGTGCAGCTCATCACGCTCGCGGTGATGGGCGCGCTCGTCCTCTCGTTCGCGAGCTTCCGCTTTCGCCGGAGCCTGAGATGAACCGCCGTCGCCTCGCCCTCCTCGCCCTCCTCCTCCTGCCGGCGTCCGCCCGGGCCCAGGCGCCCGCGCCGGCCGAGGCCGCGCCGCCCGCCGCCGAGGACGATCTCGATCTCGCGGCCGCGATCGCCGACGGGCCCGCGCTCTCCCCCGCGGAGGCCGCCGCGCGCGCGGTGGAGCGCTCGCCCGATCTCGCCCGAGCCCGGGCGCTGTCGCGCGCCTCGGAGGCCGCGGTGTCCCGCGCGCGCGCGGCGATGCTCCCGCGGCTCGACCTGAGCGTCAGCTACCAGCACGTCGACGGCTTCCCCGACGGGCAGATCGATCTCGGCGCGGACCCGGACGCGCTCGCCGCCGCGCGCCAGCTCGCGCAGAACATCTCCGACCCGGCCGCGCGCACGCTGTGGCTCGGTCAGCTCGAGAGCCAGTCCGGCGGCGCGACGATCGTCATCCCGCGCGATCGCTTCGCGATGGGCGCGCGGCTCACCTGGCCGGTGAGCGACATGTTCTTCGCGATCCTCCCCGCGGTGGACGCGGCCGAGGCGGGCGGCCGGGCGCGGGCGCACCAGGAGGCGGCGACGGCGGCGGGGGTGCGACGCAGCGCGCTCGAGGCCTACTACCAGCTCGCGCGGGCGCGGGGCGCGCTCGCGGTGAGCGAAGAGGCGCTGCGTCAGGCCGAGGGCCAGCGCGCGCAGGTCGAGGCGGCGGCGCGCGCGGGCTTCCTCACCGCGGCCGACGTCGCGGCGGTCGAGGCGAGGGTCGCCGAGGTGCGCGGCGCGATCGCGAGCGCGCGGGCCGGGGTCGCGATCGCCGACGCGGGGCTGCGCGCGCTGCTCGACGCGGAGCCCGGCCCCGTGTTCGGGGTGAGCCTCCAGGCCGACGCGGACCTCGGCGGCGCGACGACGGACGAGGAGGCGATCGCGCGTCGGCCCGAGCTCCTCGCGGTGCGGGAGTCCCTCGGGGCCCAGCGCGCGGCCGCGCGGGCCGAGGACGCGCGCGGCTACCCGCACCTCTCGCTCTACGCGAGCGCCGACCTCGCCAACCCGAACCGCTACCAGATCCCGCCGCGCCAGGAATTCCAGGGGAGCTGGGAGCTCGGCGCGATGCTCACCTGGTCGCCGAACGATCTGCTCGGGGCGGTGCACCGCGGTGAGGAGCTCGGCGGCGAGCAGGCAGCGACCGAGGCGCAGCTCGAGGCGCTCGCGCGCATGGTGCGGGTCGAGCTCGCTCAGGCCCGCGCCCAGCGCGAGGCCGCGCGCGAGCGGGTCGAGGCCCAGGCCGTGCACGTCCGCGCGTCGGAGGCGGCCTACGCGTCGCGGCTCGCGCAGCTCCGCGCCGGCGAGGCCACCGTCGCCGACGTGCTCGCGAGCGAGAGCCAGCTCTACCGCGCCCGCCTCGCGAGGCTCGACGCCGAGGTCGCCCTCCAGATCGCCGGCGTGCGGCTCGCCCACGCGGGCGGCGCGCTCTGATCGCCTGGATTCGCCTTGACCCCCGCGCCCCCAGGCCGGAGGGTTCGCCCCGAGCGTAGAGCGGGCGAACCAAACGCCTGCGGTAGGAACCCGGTGTGAGTCCGGGACGGCCCCCGCCACTGTGAGGCGACGATGGTGTCGCCGAGTCAGGAACTACTCCCTGCGCTCCTCAACCGATCCACGCGGGGTGGATCCGGAGGTCGCGATGAGGCTTCGACATGCGGCGCTGCGCGCGCTGATCCTGGCGCTGTTCCTTGCGGGTGGATGTGACGGCGAGGGCCCGGTAGACGCCGGCCCGCCCGACGACGCAGGGGGGCCGCCCCCCGACACCGGGGTCGCGATGGACGCGGGCGACGTGGACGCGGGGCCGGGGCGCGACGGAGGCGACGACGCCTGCGCGGGCGACGGCGACTGCGGCGCAGGCGAGGCGTGCCTGCGCGCGGTCTGCGTCGCGACCTGCGGCGCGGATCTGTCGGGCTGGGACGCGCTCCTCGAGGCGGGGCTGACGCCGACGCGGAACCTCTGCCTCCCGGCCAGCGTCCGCGCGACGCGCGGCGCGATGGTCTACGACGTGGTCCAGGGCGCTGACGGCGCGACCACGACCTTTGCGATCCGCCGCTGGACGGTCGACGACCCGACGCCGGCCACCGTCGCCACCGTGCGCGTCGACGAGCCGGCCGGCGATCCCTGGGGCGGCGCGACCCCGTTCCTCGGCGGCTACCTCGCGCTCTCGGACGACGCCTCCCTCGGTCCGTCCGACGGCGAGGCGCTCTTCGGCTATACGGTCTTCGCGGGGGGCAACGTGCCGGGCGAGGTGCTGCGCGTCGACCTCGCCACCGGGGACGTCGTCCGCTACGACGCGCCGGGCAACTTCGGCGCGGCGTGGCTCGGGGCGGACTTCCTCGTCGACGGCCTCGCCTTCGGCGGCGTGGACGCCGGCCAGGGCCTCTACGGGTACGACGCGTCCGAGGCGCGCGCGGTCCACGTCGGCTCTGGGCTCGGCAGCTTCAGCGGCTCGGTGCTCGCGACCTCCGACTACGTGCTCGCGGGCGGCTTCGAGTCCTCGCCGATCCTCTTCGCGGTGGCCCGCGCGGACGTCGCCGACGCGCTGTCGACCCAGACCCCGATCGACCTGAGCGCGGTCGGCGCGGCCCCGGTGGGCCCGTCGATCGCGTCGTCGTTCTGGGACCCGAGCGAGGCCCTCGTCGCGACCGCGGACTACATGGGCCCGCTGCGCGTCTGGACGCGCACCTGGTCCGGGGGCGCCCTCACCCTCGCGGGCGAGCGCACGATCGCGACGGACTCCACGGTCTTCGGCTCGGTCCACGCGGTCGCCGATCGCCGGCTGCTCCTCGGCCACGCGGACGGCGTCCTCGTGGTGACCGAGGACTGACGCCGGAACACGCCAGCGCAGGTAACCGAGCGTCCCTGACGGTGGCGTGATCGGTAACCCATCGTCTGCCTGCGGGTCGAAGGACGGCCCGGAGGAGATGACGATGAACACGCGCTGGCTTTCCACCCTGCTCCCCCTGACCCTGCTCCCGGCCGCGATGGCCTTCGCCGGCTGCACCTCGAGCGTCGACGACGTCTTCGCCGCGCTCGGCGAGCCGTGCGCCGCGACGACCGACTGCGGCCGGGGCCTCGAGTGCGAGGTCGAGCACGGCGCCGGCTCCTGCCAGCCGCACGGCGGCGACTACACCGGGTTCGTGCTCGGCGCCTTCGACTGCGCGAGCGACGCCGACTGCGCCGCGGGCTTCGAGTGCGAGATGGAGCACGGCGGCAGCTTCTGCCAGGCGCACCGCGACGCGAGCACCGGCGCGCCGCCGGCGGGCACCGTCGAGTGCACGACCGACGCGGACTGCGCGGTGGGCTACGAGTGCGAGCTGGAGCACGGCGCGGCCTGGTGTCAGCCCCACTCGGGCGACCCGATCCCCGCGGACGCGACGCCCTGCCACACCGACGCGGACTGCGGCGGTGGCCTCGAGTGCGAGCTCGAGCACGGCGCGGGCTACTGCAAGCCGCACGGCGGCGGCTCCGAGGACGGCGGCACGGACGGTGGCACGGACGGCGGCACGGACGGCGGCACGGACGGCGGCACCCCGGCCCCGACGAGCGAGTGCGCGGTCGACGCCGACTGCGCGGCCGGCCTCGAGTGCGAGGTCGAGCACGGCGTCGGCATCTGCCAGCCGCACACCAGCGGCGGCGGGACCACGCCGACCCCGACGACGAGCGAGTGCGCGGTCGACGCCGACTGCGCGGCCGGCCTCGAGTGCGAGGTCGAGCACGGCGTCGGCATCTGCCAGCCGCACACCAGCGGCGGCGGCGGCTCGGGCGGCGGCACCCCGGCGACGAGCGGCGAGTGCGCGGTCGACGCCGACTGCGCCGGCGGCTACGAGTGCGACGTCGAGCATGGCGTCGGCACCTGCGTGCCCCACGCCTGAGCCCGCCGCACGCAACGACGAGCCCGTCGCGCGCCCGCGCGGCGGGCTCACGCGCGTGAGGTCGTCACCGCGACCGACGGCTCACTCGGCGGGCGGCGGCGCGAGCTGCTCGGTCGCGTAGGCGTCGGCGTCGGCGTTCGCCCGCGGGCCGTTGATCCGGCGCGTCCCCATCGAGATGCTCTGGGGGCAGCTGGGCCGCTCGCCGCGGAAGCGGCGGCGCGCGGCGCGTCGATCCTCGACGCGGTCGTAGACCGTCACCGTGGTGGTCCAGCGGCTGCGGGGGATGTAGTCGCCGTAGGCCGCGAAGACGGAGAGCCCGTAGGGCCCGCAGCGCCCCGAGGTGCTCTCGGTGCTCTCGCTGAGCACCACGCGGCCGAGATCGGCCAGGGTCTGGGGCGCGCCGACGAGCTGACGCATCGCGCCGTCCTGGATCCACACCGCGGCGGTCCCCGTCGCGGGCCCGAGGTTGGCGTCGCCGAGCTCGGCGAGGCGCGCGAGCAGCGCCGGCCTCAGGTCCCCGGCCTGCACCTGCGCGGCGCCCCCCGCGGTGGTGCCGTCGGCGAGGCGCACGGTCACGTTGGGGATCGACACGCGGCCGCCGCCCTCTAGCACCGCGGACACGCCGGCCTGGTTCACGAGCGTCGGGACGTCGAGCGCGACCGCGGGCTGGACCGCGGCGCTCGCCTGTCCGCCCACGTTGAGCGTCGTGCCGGGGGGCGCGTCGAGGAGCTGGAGCGCGCCGTCGCGGTTGACCGCGAGCCGCCCGGGGAAGCCGCTCACCACGGTGGCGTTCGCGACCTCCGACCACCGCAGGCCGAGCGGGCGCACCACCTCGACCTCCGCGGAGAGATCCACCACGTCGCCGATCGACTCGCCGAAGAGGCGCGGCCCGTGGCCGCGGCCCTCGATCCGGTAGGTCGGCGTGGGATCGGCGACCTGGTCGAGTCGGACCTCGCAGCGCGCCTCGCGGTAGGCGCTGATGTAGTCGCAGCCCTCCGCCCCCGGGCCCGTGACCGTGTAGCGCCAGATCTCCTCGGGCCCGCTCATCCGGATCACGAGCTGCTCGTGGTCCTGCGCGTCGGTCGACAGCTCGGTCTGCACGTCGAGCGCGGCGTCGGCGTCCATGCCGCTGTCGTAGGCCAGCACGCCGGTCGCGAGGCAGCAGAAGACCGGCGCGAACAGGGCGAGCCCGACGATCGCGAGGACGTTGACCTTGCTCTTCGGGCGCGCGGCGGGCGTCGGCGCGCCGCCGGCGCCGGGCATCGCGCCGGGCATCGAGCCGGGCAAGGCCCCAGGCAAGGAGCCGGGGGAGGAGCCCAGGACCGCGCCGGGGGACGAGCCGACCCCCGGGAGCGAGCCCGCCGGCATCGCCATCGTCGCCGGCGGCCGGACCGAGGCGGGACGCGGCACCGACAGCTCGCGGGCGAGCACCTCGAGCAGCGCGGCCTGGGTCGCCGGGTGGTTGCCCATGTTGATGCGCGTGTCGTCGAGCTCGAGCTCCGCGAGGCAGGCCTCGTCGGGGGCGCTCACCGCGCGATCGAACACGAAGTAGCGGGCCCCGGCTGGCCCGGCGAAGACCGCGGCGAAGATCGACTCCGCGGGCCGCTCCGCCGCCGGCAGCTCGATCAGCGCGAGCGTCCCGCCGCCGATCGTGTCGACCCCCGCGACCTTGAGGCCGACCGCGCTCACCTTCTCGTTCGCGACCTCCTCCACCTGCTGCCACAGGAAGAACAGGAACCCCTCGCGGAGCGGGCCGGAGAGCTCCTTGAGGACCTGCTCGGGGTTCCGCAGCGCCTGATTGCGCAGGTGGACGTGGCTGAAGAGGTAGTGGTGGTCGCGAGCCGTCATCTCGCGCGAGCCTACGCGATCGAGCCGGCCACCTTCCCCCCGGGCGGCCTCCGCCGAGGCCTCGGGCGGGCGCCGCTCAGCGGTAGTCGCAGCCGTCCGGGCAGTCGGCGGGCGGCGCGATCCGGGCCTCCCCGGCGAGCGCGGAGGTGACGAAGTCGAAGATCTGTTGCCGGGCCGCGTCGCCCGCTGGCGTGTCGCGGGCCGCGAAGCCGTGCACGTCGAAGTCGCCCCCCTCGGGCGCGCGGAACTGGGTGATCGCGCTGCCCTCGATGACCTCGGGCGCGCTCTCGACCCCGTCGATCGGCTCGAGCACCCCGCCCACCATCCGCGCGCCGGTGACGGCCGCGACCATCTCGGTCGCCTGGTTGGGCATGATCGGATCGCCCATCGACTCCTGCACGAGGAACGCGGTGGGCGACTCCTCGAGCGCGCTCGCCCAGACCGCGCCGTCCGCGAGGTCGAGGTTGGTCTGCGCGATCGCGAGGCCGGTGCTCAGGTCGATGTCGTCGTCGTAGCGGAGCCCGAGCAGCTCGTGGATGAGGTCGAAGGTCCCGGAGTGCCAGACCCACTGGGACCACGCCGCGCCCGGCACGTTGACCACCGCGTAGCGGACGCGCGGGTCGCTCGCGGCGTAGACCACGCCGGTCGTCCCGCCGAGCGAGCCGCCGACCCAGAAGGGGATCGAGCCGTCCGGGCGTCGTCCCGCGGCCGGGTTGGGGGCGCCGTCGAGCTCGGCCGCGGCGAGGGTGTCGCCGAGCACGCTGGTCATCGCGGCCTCGATCGTCGCCGCGTGGGCGAGGGCCTCCACGAGGTAGGCCGCGGCCGCGAAGCTGCCCTGCACCGTCTGCTGTAGACCCGCAAAGGTCGCGATCACGTCGGTGTCCGTCCAGCCGTAGAGGCGGACGTTCACCTTGGCGAGCCCGGCGCTCGCGAGCTCCGCGTCGAAGGCGTCGTCGTCCTGGTTGCCGCCGGTCCCGTGGCCGTACATCAGGAAGCGGTAGCCCTCGGTGCCCGCGGGCACGAGCACGCGGAACGGCGCGTCGGTCCGCCCGAGCTCCATCGGCAGGCCGTCCGCGTCGGGCACGAAGCCGGCGTCTCCGTCGAGGAAGGTCGGCACGCCGGTCAGCCGCCCATAGACGAGGAGCGCGATGTCCGGGCGACCATCGGGCGCGACCACCACGTTGTCGAGCTCCACCCCGAGCTCGCCCGCCTCGAGCGCGGCGAGCGAGCGCGCGCGCATGTGCAGCAGGGCGCGGCGCGGCGAGGCCTCGCTCCGGGTCGTGAAGTCCCACGCCATCACCACGCGGTCGAGCGCGATCCCCTGCGCGGTGAGGAACGCGCGGATGGGCGCGTGGTAGGCGCGCAGGTCCGCCTCCTCCTGGGTGGCCGGCGCGACGCGATCCAGCGCGACGTCGGCCCCGTGGGGCGAGGCGATGGGCGCGCCGTCCGCGCCGAGGAGCGCGTCGTCGATCACGACGACGTGGTCGGTGGCCGACGCGAGCACCTGGCGGGGATCGGCGATCAGCAAGGTCGCCCCGGCGCGCCCCTCGACCGTCTCGAGCCGGAGCGGGATCTCGCGGCCCAGGGCGTCCGAGCCCGGCTGCGCGACGTAGAGGTGCACGGCGGCCTCGAGGGTCCCCGGGTCGAGCGGGCGATCGAAGACCGCGAGGATCGGCGACACCGGGCTGAAGCCGTCCGCGAGCGCGAGCGAGTCGCCGCGGTCACGGCTGTTGAGCGCGCGCGCGTTCACCTCGAGGCGCAGGCCCGTCTCGCGCGACGGGTCGGCGACCGTGAAGGCGTTGGACGGCCAGGGGAGCAAGCAGCGGGCGTCGTCGAGGTCCTCGCAGCCGAGCCCGCGCGGCGCGCGATCGCCGGCGACGCGGTCGGGGGCCTCGAACACCGGCGGCTCCTCGGCGGCGCAGCTCGCGTGTAGGATGGCGGCGATCAGGACGAGCGTCGCTGCGCCCAGAGGTCCGCGGGGGGTTCGGTTCACCGCGGCATCGTACCCCCGGTCGGGGAGGATCCCCAAAGCGCCCTCGTACTCACCCGGGACAAGCAGAGGCGAGGACATGGTCGACTACGAATCCGAGGACTGGGTACGGATCATCCTCAGCGTGCGCGGGTCGGTCCTGCCGCGCCTCACCGTCCGCATGCTGATCGCCGGCGTGCTCGGCGCCGCCGCCCTCGCGATCGACCTGTGGCGCGACTTCCACATCGAGGCGACCGCGCACGCGCTCATCGGCGTGGCCCTCGGCCTGCTCCTGGTGTTCCGGACCAACGCGTCCTACGACCGGTTCTGGGAGGGCCGCAAGCTCATCGGCCGGCTCGTCATCGCGACGCGCGACCTGATGCGCCAGGTGGTCACCTACGTCGACGACGTGGGCGGGCACCGCCGCGAGCTGCGCCGCAAGATCCTCGCCTTCTACTACCTCGCGGTCCAGCGCCTCCGCGAGGAGGACGACCTCGACGCGCTGAGCGAGCTGCTCACCGCCGAGGAGCGGCGCATGCTCGAGGACGTCACGCACCGCGCCCCGGTCGTCGCGACGTGGATCAGCTCGCGGCTCGCGCGCCTGGTCGAGCACCACGAGGCGCACATCACCGAGCTGCGCCTCAACCGCATGGACCAGAACCTGAGCGCGATGAACGAGGCCCTCGCCGGCTGCGAGCGGATCCGCTTCACGCCGGTGCCGTTCGCGTACGCGCAGCACATCAAGGTGTTCCTCGCGCTCTTCTGCTACACGGCGCCGTTCGCGATGGTGCACGGGATGGTCTGGTGGACGCCCGTCGCGTCCGCGGTCCTCGCGCTCGCGCTCTTCGGCATCGACGAGATCGGGGTCGAGATCGAGGACCCGTTCGGCGACGATCCGAACGATCTGCCCCTCGAGGACATCGGCGAGGGGCTCGAGAAGGCGACCA
>JAUHXR010000120.1 GCA_030426845.1 Polyangia bacterium | reverse complement strand
AACAAACCTCGAATTGGCCGGGAATAGCCCGGAACCGCCGATGTTTCGGGGCTCGCGGGCGACTTGACTTGACCCCCTGAACGTCTATCGTCCGCGCCCGCCAGGGCCTTGGAGGCCCGGCTCCCCCGCTAGCTTCGAGAGGCACCGTATGAGCGACGTCATGATCGAGGCCAAGGGCCTCGGGAAGAAGTACGGCAACTTCGTCGCCCTCCAGAACGCGAACTTCGAGCTCCGACGCGGTGAGATCCTCGGCTTCCTCGGCCCGAACGGCGCCGGCAAGTCGACGACGATGAAGATCCTCACCTGCTTCATCGCCCCCACCTCGGGCACCGCGGCGGTCAACGGCTGCGACCTGTGGGACGACCCGCTCGGGGTGCGCAAGGCGATCGGCTACCTGCCGGAGAGCAACGCGCTCTACACCGAGATGCTCGTCCTCGAGTACCTCGAGTGGGCGGCGCAGATGCGCGGCCTCGAGGGCCCGGAGGCGCAGAAGCGCATCTTCAAGATCATCGAGCAGGTCGCCCTCGGCGACGTGATCGCCAAGTCGATCAAGGAGCTCTCCAAGGGCTACAAGCAGCGCGTCGGCCTCGCCCAGGCGCTCATCCACGAGCCGCCCATCCTGATCCTCGACGAGCCGCTGAGCGGCCTCGACCCGAACCAGGCGGCCGAGATCCGCGACCTCATCCGCGAGATCGGCAAGGAGCGCACGATCCTCTTCTCGACGCACAACCTCGACGAGGTCACCAAGACCTGTCAGCGCGTGTTGATCATCGACAAGGGCAAGATCGTCGCCGACGACACGCCCGAGGCGCTCGCCAAGAGCAGCGGCGGCCCCCGCTACAAGGTCACGATCCTCAAGGGCAAGCACCTCGAGCAGAGCAACGGCTCGCCCAAGGTCGCGAGCTACCGCGACTCGGCCAAGGCGCCGTCCCCGGAGCAGGTCTTCCGCCGGATGAAGGGCGTCGAGAGCGTCCGCGAGCTGTCCAAGAAGGGCGACGAGATCAAGGTCGAGCTCGTCTCCAGCGTCGACGACGACCTGCGGGCGGAGATCTTCCGCGCCGCGGTCGAGAGCGGCCTCATCCTCGTCGGACTCGAGGCCCAGACCCAGAACCTCGAGCAGGTCTTCCGCGATCTCACCCGCGCCGGCGGCGCAACGCCCTCGGCCCGCACCGACGACGACCTCGACGACGACCTCGACGACGACGAGGAGTACGAGGACGAGGCGCCGGCCGAGGAGGAGGAATAGCGATGCAAAACGTGATGACCATCGCGAAGCGACAGTTCCTGGCCTTCTTCAACGGCCCGGCCGCCTACATCGTGGCCGTCATCGTGCTCGGCCTGGTCGAGTTCCTCTTCTGGCAGACGTTCTTCCTCCAGGGGCGGGCGTCGAGCCGGGAGATGTTCGTCTACTTCGGCTACATCCTCCCGTTCGCGATCGCGGCCCTCACCATGGGCCTCATCGCGGAGGAGAAGGGCAACGGCACCATCGAGGTGCTCCTCACCATGCCGGTGAAGGAGTCCGAGGTGATCCTCGGCAAGTTCCTCGGCGCCTACGGCCTCGTGGTCGTGATCATCCTGCTGAGCCTGGTGAACCCGATCGCCGTGTCGAACCTCGGCGACCTCGACTGGGGCCCGGTGCTCACCGGCTACCTCGGCCTGCTCTTGCTCAGCGCGGCGATGGTCGCGATCGGCCTCGCGGCGAGCAGCTGGACGAGCAACCAGCTCATCGCGTTCTTCATCACCCTGACCTTCGTCGTGATCTTCGGCTGGATCGTCCCGACCGCGGCGCGGTTCCTCGCCACGGGCTGGTACGCGACCTTGCTCGACATGATCTCGTTCAACCACCACCTCGAGAGCATGGCGCGCGGCGTGATCGACACCCGCGACGTCGTCTTCTTCCTCTCGCTGACGGCCGTGGGCTTGGTCGTCTCATTCCAGGCCCTCGAGAGCCGACGCTGGAGCTGAACCGTGGCCAAGTCCAAGCAGACCAAGAAGAGCGGCCCGGCCCCCACGACGGGGCAGGGCAGGCAGCGGGGCGTGGAGTCGGTCAGCTACGTGCTGATCGTGGCGGTGGTGGCGGTGCTCGCCAACGTCGCCGGCTACTTCCTCTACCACCGCTTCGACTTCACCAAGAGCCGCCTCTACTCGCTCTCGCAAGGCAGCGAGCGGCTCGTCAGCGACCTCGACGACACGATGGAGATCACGGCGTACTTCACGTCCGATCTGCCCACCCCGTTCAACGCGACCGAGGTCTACGTCCGCAACCTCCTCGACGAGTACGAGGCGGCGAGCAACGGCAACGTCCACGTCCGCTTCATCGACCCGGACGACGACGAGGATCGCGAGGACGCGCGCCGCGACGGCGTGACCGAGGTGCCGCACCAGCTCATCGAGAACGACTCGGTCAGCGTCGTGAACGGCTACCGCGGCATCGTCATCAAGTACCTCGGCCAGCGCCAGACCATCCCGGTCATCCAGGACACGCAGGGCCTCGAGTACGAGATCACCCAGGCCATCCGGCAGATCGTGCGCGAGCCCACGCCGGTCGGCGTGATGGAGGGCCACGGCTCACCGAGCCCCACCGAGGGCCTCACCACCCTCGCGGCCGCCCTGCCCCACTACGAGCTGCAGGCGGTCAACGTCGGCGAGCCGATCAACCCCGAGCTCCGCGCGCTCCTCATCATCAACCCGACCGAGGAGATCACCGAGGCCGAGCTCTCGAACATCAACCGCTACGTGATGAACGGCGGCTCGCTCGGCATCTTCGGCGGCGCGATGAACGTCGACATCCAGGGCGTCGCGCCGAGCGCGAGCGTGGTCCAGACGGGCATCAACACGCTGCTCGAGCGCTGGGGCGTCCAGCTCGGCGACGCGATCGTCGCGGACGCGCGCTGCGGCCGGGTGCCGCTCCGCACGCCGATCGGCATCCCGATCCCCGTCGCCTACCCGCCCGCGCCGATCGTCGTGTTCGACGACGCCGCCCAGGCGCATCCGTCGCTCTTCCGGCTCAACCAGGCGCCGTTCTTCTTCACCTCGCCGCTCAACCTGGGCGAGGCGTTCACGAGCCTGCCGACCTGCGACCCGGAGACCGAGTCCGAGGCGCCCTGCGGCATCGTGCTCGGGCGCTCGAGCGCAGAGCAGAGCTGGCTCCTGACCGGCGACTCCATCCAGCTCCAGCCGCGCGAGCCGCAGGAGTGGGGCAGCACCATCAACGACCAGACCGGGCCGCACACCGTGATGGTGGCGCTCGAGGGCACGCTCCCCAGCGCGCTCGACGCGGCCGAGGGCGACGACACGCCGGCGACGGCCACGCGCTCGGTGCGCGTGCTCGTGGCGGGCTCGGGCTCGCTGCTCCGCGACGAGTTCCTCCCGAACCCCGAGCAGAGCCGCGGCCAGATGACCGGCGGCATCGCGCTCGCCCTCAACTCCATCGACTGGCTGACCCAGGACGCCGACCTCATCGCGATTCGCGCGAAGAACATCGAGGACCCGGCGCTCGACGTCCCCCAGAGCGTCACCTCCGCGCAGGAAGAAGCCTTGACGGCCGCGGAGGAGGGCGATCAGGCGGGCGCCAGCGAGGCCGTCCAGCGCTACAACGACGCGATCGAGGAGTGGGACAGCCGCAAGAAGGTCTACAAGTTCGGCATGCTGCTGCTGCCCGTGCTCGTCATCTTCTTCGGCCTCGGCCGCTGGCAGATGCGCAAGAACAAGCGCGCGAACCTACAGCAGCTGCGCAAGCGCTACACGAAGGGAGCGTGACCCGTGGATTGGAAGGCAAACCGCCTGTACATCATGGGCGGCCTCGCGCTGGCGATGATCGGGCTCACCTGGTGGGCCGTCAGCACCCGCACCGGGGACACCGAGGTGCCGGAGGGCTCGGACCCCGAGCTCCCCGAGGTCGACCGTGACAGCGTCACCGAGATCGAGATCCACCTCCCCGCGTCCGAGGACGAGGAGGCGGTCAGCATCACGTTGACCAAGGACGGCGAGGACTGGCGGCTCACCGCGCCGGTCAACGCGGCCGCGTCGAGCACCGCGATCAGCACCGCGCTCGACAAGCTCACCGACCTCGAGGTCGTCGGCCGGGCCGCGTCGCGGGCCGAGCACCACGAGCGCCTCGAGGTCGACGAGGCCCACGGCATCCACGTGATCGCGCGCGCGGGCGACGAGACCGCGATCGACATGTGGGTCGGCGCCTACCAGACGGGCAACACGATGGTCCGCGTCGAGGGCAGCGACGAGGTCCTGATGGTGCGCGGCTCGATCAAGTTCGCGTTCAACAAGCGGCCCGCCGACTGGCGCGACCGTGCGATCCTCCAGCTCACCGCGGCCGAGGTGAACGAGATCGAGTTCGAGAACCCCGAGGGCCACTGGCTCTTCCGCAAGGGCGCGGAGGCAGGGGCCGAGGGCGACACCCCGACCGAGGGCGGCGCTGACGAAGAGGGCGGCGACGAAGAGGGCGGCGACGAAGAGGGCGGCGACGAAGAGGGCGGCGACGACAGCCCGGCCGACGACGAGTGGCGCGAGGTGCTCCTCCCGGCGGCCGAGGGCGAGGAGCCCCGGGCCCCGATCGAGAACTACGAGGCGGCCAAGGTCCGCACGATCGTGTCCAGCCTCGCGCGGCTCCGCGCCTCGGACTTCGCGGACGACGACGCCACCCCGGAGTCGGTCGGCTGCGACGGCTCCGCCCGGGTGCGGATGATCTCCGGCGAGGGCGACGACGCGCAGACCGTCGTCCTCGTGGTTGGCAACGAGCAGGGCGAGGGCAACCGCTACGTGATGCTCGAGGGCGACGACACGATCTACGTCGTGTCCCGCTTCATGGCCGAGCGCCTGCGCCCGACCGTCGAGGCGTTCCAGCCGGGCGACTCGGGCACCGAGGAGCCTCCCCCGATGGGCGGCCCGCACGGGATGCCCGGGATGCCCGGGATGCCCGGAGGCGGCATGCCGGGCGGCGGCCAGATCCCGCCCGAAGTCATGCAGCAGATCCAGCAGCAGCTCCAGCAGCAGCAGGGTCACTGAGCGACGCGCGTCAGGCCGGCGAGCGCCGGCCGCGCACGGAGTCCACGAGTGCGTCGTCGAGTACGTACTCGTGGACGTGCACGTGCTCGTGGACGTGCAGCTAGTCGTCGCTGTCCTCGTACCCGCACTGCGCTCCCGAGACTGCGCGCCCGAAGCTACTGCGCGCCCGAAGCTCCTGCGCGCCCGGTCCCTACTGCCCGCTACTGCGCGCGCTGCACCGACACGTGGAGCGTCCCATCCTCCGGGTCGCGCTCGACGTAGACCTGCCAGGGCCGACAGCACACGTCGCAGTCCTGCACGAAGCCGCCGCGGGTCTCCGGGTCGACCCAGAGCTCGAGCGCCTCGTAGCAGTACGGGCAGCGGACCTCGACGGTGTCGCTCACCGCGGGCCGCGCGCCTCGTCGAGCGCCGCGTCGAGCGCGTCGATCACCCGGGGGACCTCGTCGAGCGCGTTCGGCCAGTGCGGCGCGAAGCGGAGGTTCCCGTCCGGGATCGTGCAGGCCACCCCCGCGCGCTCGAGCGCGCCCCACAGCGCCGGCAGGTCGACGCCGTCGGGCGGGAGCAGGGAGAGCGTCCCCGAGCGAAGCGCCGGGTCGGCCGCGCGCCGGCTCGTGAAGCCTCGCTCGAGCAGCGCCGGCTCGAGCGCGTCGTGGTAGCGCTGGACGTGCGCGAAGATCGCCTCGACGCCGAGCGCCTCGAGGGCCGCGGCCGAGGCGTCGAGCGCGGCGAAGCCGACCGCGCTCAGGGCCCCCGACTCGAGGAAGGTCGGTTCGCTCCGGATCGGCCGGTCGTAGCGGAGGTGCCCCGCGCCCTCGAAGAGGAAGCGCACGGGGTCCTCGTGGCTCAGCCACCCCGCGACCCGCGGCACGAGCGCGGGGGCACGGTCTTCGCGCACGAAGAGAAACGCGGACCCCTCGAGGCCCATCAGCCACTTGTGGGCGCCGCACGCGAAGTAGTCGACGCCGAGCGCCCGCACGTCGATCGGGACGACCCCGCAGGCCTGGATGCCATCGACGAAGACCTCGGCGCCGGCCGCGTGCGCGCGGCGCGTCATCTCGCCGAGGGGCATGCGGAGGCCGGTCTGGAACTGCACCGCGCTCACGGCCAGGAGCCGCGCCCCGCGCGCGAGCTCGGCGTCGAGCGCCTCGAGGCCTCGCCCGTCGCGGAACGACTCGGCGTCGAGGAACACGACCTCGAGCCCGAAGGTCTCCGCCGCGCGCTGCCACGGGGTGACGTTGGTGGGGAACTCGCCGCGCAGGCAGATCACCCGCTCGCCCGCGCGCCACGGGAGGCAGAGCGCCACGTCCACCACCGCGCGCGTCGTGCTCGTGCCGAGCGCGATCTCCTCCGGCTTCGCGCCGATCAGCCCGGCGAGCCGCGCCCGCAGGCGCTCGCGCTGGCCGCGCCAGGCGTGGGCCGCGCTGACCCCGCGCTCGGCGTAGGCCTGCAACGCGTCCGCGACCGCGCGCCGCACCGCGCGCGACGGCGGCGAGATGGCAGCGTGGTTCAGGTAGGCGAACGGCTCGAGCGCGTCGAAGAGCGCCCGGTCGCCGATCGCGACCTCCCCGACGTCGGGCTCGGGGACGCTCACGCGCGGTGGCTGGTGTGCTTGTCGCGGTAGCGCTTGACCTGCCGCTCGATGTCCTTGGCCGCGAGGTCGATGGTCGCGTAGAGATCATCGGTCGCCTCGGTCGCCTTCAGCGGCTCGCTGTTGGGGACGAAGAGCACGACGTTGACGCCCTGGTTGTCCCCGTGGGACGCGTGGCCGACCGTCTCGTAGGTCAGGTGCATGCGGATGCCCTGGAAACCCTCGAGCTGTGCGCAGGCCTTGCGCATCTTGTCCTCGGAGTAGGTGCGGATCGAGTCGGTGAGCTCGAAGTCCTTGCAGGTGTGTTGAATCTCCATGGGGTCTCCGTGAGGCGGCCCGTGCCGCCCGTCATGCCTTCCAGGTGCGCGCGGACATCGCCAATGAAAGCCACCCGCCGATCAGCGCGAGGCCGCCGAGCGGGGTGATGGCTCCGAGCCATCGAGGGGCGCCGAGCGTCATGGCGTAGAGGGTACCCGAGAAGAGCAGCACCCCGACGAGGAACAGCGCGGCCGCGACCGTGGGTGCGCGGCCCTGAGCCCGGGTGCGCGCCCAGGCGGTGACCCCGAGGGCCAGCGCGTGGGTCAGGTGGTAATGGGTCGCGGTGTCCCACCAGTCGAGGCGCCGCGCGAGGTCCTCCGCGCCCGCGAGCGCGCCCTCGAGCCCGTGCGCGCCAAACGCCCCGAGGCCCACCGCGAGGGCGCCGAGGAGGCCGGCGAGGGCGACGATGCGCGGGGCCATGATCGGGTTGTGGCACCACGCCAAGCCGCCCTCAACCCTCGCGTCGACCCTCGCGCCAACCCACGCCTCGGACGCGAGACCGCTTGCGCGGCGGGTTGGGTCTTGCGATGAGTCCTCGATGCGTAGGCCGGAGCCCTCCCCTGTCCTGTTCGCCCTCACGCTGACCGCGGTCCTCGGCTGCGGCTCCCCCGCGGCGCCCGACGACCAGCCGACCGGCAGCGGCGACGAACACCCCCCGGAGCTCAGCGAAGTGCAAGCCCTCAACGCCCGCGCGCGCGGCGAGACGACCTACACCTTGCATGGCGTCGAGATCGCCGACCCCTTCCGGGCGCTGGAGGAGGAGTCGGAGCTCACGACCGAGTGGATGAACGCCCAGACCGAGCGGACCGCGTCGCGCCTCGAGGCGTGGACCGATCCGAGCGCGGCCGAGCGGCTCGACGCGCTCCTGAGCATCGGGGTGATCGGCGGCCCGAGCGTGGCCGGCCGCCGGCTCTTCTACACCAAGCGCGACGGCGACCGGCAGCAGCCCGCGCTCTACGTCCGCGAGAGCGACACGCTCTCGGACGCGCCGCTGATCGACCCGCTGACCTATGGCGAGCGCGCCGCGCTCGACTGGTACTACCCGTCGCCGAGCGGCCGCTACATCGCGTTCGGCATCAGCACGGGCGGCGACGAGCGGAGCACCCTGCGTATCCTCGACGTCGAGCGCGGCGAGGTGCTCGACGACACCATCGAGCACGCCAAGTGGTCCGCGGTCGCCTGGCTCCACGCGGAGGACGGCTTCTACTACCGCCGCTACCCGCGCGAGGGCGAGGACGCCTACTCGGCCGAGGAGCCCGACACCTACGACATGCGGCTCTTCTTCCACCCGCTCGGCGGCGACCCGGCGGAGGACCCGCTCGTCTTCACGCCGGGCGAGCGCACCGACTTCCCGAGCGCGAGCGTCTCGGATGACGACCGCTACGTCGTGATCAACGTGTTCCGCGGCTGGTCGCAGTCCGACGTCCGGCTCCTCGATCGCGGCGCGAGCCGGCGCGGGCGGGTGATCGCCCCCGACGACGACCACCCCCTCGTCGACGTCGTCGTCGGCGAGGACCACCTCTACAGCGGCGAGGTCCACCGCGGCCGGCTCTACCTGACCCACAACGACGGCGCGCCGCGCTACCGCGTCGACGCGGTCCTGCCGAGCCGCGCGGGCGATCGCGACGCGTGGCGCACCGTGATCGCCGAGGGCGAGGGCGCGATCGCGGGCGTCGTCTTCGTCCGCGACCGCATCGTCGTGCACCGCATCGAAGACATCGCGAGCCGGCTCCGCGTCTTCTACCTCGACGGGCGCGAGTCCTCCGAGATCACCCTCCCCGGGCGCGGCGAGCTGTTCGGCCTCGACGGCGACCCGGCCACCGGTCGCCTCGCGTTCGGGTTCTCGAGCTTCGTCCACCCGCCGTCGCTGTTCACGTGGTCGACGCGGACCCTCGAGGCGGTCGAGGTGGACCGCGTGAGCGCCGACTTCGACTTCGACTCCATCGAGCTGAGCCAGGCGAGCGTCCCGAGCGCCGACGGCACGGAGATCAACGTCTACTACGTGCACCCGCGCGGGATGGAGCGCGACGGCAGCAACCGCGTCCTCCTCTACGGCTACGGCGGCTTCAACGTCTCGCTGCTCCCTGGCTTCCAGCGCAACGCGCTTTACTGGGTCGAACGTGGAGGTGTCTACGCGGTGGCCAACCTGCGCGGCGGGGGCGAGCACGGTGAGGCGTGGCACCGCGCGGGCAACCTCGGCAACAAGGAGCGCGTCTTCGAGGACTTCGAGGCGGCGATGGGCTGGCTCGGCGGCGAGAGCGGGATCAGCGCGCCCGAGCGCATCGCGATCAACGGCGGCAGCAACGGCGGGCTCCTGATGGGCGCGATGATCACGCGCGCGCCCGAGCGCTTCGGCGCGGTCGTCTCCGGGGTCGGGCTCTACGACATGATCCGCTACCACGAGTTCCCGCCGGCCGAGCTCTGGATCAGCGAGTACGGCAGCAGCGCCGACCCCGAGCAGTTCCGCTGGCTCTACGGCTACTCGCCCTACCACCGCGTGCGCGACGGCCAGCGGATGCCCGCGACGCTCATCACGACCGCCGACCACGACACGCGCGTGTTCTGGGGTCACTCCACCAAGTTCACCGCGCGCCTCCAGGAGGCGACCGGCGCGCCGGACCCGGACGTCTACTTCTACCTCGTCCGCCAGGTCGGCCACGGCGCCGGCACGCGCCGCTCCGACACCGTCGACCGCTACGTCCGGATGTACTCGTTCATCGAGCACTTCATCGGCGGACCCAGCGCCTCCGCGGACTGACCCCCGTCCACGTCACTGCGTCGCGGCGCGGGTCGCGGCGTCAGGGGTCGCGAGGCGGAAGCCGAGCTCGACGCGGACCCCCATCCGGCGGGTCGGCGCGAGCTCGGCCGCGCCCTCCCCGCCCGGCGCTCCGCCCGCGAGCTCCGCCGACAGCAGCCCCCGGGACGCCCGCATCTGCGGCGCCGCGAAGGCGTGCACGTGCAGGACGTCGCCCTCGAGGCGCTCTCGCCCGAGCACGCTCGAGCGGCAGAAGGCGACCCCGCGCAGCTGGCCCCCGAGCGCGCCCGCGAGCGCCTCGGCCGCGACCCGCGCGCGGCGGGCGCAGCGGGCCAGCCACTCGCCGATCACCGCCTCGTCCGGCTCGTAGATCCAGCGCACCTGCGTGAGGCTCGCCTGCTTCGCGCCGACGATCGCCTCGAAGACGTCCGCGATGCGGCTCAGATCCGCGATCCGGACGCCGAGCGTGTAGTACGCCGACGACGAGCGCGAGAAGAGCCCCGTCGAGACGTGCGCCCGCAGGCCCCGCAGCGAGACCGCGTCGCCCGGCAGCCCCGCGTCCGCGAGCGCCTCCCGGAGCGCGCGCACCTCGGCCGCCTTCTCCAGCGCCGCCTGCCCGCCGAAGAAGCGCTCGCCGTGCACCTCCACCGTCAGCTCCGCCTCCGTCGCCGCCACGTCCCCCACCCACTGCTCCGCGATCTCCAGCACGTCTTCGCTCATCCGGACCTCCTCTCGCCGGGGTCAACGCAGGGGGCGGCGTTCCGGTGACACACGATCTCGGGCCTGGCAGACTCGAGCCGTGTCGCGCTGGCTCGTGGTGTGCGCCTTCGCGACCGCCTCCCTCTCCTGCGGTGGGGCGGCTCCCGCGGCCCGTGAGCCCGACCCGTCCCCGCCGGCGACGACGCGCCCGACGTCCACCGTGGCGTCCCCCGACGCCGCGCCTCGGAGCGGGCGCCCCTACGCGCCCTCGGCGATCACGCCGCTCGCCGAGGAGCTGACCGACCTCGCCCTCGCCGCGGTCGCTGGCGCGCCGGTCGCCCCGCCGCCGCTGCCGCTCGCGGGCCCGCTCGCCTCGCCCGCCCCGGTAGAGTGGCGCGACGCTCCGCCGAGTGGGCCGCTCACCGTCCTCGGGATCGCCTTCGAGGTGGAGCTCGTGATGAAGCGGGGCGAGCCGACGCAGGACGCCGAGGGACCGGCTCAGTACGGCGCGATCCGGCTGACGCTCGCGCTGAGCCAAGGGGGCCTCCGCGTGGTCGGCCTGAGGCCTCGCGTGCTCTCCCGGCGCGACCTCGGCGGCCGCCTCCCCGCGGGCCTCGAGCCGCTCCGCGCGGTGAGCCGCGATCTCCTCGCGGCGATCCGGGCCGAGGACATCGGCGCCTACCAGCTCACCGACGACGACCGGGCGCTGCTCGACAACGAGACGGTCTGGGCACAGATGGAGGAGGATCGCGTGCCGGGCGCGCGGGTCCGCGAGCTCGCCGCGATGCTCCAGTCGATGCCCGAGGAGCCGATCGCCTACGCGCTGGACGACGTCGCCGTCCTCGCGCGGGACCCGTCGGCCAACCTCTACAGCCTCGCGTTCGACCTCGACCCGGACGGCGGCAGCTTCGCGCTCGAGACCGCCCCGCTGCTCGCCGTCCGCCGCCTCTGGCCGCTCAGCGACCGCCGCTCTGGCCGGTGAACCCGTCGTCCTTGTCCTTGAACAGGACGTTGAACGTGGTGAGCGAGCCGTAGCAGCCGGTGATGTACTGCTGGAGCTGCACCTTCTCCGCGTCGGAGAGCCCCTTGTGGCCGTTCACCTTCTGCTCGAGCACCCGCAGCTTGTCCCGGATGCCGACGATCTTCTTGAAGAAGACGTCGAGCGGCACCGACTTCTCCTGCGTCCCCTCGCGGCCGGGCTTGATCACCACCTCGCCGCCGACCCAGCGGTCGCCGAGCGCCACCTCGCCGACCCCGAGCTCCTCGTGGATGACCTCGCGGAGCACGCGCCTGAAATCGTCGATGTCCATGTCGATGTCGACCTCCTGCGGGAGCGGCGCCTTGACCGGCCGCGCCACGTAGTCGTCTTCGCGCATGCGCCGCGGCGTGCCCGCGGCCTTCTTGCGCTTGAGCGCCCCGTCCCAGCTCGCCCCGCGGGGCTTGTGGTGGGTGCACGTGGCGGAGTCCTTCAGCGGGGCCGGCCAGCAGCCCAGGCGGCACTCGCCGGTGTGATGGCCGGTCTCCTCGTCCGTCCAGATCGCCGTGTAGAACGAGCAGGTCCCACAGCGGCCGGTCAGATCGCGCTCCACGGCCGCAGAGCCTACCAAAACGGATCCGCGTCGGGGTAGCGTCTGTGCGTGGCCGACCTCGATCTGCTCGCGGCCCCGCTCCGCTACTTCCAGCGCGTCGCGGAGCACGGCTCCTTCACCGCCGCGGCCCGGGCGATGAGCGTGAGCCAGCCGTCGCTGAGCGTCGCGGTCCGCAAGCTCGAGGAGGCGCTCGGCGCGGCGCTCCTCCACCGCAGCCGCCAGGGCGTCTCGCTGACCCGGGCCGGCGAGATCCTCCTCGAGCACATGCGCCAGGCGGACCGCACCCTCGAGGCGGCGCGCGACGAGCTCCTCGCGCTGTCGACCGAGCCGCGGGGGACCTTCTCGCTCGGGGCCCACGAGAGCCTCGCCGGCTACGTCCTGCCGGGCTTCATGGCGCGCTTCTTCGAGCGCTACCCCGAGGTGCACATCACGCTGCACAACGGCAACTCGCGGCACGTCGAGACCGGCGTCATCGAGCGGCGCCTCGACCTCGGCCTGGTGGTGAACCCGACCCGGCACCCGGACTGCGTGGTGACCGAGCTGTTCGAGGACCGGGTCGGCTTCGTGGTCTCCGCCGCGCTCAAGCGGCGCTTCGGCGGCGACGCGCGCGCGCTCCTCGCGGAGGCGCCGTGGATCAGCGTGCCCGAGCTGCAGCAGACGCAGTACCTCGTGGGCGCGCTGGCGGCCGACGGCGTCACCCCGACGAGCCACCTGACATGCTCGAGCATGGAGCTCGTGAAGAGCCTCGTCCTCGACGGCGTCGGGGTCGGCGTGCTCCCCTACCGGGTCGCCGCCCACGGGGTGAGCGCGGGGCGGCTCGTCGCGCTCGACCCGAAGCTGCCGGTGTTCGACGACGTCATCAGCCTCGTGCGGCGCTACGACCTGCCGATGACCGCGGGCGCGCGCGTCCTCCTCGACGAGCTCAAGGCGCACGGCAACTCGCTGCCGCGCGCCCCCGCTCTGCTCGAGGGCAAGCGCAAGCGCGGCAAGCGCTGAGCGCGCCCCTCGTCTCGGCTGCCCTCGTCTCGGCTGCCCTCGTCTCGGCTGCCCTTGTCCCGGCCGGGGGCGCCGTCTACATCACCCGCATGCGCGCGATCGAGCCCTTCAACCAGCCCCCGCCCGACCTCGGCAACCAGTACGACGAGGACCGCGCCCTCAGGCAGTACCTCGCGCGGGTGCTCCCGCCGGAGGTGCTCGCGGAGGTCGAGCCGAGCCTGCGCGAGATGGGCGAGCTGGCCGGCGGCGAGCTCTACCGGATGAGCCTCGAGGACCGCGAGAACGAGCCGGTGCTCACCCAGTGGGACGCGTGGGGCAACCGCGTCGACCACATCGAGGTCTCGCCCCTCTGGAAGCGGGCCGAGGTGCTCGCGGCGCAGAAGGGCCTGGTCGCCACCGCCTACGAGGCCGCCCACGGCGCGCTCTCGCGCGTGCACCAGTTCGCGCTCGTCTACCTCTTCGGCCCGTCGACCGACGTCTACTCGTGCCCGCTGGCGATGACCGACGGGGCGGCGCGGACGCTGCTCGAGTCGGGGAGCTCCGTCGCGGAGCGCGCGGTCGGCCACCTCACGAGCCGGGACCCGGCGCGCTTCTGGACGAGCGGGCAGTGGATGACCGAGTCGACCGGCGGCTCCGACGTCGGGCGCTCCGAGACGGTCGCGGTGCCCGAGGGCGACGGCTGGCGGCTCTGGGGGCGCAAGTGGTTCACCTCGGCGACGACCTCGCAGATGGCGCTCACCCTCGCGCGCCCCGAGGGCAACGGCCCGGGCGGCCGCGGCCTCGCGCTGTTCTACGTCGAGACCCGCGACGATGACGGCAGGCTCCGCGGCATCGAGGTCAACCGGCTCAAGGACAAGCTCGGGACCCGCAAGGTGCCGACCGCCGAGCTGACCCTGCGCGGCGCCCCCGCCATCCCGCTCAAGGGCCTCGACAGCGGGGTGCGCAACATCACCCCGATGCTCAACATCACCCGCACCTGGAACGCCGTCACGTCGGTGGCGCTGATGCGCCGGGGGATCGCGCTCGCCCGGGACTACGCGCGGCGCCGCGTCGCGTTCGGGGCTGCCCTCGCGGACAAGCCGCTCCACGTCGAGACCCTCGCCGGGCTCCAGGCCGAGCTCGAGGGCGCGCTCCAGCTCGCGTTCTGGGCGGTGGAGCTCCTCGGGCGGGTCGAGCAGCAGACCGCGAGCGAGCGCGACGTCCAGCTCCTGCGGCTGCTCACCCCGATCGCCAAGCTCACGACGGGCAAGCAGGCGGTCGCGGTCCTGAGCGAGGTGCTCGAGTCGTTCGGCGGCGCGGGCTACGTGGAGGACACCGGCCTGCCGACCCTGCTGCGCGACGCCCAGGTCCTGCCGATCTGGGAGGGGACCACGAACGTCCTGAGCCTCGACACGCTCCGCGCGCTCAGCCGCGACCATGGCGCCTTCGTCGCGCTGCGCGAGGCCCTCGCCGAGGTCACCGGGGAGCTCGAGGACGAGGCGCTCGCCCGGGTGGGGCGAAAGGCCTCGGAGACGGTCGACCGCGCGGGCGCGTGGCTTCGCGACACGATGGGCGCGGACCCGCTCGAGGTAGAGGCGGGAGCGCGCCGGTTCGCGCTGACGATCGGGCGCTCGGTGGAGATCGCGCTCGTGGCCCGCCAGGCCCAACACGCGCTCCGCCAGGGGGATGGTCGTACGCGGCTCGCGGCGCTACGACTGGCCGAAGCCCGACACGACTTTCTTACTCCCGTCGATCGCGGGCGCCTCGACCGGGCGGCCGTGCGTCAGCTCGCGATGGACGAGCCCGCGTAAACGCGGGTACCCTCGGTTCGCCCGCGGGGGGCGAAAAAGGTGAGCATGTCCTCCCGAGACTACGACTTCGGAGTCAATCAAGCCCTCGTCGAAGAGCTCCACCTCCGCTACCGGGAGAACCCGGCGGCGGTGTCGGAGCGTTGGCGCGAGTTCTTCGCCCAGCTCGAGCCGACCGGCCCGGCCGCGGCGGCAGGCTTCGGGGACGCCTCCTCGATGGCGGCGGCGGAGCCCGCGCCCATCGGGGGGGGATCCACCGGCTCGAGCGGGGTGTTCAGCCTCCCGCCGACCGCCGAGCAGGTCATGCCGATCTCGCCGCTGACCACCCTGCCGCCCTCGGCCGACATGCAGGCCGCGGTCGCGCTCCAGGCCCGGGTGAGCGCGATGGTCAACGCGTACCGCGTGCGCGGGCACATCTTCGCCGACCTCGACCCGCTCGGCCTGAGCGAGCAGCCGCGCTTCGACCTCAGCCTCGAGACGTTCGGGCTGCACCGCGTCGACCCGGCGACGACGTTCCATTACGGGAACCAGTCGCTCCCGCTCGCGGAGATCGTCGCGCGCCTGAAGGAGACCTACTGCCGCACCATCGGCGTCGAGTTCACGTTCATCGACGACCCGGAGGAGCGGCGCTGGCTCCAGCACCGCATGGAGGACTCGCGCAACCACCTCGAGATGTCGCGCGAGACGCAGCTCCGCATCCTCAAGAAGCTCACCGACACCGAGACGCTGGAGCGCTTCCTCGGGAGCGCCTTCCTCGGGGCCAAGCGCTTCAGCGTGGAGGGCGGCGAGAGCATCATCCCGATGCTCGAGCTCATCCTCGACCGCGCCGCCCCGCAGGGCGTGGAGGAGATCGTCATCGGGATGGCCCACCGCGGCCGCCTGAACGTCCTCATCAACATCCTCGAGCTCCCGGCCGAGGACATCCTCGCGGCGTTCGAGGACGCCCACCCGGACAAGTACCTCGGCAGCGGCGACGTGAAGTACCACCTCGGTCACTCCACCGACCGCACGATCGAGGGCCGCAACATCCACCTCACGCTCTGCTTCAACCCGAGCCACCTCGAGTTCATCAACCCGGTGGTCGAGGGCCGCGTGCGCGCCAAGCAGGATCGCCGCGGCGACGAGGCCCGCAGCCGCGTGATGCCGCTCCTCATCCACGGCGACGCGGCGTTCATCGGCCAGGGCGTCGTGGCCGAGACGCTCAACCTCGCCGGGCTCGACGCCTACAGCACCGGCGGCACGGTCCACGTGGTGATCAACAACCAGATCGGGTTCACCACGCCCTACGAGCAGGCGCGCTCGACCCGCTACTGCACCGACATCACCCGCCTGCTCCGCTGCCCCGTGTTCCACGTCAACGGCGAGGACCCCGAGGCGGTCGCGCACGTCGCCCAGCTCGCGGTGCAGTACCGCCAGCGCTTCGGCAAGGACGTCGTCGTCGACCTCTACTGCTACCGACGCCACGGGCACAACGAGGGCGACGAGCCGCGCTTCACCCAGCCGGTGATGTACAAGCGCATCGACAAGAAGCGGACCGTGCGCGAGCACTACGTCGAGCGGCTGGTCGCCAACGGCAAGCTGACCCGCGAGGAGGCCGAGTCGATCGCCGAGGAGAGCCGCGCCCACTACCAGCGCGCGCTCGAGCAGGTCCGCGAGACGCAGCACGAGCTGCAGACGAGCTCCTTCGGCGGCGTGTGGTCTGGCTACAAGGGCGGCGACGACCTCGACTGCCCAGACGTGGCCACGAACGTCCCCGCGGCCGAGCTGACCCGGCTGATGGACCGGGTGACCGCGCTGCCGAAGGGTTTCTCCACGCTCCGTCAGATCAACGCGGTCTACAAGCACCGCCGCCAGGCGGGGCGCGGCGAGGCGCCGATCGACTGGGGCTCCGCCGAGGCGCTCGCCTTCGCGACGCTGCTCGCCGAGGGCACCAACATCCGCATGACCGGCCAGGACGCGGAGCGCGGCACGTTCAGCCACCGCCACTCGGTCCTCTACGACGCGAAGACCGGCGAGGCCTACACCCCGCTCTCGCACGTCGCCGACACGCAGGGTAAGTTTCAGGTCTACAACAGCTGCCTCTCCGAGGCGGGCGTCCTCGGGTTCGAGTACGGCTACAGCCTCGACTCGCCCGACGCGCTCGTGGTGTGGGAGGCGCAGTTCGGCGACTTCGCCAACAGCGCGCAGGTCCTCATCGACCAGTTCATCTCGTCGAGCGAGGACAAGTGGAACCGGCTGAGCGGCCTGGTGATGCTGCTGCCGCACGGCTTCGAGGGGCAGGGCCCCGAGCACAGCTCCGCCCGGCTCGAGCGCTACCTCGCGCTCTGCGCCGAGGACAACATGGTGGTCGCGAACCTGACGACCGCGGCGCAGATCTTCCACGCGCTGCGCCGGCAGGTGCTGCGCAAGTGGCGCAAGCCGCTGGTGGTGATGTCCCCGAAGAGCCTGCTCCGCTCACCGAAGGCGGCGAGCTCGCTGGACGACCTCGCCAAGGGCAGCTTCCTGCGGATCATCCCCGAGCGCGAGGTGCCGGCGGCCAAGGCCAAGCGCGTCCTGATCTGCTCGGGCAAGGTCTACTACGACCTCGTCGACGAGCGCCGCGAGCAGGGGCGCGACGACGTGGCGATCGTGCGGCTCGAGCAGCTCTACCCGATGCGGCCGCAGGAGCTGCGCGATGTCTTCGCTCCCTACGCAGACGGGACGGACGTGGTGTGGGTGCAGGAGGAGCCGTTCAACAGCGGCGGCTGGTACTTCATCAACGCGCACCTCCCGGCGATCCTCGGCCGGCGCCTGCCTCTGCGCGCGGTGTCTCGCTCGCCGAGCGCGAGCCCCGCGACCGGGAGCAAGGAGGCGCACAAGATCGAGCAGCAGCGCCTCGTCCAGCAGGCGTTCGCCCAGGTGGGCGCGGAGCCGCGCGCCGCGCAGCGCGCGTCCTGGCCGGCCGAGTAGGGCTCGCTCTTCTGCCTGGTCGCGCCGCCCCCCCCAAAAAAAGGGGCGGCGCCAGCGTGACTCAGGGGGGAGGGGGGAGAGCCACGCCGGCGCCGCCGCCAACGAACGGAAACATAGCGACGACCCCACGCGGCCGCAGGGGGGGGATGGGGTAGGCCGCGCGACGTCGTCACTGGGATCTGTAGGGTCGTCGCGCGGAGATCGGGAGCCTGGCTCGACCGTCCCCGCGCGAGGTTAGGCGCCCTGGATGGCGATGCGGCGCTTCTCCACCGCGTTCCGCTTGGGCAGCCGCAGGGTGAGGACGCCCTGGTCGAGGGCCGCCTCGATCGCGTCGCCGTCGACGTGCTTGGGGAGCACGAAGGCGCGCGAGAACGAGCCGTAGCGCCGCTCGACCCGATGAAACTTCTCGTCCTCGGACTTCGTCTCTACCGAGCGCTCGCCCGACAGGGTCAGCACGTTGTTCTCGACGTGCACCTCGATGTCCTCGGGCTTCAGCCCGGGCAGCTCGGCGTGGAGCACGATCGCGCCGTCCTCCTCCTTGATGTCCACCGCGGGGGTGAAGCCGCGGCTCGGGTCGCCGAACACCTCGCCGTGAAGGCGGGAGATCTCGCTGAAGGGGTCCCAACGGGTCAACATGACGTGCTCCTCCAATGACGCCGCGGGGGCGCCGTTCGTTCCTCGTGGGGCCGGGGACCGGACGGCCTCGCGTCCGCAGAGGGCCGGTCCCTCCGACCGTGAGGCCAACCTAACCAGGGCCCGGCATGTGTCAACACGTGCCGTCCTGTGCGGCACGACTGTGCCAGCTCACGGTCACCCTCTTGACGCGGTGGGCCGGTGAATCGGCGGGCCGCGGCCCGCGTCCCGGCTGGACAGCGACGCACGGGCGCGTGACGATTCGCTCTGGAGTACGTGAGGAGGATTCGAGATGAGGCTTGATAAGGCTTGGATGATCGCGGCGCTGGCCGCCGCGGTGGCGGTCAACGCCAGCGGTTGCATCGTGGAGGTGACGTTCGACCCGATCGGGCGTGACGCCTCCATCGCCGGGAGCTGGACGATCGACGGAGCGGCCCCGACCCAGGCGAGCTGCGACGCGGCGGGCATCAGCCGCGTGCGGGTGCGCTTCTTCGAGGGCTCGGACTTCCGGGACCACCCGGACCTCGTGTTCAACTGCGCGGACGGCGCGTTCGACACCCGGCCCAACGCGGTGGTCGCGGACGGCATCTGGACGATGTCGCTCATCCCGATCGACGCGAGCGGCGCGGTCGTGGTCACGGATCCGGCGACGCCCCGCGAGACCTTCGACACCATCGTGGTGGGCGGGCACATCGACCTGACCCCGGTCGACTTCGGCACCCCGATCGCGGCGAGCCAGTACGCGGCGAGCTGGACCCTCAACGGCACCACCCCCGACGCGACCAACTGCGGCGAGGCAGGCATCGACGAGGTCTGGGTGGAGTTCCTCGACAGCGCCGGCGCCCCGATCGCGGGCGCGACCGACCGCTTCCCCTGCACCCAGGGCAGCTTCACGTCGGCCCTCGACCCGGGCGACTACGCGGTGCGCGTGATGGCGATCGACTCGGCCGACGCTCCGATCGCCATGCTGCTGCGCGAGGACTTCACCCTGACCGCCGGAACCACCCACACGCTCTTCATGGGCGCGCCTATCGACATCCTCTACGACCTCTTCGACCCGCGCGGGATGGACGCGAGCCTCGACGCGGCGTGGACCGTCGGCACTACTGCTGCCGACAACCTCTCCTGCGAGGTGGCGGGCGGCACGACGGTCGAGTTCGTCTTGTACGACCCGGCCGACACGAACCGCGAGGAAGGGATCGTCGTCGCGATGGCGCCCTGCGGGGCGGGCATGTTCGGATCGACCGGTAACATCATCGCAGCGGGCAGCTACCTCTTCAGCGTGGTCCTGGTGGACGCGGCCAACGTCGAGGTCGGCCGGGCAGACTTCAGCGAGGTGACCTTGGCCGCGGGTCAGGAGCTCGACGCGACCGGCACCGACCTCCGGCTAGCGGACACGACCCTCGCCTTCGAGATCGAGTGGGAGTACATGAGCTCGCTCGGTAGCTTCGGCTCGTGCACGGACGCGGGCGTGCAGACGATCCTCTGGGACGTCACGCTCAACGGAGCCACCACGCCGATCTACATGTCGCCCACGGTGACCGAGGCGTGTGAGACTCTGCTCGTGTTCAACACGGCCAGCGGCGAGCCGATCACGCCCGGCACCTACGATCTGTACATCGAAGGTGAGCGAACCGCAGGCGGCAAGGAGTGGCAGCTCGATGTCGGCGCCAGCTGCCAGGTCGTTGTCAGCAACGAAGGCGACCTCGGCCTCACTTCGAGCGCCCGCGACTGCCGGCTTCGCTACATGCCTTAGAAGGTGGCCGGGGCGACGATCGACTACAGGTCCACCACCGCGACGGGGATCGGCCCCGGCTCGGTCGACGTCGCCCCGCTCCCCAGCTGACCCGCGCTGTTCTGTCCCCAGCACAGCGTGTCCGCACCATCGGCAGTGACGGCGCAGCTGTGAGAACCTCCCGCGCCGAGGGCTCCGATCCCGGGCAGACCGCTCACGATCATCGGGCGAACCAGTCCCACGCTCTGCCCGTTCTCGCCCCACTCACCGCTACCCCAGCATGCGACGGTGCCGTCCACCAGCCGCACGCAGCTGTGCCCGGCTCCGAGCGCCAGGTCCGACGCCCCCATTAGCGGCGTCGAGCCGGTCAGCGCGAGTACCGACACCGGAACGCTGCTGTCGCCGCCGACCCCGTCGCCCAGCGCCCCGGTCAGACCGCCGCCCCAACAGACTACCTCGCCGCCACTCCTGATGGCGCAGGTATGCTGCGCACCGGCCTCGAGGCGAGCTGCGTCCGAGAGACCTTGAACCACCACCGGTGGGGCCACTCCGGAGACGGATCCTCCATCACCCAAACGCCCGTTCTCCCGCGTACCCCAGCAGGTGACCCCGCCCGAGCGCAGCCGGGCGCACACGTGGTTCAACCCGGACGCGAGCTCGGCCACCTCCAGGACTCCTCCAACCTGGGTTGGGGTGGCGGTACGCATCACGGCAGCACCACCAAGCTGTCCGTAGGTGTTGGAACCCCAGCACCACACCGTCGCATCGTCGAGAAGCGCGCACGTGTGCTCGAGGCCCGTCACGACCTGGACGACTCCGCTCAGGTCACTCCGCTCAACGGGGCTAGCTTCTAGACCATTGGCCGAGTCGGCGGCCTGGAAGTTCCCGTTGTACCCCCAGCACGAAAGACGACCGCTTCCGTGGACCGCACATACGTGTTGGAAGTGGGAGTCGATATCTGCGACGGAGGTCAGAGCCGGCACCCGCGTCGGAACGAGTTGCCGGCGCGTCCGCAAGCCGTCTCCAATCTCGCCGTAGGTGCCCTGCCCCCAGCAGTACGCGATACCCGCCTGAATCGCACAGGTCACACCCTGCCCACCGGTGACCTCCGAAATGCAGAGGGAAACCGGTGTGCTGGCGCAGCTCCCATCTGCGGCGCAGCGGTCGGTCGTGCAGTGGTCGCCGTCGTCACAGTCGGAAGGTGAAAGGCACGCGACGCAGCGCCCATCGGGCCCACAGAGGGGTTGCTCCGCCGGACACGCACCGCAGGCCCCGGCGTCGGGGTCCAGCGCACCCGCGTCGTCGCCTGGACCCGCCTCCACGATACGCCCCGCGTCGACTCCTGCCCCCGCATCGGCACCTCCATCTCGATAGGCGAAGTCATCGGGACCGGGTACGATCAACGAGCATCCAGCCATGCCCGCAACCGCGGCAATCACCACACATCGGCGCATGACAAGGAAGCTACCACGACCGAGGCGCGATCAACTGCGACAGGCAGGCGCGGTCCTGATCGCGCTGGCGCTCTCCGGGTGCGTGCAGCTCGCGGACGCCGATCCTGTCGGGTCGGTCGCGTCGATCGCGGGCTCGTGGACGATCGAGGGGAACCAGCCGTCGACCGGGACGTGCGGGCGGCTCGGGGCCTCGCGGATGCGCGTGACGTTCCTCGACGGGCTCCGGCCGGTGACGCACCCGGGGCTCTTCTTCCAGTGCGACGTGACGCGCCCGGTCGGCGGGGATCCGCCGGGGTTCGACTCGCGAGACGCGAGCGGCGCGGTGGTGGGCGCGGGGTGCTGGCGGATCCGCCTCGACGCGCTCGACTCGGGCGGCGCCGCGATCGCGAGCGGGCCTACCGTCGACGTCGTGGTGCCCGCAGAGAACGTTGACACCACCGGGTGCGCGGGCACCGACGTCGGTGACCACATCGCGCTGCCCGACACCGACTTCCTCACGGGTCGGGTGGTCGCCTACACCACGATCGACGGATCTCGCGCAAATGAGGCCAGCTGCGCCGAGCGCGGCATCGAGGAGGTGCGCCTCGTGTTCGACGACCTCGGCGGCGGGCGGGTCGACGCGAACGGCGAGATCGGGGTCACCAGCGTCAGCCAACCTTGCTCGCTCGGCTTGATCGGAGCGCGGATCCTCTCCACCGCGGACTACACCGTCCACCTCGAGGCGGTCGACGCGGCCGGCGCGGTCACCGCGGGCCCCCCTCAGACGTTCGGCGCGCAGGGGCCGGGCGAGCTCTGCTTCCTCGGCGGCTCATGCCGGGGCCCGTGCGGCAACGGCTGCGCGGACCGCTGCGTCGAGGAGGTGTGCGCCCCGGCCGGCGAGGCCGACACCCCGACGATCGCGCTCGACGCGCTGTGAGCGCGCCCTACGTTGTACGAGGCGGCCGCCGTTGCGGCGAACAGAGCCGATGAGTAACTGTAGAAGAGATCGATGAACCTGGAGAGACTCACCTGGCGCTTCAGCCTCCTCGGCGTGCCCGTCGCGGTGCACCCGTTCTTCTGGCTGCTGAGCGTCCTGTTCTCCCACATGTGGGCCAGCCGCGCGCCCAGCGTCTGGGAGCTTTGGCTGTGGACGCTGCTCGGGGCCGGGTTCGTGTTCGTCGGCGTCCTCGCCCACGAGCTCGGCCACGCCCTCGCGGGCCGGCGCCTCGGTCGGAGCCCTCGCATCCAGCTCCTCGGCATGGGCGGCCTCACCTCGTGGGGCGGCTACTCGCCGCCGACGACCGTCTGGCAAGCGATCTGGATCAGCTTCTCGGGACCCCTGGTGGGCATCGTCCTCGGCGGCGCGGTCTGGCTGCTCGAGGTGTTCGTCCTCGGCGACCTCCTCGCGGCCGCGCCGGCGACCGTGAACCACCTCATCTTCGTCTGGATCTTCGTCAACCTCGGGTGGGCGATCTTCAACCTGCTCCCGATCGTGCCGCTCGACGGCGGGCACATCATGCAGGCGGCCGCGACGTACCGATGGCGTCAGCGGGGCACCGAGGGCTCCTTCTGGGTGTCGCTCGTCCTCGCGGTGATCCTGGCGGTCGCGTCGATCCCGCTGGGAGCGATCTTCACCCTCGTCCTGTTCGGCTACCTCGCCTACATGAACTGGGTGTCGCTCAAGCAGGCGGGCGCCGAGCGCTTCGGCGAGTGGTGGCGGCGCGGCCGCAAGCAGCCGGCCGCGCCACGCAAGCGGCGCCGGAGCGGGCCGAACCTCCGCGTGGTCAAGGGCGGCGCCGACGACGACGAGCCGCCCCGCTGGCTCAACTGAGGAGGACCCGGTGGACGACCCGCTCGCGCGCGCGGTGACCGAGACGTTCGTGTACGTGGCCGCGGCCGACGGCGACCTCGCCGCGCCGGAGCTCGAGCGCTTCGTCGCCTGGGCGAGCGAGCAGGCCCCGCTCGCCGAGGTGCCCCGCGCCGAGCTGGCAGCCCGATTCGGGGACGTCGCGGCCGCGTTCCGGCGCGACTTCACGGCCGCGGAGTCGCACGCCCTCGACGCGGTCCGCGCGGTTCGCGGGCTCGAGGGCGCGGCCGAGCTCCTCCTGAGCGCAGCCGGCGTGGCGGTGGTCGCCGACGGAGCGCTGCGCGAGGTCGAGGAGAGCGCGGTCGATCGCATCGCCGAGGCGCTCCGCGCGTCGAGCGGCTAGGAGCTCGGGTGAGCGCCCGCGCCAGCGCCCGCTGGCCCGTAGCGAATCAAGCTCCTAGAGGTGACGATCGAATCGGTGACAAGCGCGCCGGGGCTCGACTATTCTCCGGCCATGCCGCTCGCCCGAGGATTGGTCATCGGATCCATCTGCCTGCTCGCCCTCGCGGGGTGCCGCGAGGAACCCGAGTGCAATGAGCGCAACGTCGTCGGGGGGACGGCGGTGGTTGTCGAATGCTCCACCGGCAAGGTCCCTGTCTGTGGCACGGACCCGGAGCAGATCTACAACCCCACCTCGGGCGCGCTGCTGCCCGTGCCGAGCGCTGAGCTCTCCGCCGACGGCTCGTGCCCCAGCGAGACGCGCCTGTGTCGGCCGCGACCGACCTGCGGCGCGGTGGGCCAGAAGGCGATGTGCGCGAACGGCGAGACCGCGGTCTGCGTGCTCGGCAGCGTGCGCGAGATCGCGGCGCCGATGACGATGCCCGACGGCGGCCCTCCGCCCGCCGACGCGGGCCCGGGTGACGCGGACGGCGGCGTCGACGCTGGCGACGGCAGCGACGCCGGCCCGGAGACCGACGCGGGGACCGCGACCGACGCGGGCCCGGACGTCGACGGCGGCCCGGGCGACGCGGGCTGATCTCCCGCAGAGCACGACCTCTCCCCCGTACACCCTGCGCGACGCGCAAGCCGCGCTCAGCGGCAGCGCGAGTCGCCGCGCGCGCAGCGGAAGCGGACGTGCAGGTGGTCGCGGTGGTTCGGGAAGTGCCGGATGATCCCGCCGCTCGCGCGACGTCCGCGCGGGTACTGGAACCACGCCTCGAGCTGGCTCGACGTCGCGCCGCGCCGGCGCGCCTCGCGGTAGAGCGGCGCCTGGAGCGCGTAGTCGACGTAGATCGCCTCGGCCTCGTCACGCCGCAGCCAGTGGTGGAGCAGCGCCCACTGGCGGCGCGCGTCTAGCCCCGAAGGGTCGACCGTCGACAGCGGGCAGCCGCCGCGGGCGGTGCAGCCCCGGCGCTGGTAGTAGGTGATGTCGACGTCGCGCCCCGACTGATGGCTGCGGTGATCGTCGATCGGGCCGCCGCCCGGCAGGCTCAGGTCGTGCACCCGAACGCGCGCCGCGCGGGGGAAGCG
>JAUHXR010000119.1 GCA_030426845.1 Polyangia bacterium | reverse complement strand
AGTCGATGACCGGTCACCTGCTGGGGGCGGCCGGCGGCCTCGAGGCGGCGCTGACCGTGATGGCGATCAAGACCGGGCTCGTCCCGCCGACCATCAACCTCGAGGATCCCGAGGACGACGCCGCGGGAATGGAGCTCGTCAAGGGCGAGGCGCGCGAGCGCGCGATCGACGTGGCGATCACGAACAGCTTCGGCTTCGGGGGCACCAACGTGACCCTCGCCTTCGGCTCGCATCGCTGACCTCGCCGAGGACGCCGTGGAGGGGCCCGTGCTCAGGATCGTCGCCGCGGCCGACCACGCCGGGCGCCCGCTCAAGGACGCGCTGGTCGTGCACCTCAGGGAGCGCGGGCACGAGGTCGAGGACCTCGGGACCCACGACGACGCGTCGGTGGACTACCCCGACTTCGCGCACCGGCTCGCGGCGCGAGCGGTGGCTGACGGCGACCTGCTCGGCCTCTTGGTGTGCGGCTCGGGCGTCGGCATGTCGATCGCGGCGAACCGGCACCCGGGCATCCGGGCGGTGGTCTGCTCGGAGCCCTACAGCGCGCAGATGGCGCGCCGGCACAACGACGCCAACGTGCTCTGCCTGGGCGCGCGGGTGGTTGGCGTGGGGCTCGCGGCCGAGATCGTCGACGGGTTCCTCGCCGCGGCGTTCGAGGGCGGCCGGCACGCGCGCCGGGTCGCCAAGATCGAGCCCGCGTGAGCGCCGTCGGCGAGCGCGTCGCGTGAGGCAGACCCAGGACGCGCGCTTCCGGCGTGAGCGGGCGCAGTATCGCTTGCGGTTCTGCTGCGAGAGCTGCGTGCACTTCGACCCCGAGCGAGAGCGCTGCGGCAACGGCTACCCGACCGACGAACACCGACGCGCCCGGTACCGCGAGGCGGTCCCGGGCGCGGGGTGGGCCGCGCTCGTCTTCTGTAAGGACTACGAGCTGGCCTGAGCGCGTCGACCTGAGCGGGGCAGGTCGACCTCGAGGGCTACTCCTCCTCGGCCGGGATCTCGGCCTCCAGGGCCGCGAGCTCCGCCTCGAGGTTGTCGGCCGTGATCTGTTCGACCGCTTCGTCCTCGAAGTCGGCCGCGATCGCGAGGTCGTCGGCGGTGATCTCCGGCTCGGCCGCCGCCTCCTCCTCGACCGTCGGCTCCTCCTCGACCGGCGCCTCGACGGGCGCCTCGGGCGCGGTCGGCTCGGTCGTCTCCTCCCCGCCGCACGCGGCGAGCCCGAGGGCCAGGAACCATCCCAGATGTGCGCGGCTCATTCGGTCTCCTCCGTCTCGTCCTCGGCTGTGTCGTCGTCGGCCGTCTCGTCCGCGGCCGTCTCGTCCTCGGCCGTCTCGTCCTCGTCGTCCCCGGCGCTTTCCTGACTCGCCGCGTCGTCGTCGGTGTTCTCCTCCGCCTCGTCCTGGACCGGCGCGAGCGGATGGCCCGCGATCTGCTCGAGGCGCCGCTCGTGGCGCGTGTTCTCGCGCGCCCGGAGAGCCTCGATGCGGCTGAGCAGCTCCTCGCGGCCGGCCTCCTCCGCGAGCGCCTTCATCCGGTCGAGCCGCGCCACGCGGCGCGCGTGGGTCCGCACCTCAGCGCGAGTCACCGCGTCGATCGCCTGGGGCGTCGCGTCCTCCGGCTGCCCGAGGCGCTGGCGAAGCCGCGCCCACGCGTCGTGACGGCGGCGGCTTCGGACCTCCTCGCGGGCCTCCGCGCTCGCCCCGCGCGCTGCCTGGCGCGCCTCGCGGGCGGCGGCCCGGGCCTCGTGGGCCTCGCCGCGCTCCTCGCGGGCCTCCTCGCGCTCCTCCCGGGCTTCCTCGCGCGCCTCACGGGCGCCCTCGCGGTCACCCTCGCGCCGCGCCTCGCGGGCCTCGCGTGTGGCCTCGCGCGCCTCGCCGCGGGCCTCTCGCGCCTCGGCTCGCGCCTCCCGCGCCTCGCCGCGCGCCTCCCTTGCCTCGCCGCGCGCCTCTCGGCGCCCGTGCCCCGGCTGTGCGGTGGCGGTCACCGGGGTGAGCACCAGCGCGGACCAGACCAACCATCGCGTCAGCTTCATGCCGCGAATCGTGAGCACAGAGCGTGCCCGACCACAACTGGGCAATGCGCTGGCTGCGTCGCGCGGAGGCCTTGGGGCCTGCCCGGCGATCGTGGGGTCGAGCCCACAGCTTCGCGGGGCGAGTCGCGGACCCTCCCGAGACGAGGAGGTGGCCCGGGGCTTGCGAAACCCGGGCTCATGACCCCCCATCGCGAGCACGACCCCGAGCGGACCCTGCCCGAGCCGCTGGCGTCCACGCGCCGAACCGCTCGACCGCGGGCCGAGGTCGCCGGCACCCTGGGGCGCTACCGGATCGTGCGGCCGCTCGGGTCGGGCGCTCAGGGCGATCTCTTCGAGGCGGTGCGCGACGACATCCAGCGCCGAGTCGCGATCAAGGTCGCGCGCTCCAGCTCGCAGGATGCCGCCGAGCGCCTTACCCGCGAGGCCCGCATCCTCGCGCGGCTCGAGCACCCCGGCCTCGCTCAGGTCTACGAGCTCGGCCACACGCCCGACGGCGCCCCGTTCCTCGCGATGGAGCTCATCGAGGGTGACTCGCTCCAGGAGGAGCTTGACGAGGTGGGTCGCTTCGAGCCGGTCGACGCGGTCCGCGCGATGGTCGAGGCGCTCGACATCCTCGCCGTCACGCACAGCGAGGGGGTGCTCCACCGCGACGTCAAGCCGGCCAACCTGATCCGGGCGCGCCCCGATCGGCACGGGCATCGGCGCGTGCGCCTCGTGGACTTCGGCATCGGCGTGGTCGACGACGACCGCCGGATCACGGGGGCGACAGAGCTGATCGGCACCCCCGCCTACATCGCGCCGGAGCGGCTGACCCCTCACCTCGGCCCGGACCCTCGGGTCGACGTCTACAGCGCCGGGGTGACGCTCTTCGTGCTCCTCACCGGCACGCTCCCCTACGTCGGGCGGGGGCGCGAGCTCTTCGAGCAGGTGCTCTTCGCGCCGCCGCCCCGGGTCCGCGACCGGGTGCCCAGCTTGCCGGACGGCCTCGACGAGGTGGTGGCGCGTGCGATGGAGAAGCAGCGCGCGCTGCGGTTCTCGAGCGCCTACTCGATGCGCGAGGCGCTCGAGCGCTTCCTCTGACGCCTCGCCCCCCGCGAGGCCGAGCGCGAGCCGGGGACCGGCGACGGGCGGCCCCTCAGGCGCGATGGGCTCGTGCCGGCGATGACCCGACCGAAGCCCTCCCTCGGCCGGCCCGCGGTCGTCGTCGCGCATCGTGAGCACGGGTCCGAGGCGTCGGAGACGAGGGCCTGGCCGGGCTCGCTCCGCACCGTGCAGCCGCAAGACGCGCGCGCCGGCGAGGAGCCCGATCGCGAGCGCGAGGCCGCCCACCTCGGGCCTTCGGACGGCGGCGGTGACGCGTCTCGCCTCGTGGGCTGTCGCCTCGCGGACAGCCTCGACGACCTCGTCCAGTGGGCCACGCGGCGGCCGCGCGGTTCTCGCGGGCCCTGTCTCGGGGGAGGCGAGGCGGGCGAGCGGACCCGCGCCGCCCAGCTCGGCGTGCTCACGGCGCGCCCGTGCGGCGCAGGCGTCCGTCGACGCACTGGTGCCGCCTCAAGAACAGCTCGCGACCCTCCGCCCACGCCACCAGGAGCGCCTCGCCGGTCCACACCGCGCGCGCGCCGGAGGGCGCGAGCTCGGGCGGCAGCATCGCCTCGAGGTGGTCGTGCGCCTCGTTCAGCCGGAGCGTGCGCGGGCGCCCGCCGCCCCGGACCTCCAGGGTCGGTCGACCGTCCTCGCACGCGACCTCCGCCTCGAACCCGTCGAAGCGCTCGACCTCGCGGCCCATCACGTCGAGCCGGACCGCGCGGGCCTCGCCGCCACAGCGCACGCGCACCACGACGCCGTCCGCGCCGAGGCCGGTCATCGCGTCCGGCTCGCATCCGTCGAACGGCACCGCGGCTGCGTAGGACACCTCGGAGCGGATCACGTACACCGTCGTCCGCGGGGCCGCGTCCTCGAGGCTGCAGACGCCGTAGTACCAGGTTCCCCCCGCGTGGACCGAGCCGGCGACCAGCGGCTCGCACGGCCGGCCGATCTCGAGCACACCGACCCGGCGGTCGGGCGGCGGCTCGCCCCGGGTCACGTCGGTCTGGTCGAAGCGCGCGCAGTCGCCCGCCGCGGCCACGCACGGCGCGCGCTCGAGCCGGTGATAGACCCGCAGCTGCTCCGGGTCGCCGCTCATCGCGAGCCGCCCGCGGGGACCGGAGAGCCGCTCGGTGCGCCCGAGCGAGGTCGGCTCCGCGAACCTCGCGCCGCCATCCGGCGAGAACGTCGACTGCACGCTCAGGTGGTGTCCGTCGTCGATCACCCACGCGAGCCCGACCCGGCCCCCGACCGCGAAGGCGTCCACCTCGACCGCCTGGCGCAGGTGCTCTTCCGCCGCGCCGCCTCCCGCTGCGCCGCCTCCCGCCGCGCCGCCTCCCGCTGCGCCGCCTCCCGCTGCGCCGCGCTCGGTCACCGCGCGCTCACGGTCGAGGGCCTGACCCAGCGGGCCGAGGCGGAGGGTGCGCACCCCGCCGCCGACCGCGCGCGGGGCACCCCACGCGAGGAGCGCGCCGTCGGCCACCGGCGTGAGGGCGAAGGCGCCCGGCGCGGCGAGGGCTCGACCGGCGGCGATCGGCGCGGGAGCGGCCGGGGTCGGCGCGGCCGCGGGGGCGGGCTCCTCGCCGCAGGTGCACCCCGCGAGCAGCGCGCCCGCGAGCCAGGCTGCGCGTGGGCTCACGAGCTCCCCACGATGCCGCTCACGATGCCTCTCGAGAGGCCCTCAAGAGGCCCTCATGAGGGCCCGAAGCGGTTGGCCAGGTAGATCGTCACCACCGGGCCGCCGGTCTGCCGGCGCAGGAAGCCGAGGCCGCCCTCGACCGTCGCGCCGATGTACCAGCGCGGCTGGAACTGGTAGTCGAGCTCCGCCGCGAAGCCGAGGTAGCTCGTGCCGTTACCGATCCCGCTCGGGCTGCCGTGGCCGGGCGCCTCCTCGTCGAACCACACGTCGATCGAGTGGACGCCGGTCACGCGTCCGCGCACCTGCCACGCCGAGCCGAGGTTGCCGCCGGCCTCCGCGGTCCACACGACCTGGTGATCGTAGCCGTCGCTGCGGAACACGTAGCCGCCGGAGCCTGCGAGGTAGAAGCCGTCGAACCCGTAGCCGACCGCGGCCACGAGCGGCACGTCCCACACCCCCGTGCCGATCCGCAGGTCGCCGAGGCGGGGGTTGCCCTCGTCGGTCCCGTAGAACTCCTGCACCGGGCCTGGCCGCGCGAAGGGCATCCGGACGCCGGCCTCCACGCTCCCGGCCAGCCGCCCGATCGAGAGGAGCTGCCAGCGCAGGCTGACCGTCGGATCGCCCGGGCTGAGGTGGCTCGTGTAGCCGCCGTCGCGCGGGTCCTCGAGGTGGAAGGTGCGGACGAGCGGCGCGTGGAGGACGAGGCCCACGCGGTCGAACAGGCCGACCTCCGCGTAGGCGCTCAGGTGCACCTCGTGGTAGCCGCCGTAGCTGAAGTCGCGGCCCTCGCCGTCGTTGAACGAGAAGCCGTAGAGGTACTTCAGCCAGAGCTTCACGTAGCCCGCGCCCTGGTCCGGGGCCCACGGGCCGGCCAGCGCGGGAGACGCGGGGAGCAGGGCCAGGGCGAGGGCGACGAGCGGCCCTGCGAGGCTCGGGCGGCGGCTCGGGAAGCGGAGCATGGCGCATCATCGCTCGCCTGGTCTCCGCACACCACCGTGCGTGGTCGGAGGCGATCCGGGCTACTCTCCATTCGTGGACCTCGCAGACGATCTGGTGCGCTACCTCGACGCCTCCGTCACGCCCTGGCACGCGGTGGAGGAGTCGGTCCGACGCCTCGAGGAGGCTGGCTACCAAGCGCTCGATCCGAGCGCCCCGTGGCGGCTCGAGCCGGGGGCCCGCGTCTACGTCACCCGGGGAGGCGCCTCGCTCGCCGCCTTCGAGATCGGCTCCGCGCCCCTCGCCGAGGCCGGGCTCCGCCTGGTCGGCGCCCACACCGACTCGCCCAACCTCCGGGTCAAGCCGCACCCGTTCACCGAGTCGCACGGCGTGCAGCGGCTCGCGGTGGAGCCCTACGGCGGCGTCCTGCTCCACACCTGGCTCGACCGCGACCTCGCGATCGCCGGTCGCGTCTGGTGCAAGACCGATTCCGGCCTCGCGCCGCGCCTCGTCGACCAACGCGGCCCGGTCGCCCGCATCAGCAGCCTGGCGATCCACCTCAACCGCAAGGTCAACGACAACGGCCTGACGCTCAACAAGCAGAAGCACATGGCGCCGATGCTCGCCCTCACCGCCCACGGCTCGGTGACGCTCGGGGAGCTGCTCGGGATCGAGGACGAGATCCGCGGCTACGACCTGTGCCTCTACGACGCGGTCGCGCCGTGTCGGGGCGGGGCGCGCGGCGAGCTCGTGTTCTCGGGCCGGCTCGACAACCTCGCGAGCTGCCACGCGGGCCTCGCGGCGCTCCTCGGGGCCGGCCCGGTGGGGCGCGCGACCCGCGGGGTGGTCCTCTACGATCACGAGGAGGTCGGCAGCTCGACGTCCCGCGGCGCGGACTCGCCGTTCCTCTCGGAGGCGATCGAGCGCATCGTCGGCGAGGCGCACCCGGAGGCGCGGGCCCGCGCGCTCGGCGCGTCGCTGATGATCTCGGCGGACATGGCCCACGCGGTCCACCCGAACTACCCCGACGTGCACGAGCCGGCCCACATGCCGGCCCTTGGCGCGGGTCCGGTCGTCAAGACGAATTCCAATCAGCGCTACGCGACCGACGGCGAGATGATCGCGCGCTTCAGCGAGTGGTGCGAGACGGCCGACGTCACGCCGCAGCACTTCGTGACCCGCAGCGACCTCGCCTGCGGCTCGACGATCGGCCCGATCAGCGCGTCCCGGCTGGGCCTGCGCACCATCGACGTCGGCAACCCCATGCTCTCGATGCACTCGTGCCGTGAGCTCTGCGCGGCCGGCGACGTCGCGCCCATGGTCGCGGTGATGCGCGCGTTCTTCGAGGACGATCGATGACGCGGCGAGGCGGCGCCGCGCTCGGGCTGACGCTCGCGTGCGGAGGCTGCCTGTTCGGCCCGCTCGACGCCTCGATCCCCGAGCCGAGCGTGTGCACCAACGCCCCGGCGGACGCTCGCGTCGAGGCGGCCGCGGTCGGGAGCGCGCCCGGCGCCTTCACCCCGCTGGCCGCCGACGCCCGGACCTACGTGGCCGAGGACGAGTCCGGCGATCCGTGGCTCGCGGTCCGCGCCGGCTGGCGTGGGCCGGACGTCCCCGCCTGCGCGCGCGTCCGGATCGCGATCCGCGACGTCGAGACGGACGCGGAGCTCGCCCACCGCACCGAGTCCCTCACGAGCGTCCCGCAAGGCCCGTGGCGCGCGAGCGACGAGGTCTTCTTCGACGCCAGCGCGCTCCCCGACCGCGTGGTCCTGGTGGTCGAGGTCTACGGGGCGGTCGCGCGCGAGGTCGTGCAGGTCGGCGGCTTCGCGGCCCCCGACGCCGGCTCGAACTGACTCCTCGACGGCGCCCGACTACGGCCGTGGGAAGGCGGTCGCCGCGTAGGGGTCGCGCACGCGCGCGAGCCCCGCGAGGTGCGTCTCGAGGAAGTCGAGCCAGGCGGCCGCGCCGATCGCGCTGTCGCCGATGTTGTTGTGGGTCGCCGGCGCGAGCGTCCCGTCGGGCGCGACGTAGTCGAACTGAAGGAGGCCGCCGGTCGCCGCGCCCCCCGCGAAGTTGCCCATCAGCGGACCGGTGACGACCTCGAAGCCGGGCTCCGGGCGGCGGACCGGCGCGACGATCGGCACCCCGAGGGCGCGCCCCAGCGTGTAGTTCGAGACGTTGGGCACCACGTCGTCGTCGAGGACCACCCCGACGAGCACGCTCGGGGTGAGCGCGCCGGGGCCCGGGTCGCCGAGGCCACGGCGCTCCAGCACGTAGGGCGCGAACGACGCCGGGTCCCCAGCGTCGAGGACCGTCTGGAGGACGGGGAAGAACCGGCGCACATCCCCCTCGCTCGTGCCGCGCGGGCGCAGCAGATCGATGAGCGCCGAGAAGAGCGACGAGTCGCGGATGATCGAGGAGACGCCGCCGCCCGGCACGACGAGCACCCCCGCGGGGTAGGCGTCGGTGGAGGCGAGGAGCTGCGGTCCCATCAGGCCGCCGAGCGAGACGCCGAGGTACATGAGCCGGTCGGGGTCCACGTCCGCCGCCCCATCGCCGTCCACGTCCGGCCCCTCGCGCAGCAGGCGCGTCAGCTGCAGCCGGTCCCAGGTCGTCTGGCGGAAGTGGTCGCGCAGCCGCGTCGCGTGGACCGCGCGCTCGCGCAGCTCACCGACCGCGAAGAATTCGAGGACGACGTTCAGGGTCTCGGCCGACGGGTCCTCGTTCGTCGGGTGCTCGCCGTGCTCGAGCGCGGGCGTCGCGACGGTCGCCCAGCCGAGCGGGGCCGCGAGCTCGGCCAGGCGGCGCGCCTGCTCGCGGCTGCCCCCGAGCCCGTGGCCGAAGAACAGCGTCGGGTAGGGCGCGGTGGCGCCCTTGGGGAGCCAGAACGTGACCGGGACCTCGTAGCTGCGCACCGGGGTAGCCGGCGCGGAGGCCGCGCGCCGATGGACTCCGTCGGCGTCGCGGTAGTCGTTCGCCAGGTAGCGCGCGTCGCAGCGGATCCAGGCGCCTTCGTCGCGGCAGGTGGGCGCCGCCACGAAGCTCGGCGCGGGCCCCGCGTCGATGTCCTCGAGGACCGCGCGCTCGCCCTCGACGACCGACTGGGTCGGGTAGGCGGTCAGCGCGGCCAGCTCGTCGACGCCGCCGATCACGCCGAGGGTGACGAGCGCGTCGATCGCGGCGGCGGTGCGCGCGTCGGGCGCCTCGAGCTCGGCCCGCTGGGCCGCGGAGGCGCGCAGGCAGTCCGTCCCCGCGAGCCCGGTCGTCACGAACGCGGCGACCTCGGCCCGGGCGGGGAGCGGGCGGTCGGGGGCGAGCAGCAGGGTGCGTCCGTCGTCCGCGGTGTGGACGAAGGCGCGCACGACCCGCGGCGCCTCCGGGCCCACCACCACGAAGCCGATCGTGCGCCCGCTCTCCTCCAGGTCGGGGAGGGCGCCCGGGTCGAACCCCCGCCCGAACGTGAAGTAGGCCTCCGCGTTCGTCCCGAAGCCGTCGAGCTCCGAGAGGTCCTCGGTGAACACCGGCGCGTAGCCGCGCAGACGCGCCGCGAGGTCGACGAAGCGGTCGGCGTCGAACGCGAGCCCGAGGCCAGTCACCGTGTCCGCGCGCTCGCGCAGGAGCGCCGGCTCCGGCCAGCGGTGCAGCGTGGCGGCGTCCGGCCCGAACAGCGGCTCGGTGCAGCTCGGCCCCGCGTCGGGGAGGCCGGCGTCGACCCCCGCGTCGGTCGACACAGCGTCATCGCAGCCGAGCAGGCTGGCGGCGGTGAGGCTCGCGGCGGCGAGGTGTACGAGCACGCGGGCGCTGCGCGCGCCCAAGGCGGGGACCGTCGCGGAGGTCATCGAGGCCAGCGTCGCTCCGAACGGCGACGCGCTCAACCATCGCCTGGTAGGTTGCCCACATGCACCGATCTCTCCGTCGCTCCGCTTCGACCGCGGGCTGGGTCGCCCGCGCCCTCGCGGCGCTCCTGCTCGTCGGCTGCGGCGGCTCCCCCGCGCCGGACGCGCGGACCCCCGCGTCGACCGAGGCCGCGTCCTCGTGCGGCCCGGACGTCTCCCTCCGTTTCGCGTGGCCCGACGCGGTCCGCGGACGGGTGCACGCGCTCGACCTGACGGAGAGCGCCAACGCGGACGGGAGCGCGCCGATGCGCGGCGAGTCGCGGAGCGAGCTCGCGCTCGTCGGCCGGCGCGACGGCGACCGGACCGAGGTCCGCTTCGAGGTGGTGGGCGACTCGCGTACCCGCTCGCAGGGCTTCGGCCCGGACATCGGCGGCGTGCGCCCGACCGTGGTGCTGGACGCGACCGGCGCGCCCGTGGCCGTGCAGGGGGTGGAGGCGATGCGCGAGCGCCTCTCGGAGCTGCACCGGAGCCAGCAGATCGACGACGAGTCCGCGCAGCTCATCGCGCCGAACCTCACCGACGAGGCTCAGCTCGAGACCGCGCGCAGCCACTGGCGCTGGGTGACCGAGGTGTGGAACGGTCGCGAGCTCCGCTGCGGCGAGGCGGTCACCGACCGCGTGCGGGTCCCCGCGATGGCCCTCGGCCGCGCGGCCCTCGACGCGGATCTGCGCCTCCTCTACGAGGGCTCGGCTCCCTGCCCGAGCGCCCCCGACCGCACCTGCGTCACGCTACGGGCCGAGCTGACGGCCGACCCGATGCAGGCCGCGGCCGAGATGTCGATGAGCGGCGCGCGGCTGCTCTCGGGCCGCATCGACCGCAAGATCCGTGTCACCGTAGAGCCGGCGTCGCTGCTCCTCCACGCGGTGTCCTTCGAGGAGCGGCAGCGGCTCGAGTGGGAGTACGACGGCGGGCGCAGCACGCGCCACGTGCGCGACGTCCAGTCCTACGAGGTGGACTACCGGATGTGAGTTCCCCCCCGGGCGAGGGTTGACCCGACCGGCCGGCCCCACGACATCGACCCCATGAGCCTGTTCGACGCGCTCCCGGCCGAGGTGTCGGTCTACGAGGTCTCGCCCCGCGACGGGCTGCAGAACGAGGCGGTGACCGTGCCGACCACGCGCAAGGTCCGCCTCGTCGAGGCCCTCTGCGCGTCGGGCCTGAGGCGCATCGAGGTCACGTCCTTCGTGTCGCCCAAGTGGGTGCCGCAGCTCGCCGACGGCGACGAGATCGCGCGCATCACCCCGCGGGTCGAGGGGGTGACCTTCAGCGCCCTCTGCCCCAACGCGCGCGGGCTCGAGCGGGCGCTCGAGGGTGGGATGGAGGAGATCGCGGTCTTCATCAGCGCCTCCGAGACCCACAACCAGAAGAACGTGAACAAGACCGTCGAGGACACCCTCGCGGGCTTCCGTGAGGTGATCGGCCCCGCGGTCGCGCAGGGCCTGCGGGTTCGCGGCTACGTCTCGACGCTCTGGGGCTGCCCCTACGAGGGCGACGTCGATCCCCGGGCCGGCCTCCAGATCGCGCACGAGCTGCTGTCTCAGGGCTGCTACCAGGTGTCGCTCGGCGACACCCTCGGCATCGGCACCCCCGTTCAGACCCAGCGGATCCTCTCGCTCTTCCTCTCGGAGATCGACGCGCCTCAGCTCGCGCTCCACATGCACGACACCCGGGGGACCGCGCTCGCCAACATCGTGGTCGGGCTCGAGCAGGGCATCCGCACCTTCGACGCCTCGGTCGGCGGGCTCGGCGGCTGCCCCTACGCTCCCGGCGCGGCCGGCAACGTGGCCACCGAGGATCTCGTCTTCATGCTCCATGGCATGGGCGTCTCGACCGGGGTCGATCTCGAGAAGCTGGTCCAGGCGGGCCAGGTCGCGGCCGCGATCGTCGGGCACGAGCTCCCGGGCAAGGTCCACCGCGCGGGCGTCCGGTCGCTCCCCGGCTGAGCGCGCCGATCGTGGGGCGCCCGATCGTGGAGCGCGCCCGATCCGAGCGCGTGAGAGAGCGAGGGCAACCGCTCGGGGAGGTCGCGCGTAACAGATCCGGCCCGGAGCCGGACGGCTTGGTGTAACCTCCCCGGGCTTGGAGGAACGATGACGTCTCTGGCCGCGCTGGCGCTCGCCACCCCGATCTTCGGCTTCGCCCTGACCCCGCCCTCTGGCGCGGCCCCGATGCCGTTCGGTCCGCCCCCCGCGACCGCGGAGCAGGCGCCGATGAACGGGAGCGTCCTGACCCTGCCCACGTTCCATCAGTCCGAGCCCGACGACGACGCGGGCGGCGACGAGGGCGACGAGGCCGAGAGCGGGCCGCCGGCGTCGAGCGGCAGCGATCTCGCCGCGCAGCTCCGCCAGCGTCAGGACGTGGCCACGATCCACCGCGCGTTCGGCATCGCGACCTGGGGCTCGATGCTCGTGACGAGCGTCCTCGGCTTCATCCAGTACTACAACCTCTACGGCTTCTTCTCGGCCCGCGAAGACACGCCATGCGTGACCGGCAGCGCGGTGTTCGGCCAGGACCAGTGCTGGGGCACGCCGTGGCCCCACCGCATCTCGTGGATCACGACGACCGCGCTCTACTCGGCGACCTTCATGATGTCGTTCGTGATGCCCGACCCGCTCGACGCGGCGTCGTCCAACCCGGATCTCGAGCTGCACAAGATCCTGCGCTGGATGCACCTCGGCGGGATGGTCGCGCAGCTCTTCCTCGGCCTCGCGCTCTCGAACAACTGGTTCGGCATCGACCGCGCCAACGACTTCGGCGCGCAGCAGGCCCTCGCCTCGGTTCACCAGCTCCTCGGCTGGACGACGACCGGCCTGATGACGGCCGCCGGCGCGGTCCTGCTGTTCTGACGTCCCGGCTGCGCTGACGTCGGGCGCTCGGACGACCTGGACGGCCTCCGCCGCGAGGCCCGAGGGTCGGTGCGCCCCCCCGCGTCGGGAGCCGCTACCTCCCGCGCTGCTGGCCCGAGGTGCGCGAAATTCAGGGCTTGCCAGCTTACGTCGCCAGCCGATACCATCGAACGTCTCGGGGTCGTGGGGGCCCAACCCCTTGGACTCGTTGACTTTTTTCTGAGTCCAAGGGCTGGATTGTCGCCCGCGGCCACAGCTCGGGCAGGGCGATCGTCCGAGCCTCTCACGCTCCCAGGGAGATCGATGGCGACGCAGAACGTCTCGCAGCTTCTCGGCACGCTCCAGCAGGACCCCGAGAACACCGAAGCGCTCGAGGAGCTCGCGGCCCTCGCGGATGGTTCGAACGGTGGGGTCGACGAGGAGACGCTGCGCCTCATCGACAGCGCGCGGCGCGGCCACGACCAGCGCGACGAGTACCGCGCGGTGGCGAAGCTCCTCGAGGTCGAGGCGCGCGTCGCGGCGGACGACGATCCGGATCGCGCCGCCACCTTCTACAAGGAGCTCGGCCGCATCTACCGCGAGGAGCTGCTCGACGACGCGTCCGCCGAGTCGGCCTACCAGCGCGCGCTCGCCCTGCGCCCGGGAGACGAAGAGCTCCAGGAGCAGATCGAGCAGATCCAGCAGGCGGCGGCCAACTGGAGCGACTTCGTCAAGCGCTTCATCGAGGAGGCGAACAACGCCTCGGACCCGACGCTCAAGAGCTCGCTCCTCGTGAGCGCGGCCTCGCTCGTCTGGAAGTACAAGGAGAAGGGGCGCGACGAGGAGGTCGACGAGCTCTTCCAGGAGGCGCTCCAGTCGACGAGCGGCGACGCGCGCGCGGCGCGGCTCTACGAGCAGATCCTCCGTCAGCGCGCCCAGTACGACCGGCTCGTGAAGGTGCTCCTCGAGACGGCCGACGCCTCCCGTGACAAGGAGCAGCGCCTCAACCTCTTCGTGCGCGCTGCGCGCGTGCTCTCGCGCGAGCTCGCCGACGCGGGGCGCGCCGCCGCCTGCTACGAGCGGGTGCTCGACTTCCACCCGGGTCACCCCGAGGCGATGAGCTACCTCGTCGGCTACTTCATGGAGGCCGAGGACTGGGACCACTTGGTCTCGCTCTACGAGGACGCGCTCCGCTCGCGGACCAAGCTCGAGGACGAGGCCGGGGCCCTCCTCCAGCTCGGGATGGTGCACTGGCGCTTCCGCGACGACCCCGACGCGGCCGAGCCCTACTTCGGCCGGCTCCGCAAGATGGACCCCGGCCACCCCGGGATGCTCGACTTCTACCGGGCCTACCTCGCCGACGATCCGGAGGGCCGCTGGATCACGATCCTCGCGGACGCACAGCGCGGCGCGAGCTCCGACGAGCAGAAGCTCCAGCTCGCGATCGAGCTCGCCACCGCGGCCCAGGCGCACCCGCAGGGCACCGAGCGGGCGATCGACGCGTGGAAGGTCGTCCTGCGTCACGACCCGTCCAACGAGCGGGCGCCGACCGCGCTCAAGGAGCTCTACGAGCGCACCGAGAAGTGGAACGCCCTCGTCGAGCTGCTCAAGGCGGAGGCGGACGCGATCGAGGTCGAGGCTGGCGAGATCGAGGCTGGCGACGGCGAGGCCGGCGCGGACGACGCGGAGGCCCGGATCGCCCAGAAGGTCGGCCTCCTCCGGCACCTGATCCCCATCTACCGCGACAAGCTCGGCTTGGACGTGATGGTGATCAACACCTACAACGCGATCCTCGCGCTCGACCCGTCCGACGACGAGGCGCTCGACGCGCTCGCGTCGACCTACGAGCAGACCAACCGCTGGAACGACCTCATCGGTGTCCTCTCGCGCAAGGCGGACGCGGCGCCGGACGCCGAGACGAAGGTCGAGCTCCAGCTCCAGATCGCCAACCTCTGGATCGATCGCTTCGCGAACTACAACCAGGCGACCGACCCGCTCGAGCGTGTGGTCGAGCTGCAGCCGGAGAACCGCGAGGCGCTCAGCCGCCTCAAGGAGATCTATTCGAAGAAGCGCACCTGGAACAAGCTCTACGAGGTCCTCACCAAGGAGGCGCTGCTCGCGAGCGACCCGGGGGCGCGGCTCGCGAACAAGCTCGAGCTGGCCGAGATCGCGGGCAAGCGCCTGCACCGCCACGCCGACGCGATCGCGCTGTGGAAGGAGATCCTCGAGACCGCGCCCGACACCGAGGGCGCGCTCGACAGCCTGCAGAAGCTCGCCGAGCGCGAGAAGGACTGGGCGACCCTCGCGGAGGTCCTCGAGCGCCGCGTCGCCGAGGCGGAGGGCGACGAGCGCGCGCAACAGAAGCTGCTGCAGAAGCTCGGCACGATCTACGGCGAGCACCTCGAGGAGCCGGTCAAGGCGGCCGGCGCCTGGAAGCGCATCCTCGACCTCGATCCGAAGAACGGCCGCGCGCTCCGCACGCTGCGGGAGACCTTCCTCGCGTCGGAGGACTTCGACGGGCTCGAGGCGCTCTACAGCGAGGCGGGCGACTGGGAGGGCCTGGTCGATGTCCTCGGGAACGTGGCCGACAAGGCCAAGGACCCGGCGATCAAGGTGCGGCTCAGCTTCCGCGCGGCCGAGATCTACGAGCAGGAGCTCCAGTCGCCCGAGCGCGCGTTCCGCGCCTACGAGCGCGTGCTCGGCGCGGACCCGGAGAACGTCCGCGCGGCCAGCGCGCTCATTCCGCTCTACGAGGCGGCCGGCAAGCACAACCGGCTGCCGGCGCTCTACGAGGTGCAGTACCAGCACGCGCAGGACGACGGTGAGCGCCTCGAGCTGCTCGCGACGATGCGGGGCCTCTCGGTCGAGCGGCTCAGCGACGATCAGGCGGCCTTCGGCTACGCGGCTCGCGCCTTCGAGCTCGCGCCCCAGGACGACGACACCCGGGCCACCGCGCGCGCGAGCGCGGAGAAGGCCGACGCGTGGGGCAAGCTCGTCGAGCTCTACCTGGCGCGGCTTGACGCGATCGACGAGGACGCGGACGCCGACGACGAGCGGCTCTGGCTGCGGCGTGAGGTCGCCGAGGTCGCGGGCTCGCGCCTCGGCCAGGTCGACCTCGCGATCGAGCAGCTCCGCGCGATCCTCGAGATCCGCCCCGACGACGCGCAGGCGTCGGCCCAGCTCCGCTCGCTCTACTCCAGCAGCGGTCAGAGCCGGGAGCTGAGGAGCCTCCTCCTCAGCCAGATCAGCCACGCGACCACCGACGACGAGCGCGTCGAGCACCTCGGCCGCCTCGCGCAGCTCGAGGAGGAGACCCTCGGCGACGCGGAGAGCGCGGCCGCCCGCTACCGGCAGATCCTCGAGCTGGATCCGTCCCGCGGGGGCGCCCTCGAGGCGCTCGACCGGCTCGCGGTCGCGGGCGAGCGCTGGGACGAGGTGGTCGAGGTCATCCAGCAGCGGCGCGAGCTCGCGGGCGACGAGGCCGAGCGGCGCGCGCTCACCCTGCGCCTCGGCGAGACCCTCGCCACGCATCGGGACGACGCGCGCGGGGCGCTCGCGGCCTTCGGTGACGTGGTGCGCTCCAGCCCCGAGGAGCCGCGCGCGATGCTCGGGCTCGAGGCGCTCGTCGCCGCCAACCCGGAGCTCGCCCCCGAGGCGAACCTGCTCCTCGAGGAGACCTACGAGGCGGCGGGCGAGTGGCACAAGCTCGCCGACGTCCTCGGCGCCCGGCTCGAGGCGACCGACGACCCGGGCGAGCAGCGCGCGCTCCGGCTGCGCTACGCGGAGCTGGTCGGCTCGCGCACCGGCGACGCGGAGGGCGCGTACCGCGCGCTCGAGGCCGCGTTCCTCGCCGACCCGGGCGACGTCGAGCTGCAGGATCGCGTGATCGAGGCGGCGGAGGCGGCCGATCAGCACGAGGCGCTGGCGCGCGCGATGACCTCCGCGATGGACGGCGACCAGCTCTCGCCGGACGAGCAGTCCGCGCTCGCGAGCAAGGTCGCGCACCTCTACGACGTCGTCCTCGCTCGCCCCGAGGAGGCCGAGCCGTTCTACAAGCGCGTGCTCGCCAACGATCAGATGAACGAGGACGCCTTCGCGGCGCTCAAGGAGCTCTACACCAACGCGGAGCGCTGGGACGACCTCCAGGTCCTCTACCGCCGCAAGATCGATGAGACAATCGAGCCTGACACCAAGCTCGATCTCATTCTGCAAGTCTGCTTCCTCTACGAGGAGCTGATCGACGACCCGCCGCGGGCGATCGCGGCCTACCGTGAGGTCCTCGAGATCGACCCCGGTCACCCGGGCTCGCGCCGCGCGCTCGAGCGCCTGTACGAGCGCACCGAGAGCTGGGAGGACCTCGTCTCGCTCCTCGGCGAGGAGCTGTCGCGGGCCAACGATGACGAGCGCGTGGGCCTCACCCAGCGCCTCGGCCTGCTCCACGAGAAGAAGCTCGGCCAGGCCGAGCGCGCGATCGACTGCTACGAGCAGGTGCTCCAGGTCGAGCCCAACCACAAGTACGCGCGCGAGGGCGTCGAGCGCGTCATGGAGGCCTCGGCGGAGCACCAGCCGCGCTGCGCGCGCATCCTCGAGCCGATCTACGAGGAGCGCGGCGACTGGCCGGAGCTCGTCGGGGCGCTGAAGGTCCAGCTCGAGGGGATGAGCGACGTCGGCGAGCGCGTCTCGATGATGGCGCGCATCGCCGAGCTCGAGGAGAACCGCCTCCACGATCCGGCGGCCGCGTTCCTGACGGTGGCCGCATCGGTGGAGGCCGACCCCGCCGACCCGACGACCCGCGGCGAGCTCGGGCGCCTCGCCACGATGCGTGACGCCGAGCGCGATCGCGCGGCGGTGCTCGAGCGCGCGCTCGAGACGGTCGACGACTCGCCGCACCTGCGGGCCGAGATCCTCCTCGAGCTCGCCCAGCTCTGGGACGAGCGGGTGGGCGACGTCGCGCAGGCCGAGGCGACCTACAAGCGCCTCCTCGTCGCCGACCCCGACAACGCCCAGACCGTGCTCGACGCCTCCCAGGCGCTCGAGCGGATCCACCTCGGCACGGGCAACCACGCCGAGCTCGCCCAGGATCTCGCCCGCCAGGTCGACCTCACGGTCGATCCTGACGAGCAGCGGCGCCTCCTCGTGCGCCTCGCGGACCTGCGCGAGGAGATCCTCGAGGACGTGCCCGGCGCGATCGAGGCGCACCAGCGGCGGCTCGAGGTCGATCCGGGCGACATCGACGCGATGGGGGCGCTCGAGCGCCTCTACACGCAGGAGGGGCGCCACAAGGACCTCATCGAGGTGCTGCGGCGCCGCGATGAGACCGTCACCGATCCCGACGAGCAGCGCGACATCGCCAAGCGAATCGGCGCGATCTACGAGCAGCAGCTCGACGATCCGGAGCGCGCGATCGAGGCCTACAACGACGCGCTCTCGCGGTTCGGCGCCGACGCCGAGACGCTCGGTTCCCTCACGCGGCTCTACGAGCAGGCCGAGCGCTGGGACGCGCTGCTCGAGGTGGCCGAGATGGTCTACGAGCTCGCCGAGCACCCGGTGCAGCGCGCGGCGGTGCGCTTCCAGATGGGCGAGATCATGCGCGCCTACACCGGGCAGGTGGAGCGCGCCGTGGAAGCCTACGCCGAGGTGCTCGACCTCGTGCCGGATCACGAGGGCGCGATCGAGGCGCTCGACTTCGTGATGCGCGCCGACGGCACGGGCGCTGCGCCCGAGGACCAGGCGGCGCCGGTCGACGCGAGCGAGGCGGACGAGGCGCTGCCCGAGGCGGCGACGTTGAGCGAGCCGCCGCCCGCGCCCGATGGGTCGGTCGAGTACCCGCTGCCGGTGCGCATCGACGCGGCGCGGGTCCTCGTGCCCCGCTACGAGGCGAGCGCCCACTACGAGCCGCTCTCGGTGGCGCTCCTCGTGCTCGCGCAGGGCGACGACCCGGCGGAGGTCTACGGCTCGCTCCGGCGCGCGGCCGAGGTCGCGGACGTCGGCCTCGACGACGCCGGCCGCGCGTTCGAGCTCCAGGGTCGCGCGGTCCGCGCCGGGCTGCAAGAGGACGACCTCGGCTACAACCTGCGCGAGCTGTCGCGGATGGCCGGCGACGCCGGCCGCTGGGCGGACTACGTCGCGCTCCTGCAGGAGGTCGGCCCGGAGATCCTCGACGCCGAGCTCCAGGCCGAGGCCTACACGCGCGTGGCCGAGGTGGCCCGCGAGCAGCTCGGCGACGCCGCGCTCGCGCGGACCTACTACGAGCGCGTGCTCGAGATCCAGCCGGAGAACGCGGCCGCGCTCGACGCCCTCGAGGCGCTCATCGGCGCGGCGGAGGATCACCCCGCGCTCCTCGACGTCCTGCGCCGCAAGACGGAGCTCGCGATGAGCCCGGAGGACCGCGTGCCGCTCCTGCTGCGCCGCGCGGAGCTCTGCGAGACCAAGCTCGAGCGCTTCGAGGACGCGATCGACTGCTACGACCAGGCGCTCAACGAGACCCAGCCGCGCGAGGCCTACGACGGGCTGGTGCGGCTCTACGCCAAGACGGAGCGCTGGGCCGACCTCGCGATGCACTACGAGCGCATGCTCGAGGACGGCGTCGGCGAGCCGGTCGCGCTCCGCCACGAGCTGGGTCTCGTCCAGCTCGACCGGCTCGAGGACCCGTGGACCGCGGTCGAGCAGTTCCGCCACGCGCTCGCGATGGACGTCTCGCACGCGCCGACGATCGCCGCGCTCGAGCGGCTGATGGCCAACGAGGAGCACCGCGCGACGGCGGCCGAGATCCTCGAGCCGGTGTTCCTCCAGCAGATGAACTGGCCGAAGGTCACCGAGTGCCTCGAGGCGCGCATCGCGGCCGAGGGCGACATCGACGCGAAGAAGGCGCACCTGACGCGCCTCGGCCAGATCCACGAGGACTACCTCGAGGATCTCGACGGCGCGCTCGAGAGCTACGCGCGCCTCTTCCGGGAGGACCCGCGCGACCAGAGCACCTGGGAGACGCTCGGCCGCCTCGCGCGCGTCCTCGAGCGGCACGACCGGGTCGCCGAGATCTACAAGGAGGCGCTCGACGACATCCCGGGCGACGACGACCAGACCGCCCGGCTCGCGTTCCTCGCGGGCCAGATGTTCGACCAGCGCACCGAGGACGCCGAGTCGGCGGCCGCGCTCTACGGGCGCGCGCTCGCCTACGACTCCACCGACCACGACGCGTTCATCGCGCTCGAGGCGGTCCATCAGCGCCGCGGGGCCTGGACCGAGCTGCTGGACCTCTACCGCGAGCAGGCCAACGTCGCGGACGCCGAGTCGGACCGCGTCGCCCTCCTCAAGAAGAGCGCGCACCTCCTCGAGAAGCAGCTCGAGCGCCCGGAGCAGGCGGTCGACACCTACCGCGACATCCTGATGATCGACGGCGAGGATCCCCACGCCATCGAGTCGCTCGATCGTCTCCTCGTCGAGCAGGGGCGCTGGCCCGAGCTCGCCGATCACCTCCGCCACCAGATCGAGCTGGCGGCGGGCGAGCCCTACGAGAACGACCTCAAGCACCAGCTCGGCCTGGTGCTCCTCGACCGGCTCGAGGACGCGCACGGCGCGATCGACGTCTTCGAGGAGATCACCCAGGAGGACCCGCACCACCACGCGACGGTGGAGTCGCTCGAGCGGCTCGTGCAGGCGCCGGAGCACCAGACGCGGATCATCCAGATCCTCGAGCCGATCTACCTCGCGACCGATCAGTGGCGGAAGCGCATCGCGGTCTACGAGGCGCAGGTCGAGAGCATCACCGACCGGTTCGAGCTCGTCCGGCTGCTGAGCCAGATCGCGCAGCTCCACGAGGAGCGGGCCGGAGACCGCCAGCTCGCGTTCCACGCCTGGGCGCGGGCGATGGCCGCCGAGCCCGACAACCTCGATTGCCGGGAGCAGGTCGACCGCCTCGCGAGCGAGCTCGGCACCTGGGACGCCCACGTCCAGGCCTACGAGCACGCCCTCGCCCAGACGGAGGACGTCTCCGTGCAGGCGGCGCTGCTCTCGCGCGTCGCGCGGGTGCACGACGAGAAGCGCGGCGACCCACGCTCCGCGATCACGACCTACGAGCGCCTCCTCGAGATCGACGCGGACGACCCCGCGCCGCTCGACGCCCTCGAGGCGCTCCACACGATGGTCGGCGACTGGCGCGGGCTGGTCGACGTCCTCAACCGCAAGGTCCAGCGCGCCTTCGACCCCGCCGAGCGGGGCGAGCTCCTGCGCCGCGCCGGCTCGGTGCTCGAGGATCTGCTCGGCGACCGGGCGGGGGCCATCGAGGCCTACCAGTCGGCCCTCATGGAGGACGACCAGGACGACGTGGCGCTCGAGGCGCTCGACCGGCTCTACGCGGCCGCGGGCGATCACGAGCGCCTCGGCGACATCCTCGCGCGCCGGCTCGAGATCGAGACCGACCCCGGCTCGCGCGTCGATCTGGCGCTCCGGTTCGGGCGGCTCAACGAGGAGCACCTGCGCCGGCCGGACGACGCGATCGAGGCCTACCGCCGCGCGCTCGACGAGGACCCCTCGCAGCTCGACGCGGTGCAGGCGCTGGCCCGGCTCTACGACCGCCAGGCGATGTGGCCGGAGCTGCTCGACAACCTGCGCCAGCAGGCGGCCCTCCACGAGGACCGCGAGGAGCGCGTGAAGCTCCTCTTCCGCGCCGGCGAGGTCCTCGAGCGCGAGATGGACGACGTCCTGACGGCCCTGCCGACCTACGAGGAGGTGCTCGTCCTCGATCCGCGCTTCGAGCCGGCGATCAGCGCGCTGATCCGGATCAGCAAGCTCGAGGACTACCGCGCGCAGGCGAGCGAGATCCTCGAGCCGCTCCTCCGCTCGCAGGAGCGCTGGGACGAGCTCGCGTCGCTGCTGTCGGCGAAGGTGAGCGCGGCCTACGACCCGGAGGACAAGCGGGTCGAGCTGCGGCGCCTCGCGGAGGTCCACGAGGCGGGCCGCGGGGACCGTGACGCCGCCTTCGAGGCCTACGTCGCGGCGCTCGCCGAGGAGCCTTCGGACGAGGAGAGCGCGGACGACATCGAGCGCCTGGCGGCCGAGCTCGGGGCGTGGGAGCGCGCGGCGGACGCCTTCGCGGTGCGGGCCTCGAGCACGCTCGACCCCGAGGTCGCGCGGGCGCTCTACGGCCGGCTCGCGGCCATCGCGGAGGGGCACCTCGGCGACGACGCGCGCGCGGTCGAGGCCTACTCCCGCGCGATCGAGCAGGCGGGCGACGACGACGAGGCGCTGCGCGCGCTCGACCGGCTCTATTCGAAGCTGAGCGCGTGGGAGGACCTCGCGGAGATCCTCGACCGCCGCGTGCAGTCGTCGATGGACCCGGACGAGCGGGCGGAGCTCCTGGTGCGGCTCGGCACCCTCAAGCAGCAGCAGTTCGGCGACCTCAGCGGCGCGTTCCGCGCGTTCTCCGAGGTGCTCGAGCGCGACCCGTCGGAGCCGCGCGCGGTGGCCGCGATGGAGTCGCTCCTCGAGGACGACGCCCTCGCTCGCGACGTCGTCGAGGTGCTCGAGCCGGTCTACCGGCAGACCCAGGCGACGGAGAAGGTCGCGGCGCTCTTCGACGTCCGGGTCCACCTCGCGGACACGGACGGCGAGCGCGTCCGCTTCCTCCAGGACCAGGCCGTCGTCTACGAGAACGAGCTCGGCGACCACTCCCGGGCGCTCGAGGCGCTGCGGCGCGCGTTCGATCTCGATCCGAGCGACGAGGGCCTGGTGAGCGACGTCGAGCGGCTCGCGCCGATGGCCGACGGCGGCTTCGAGTCGCTGCGCGGCATGGTCGAGCGAGTGCTCGAGGACAAGGGCGACGACCTCGATCGCATGCTCCTGCGCGACCTCAACATGCGGAGCGCGCGCTGGTACCGCGATCACCTCGGGGACCCCGCGGCGGCCGAGGCGCGGCTGCGGGCCGCGATCGCGGCCGACCCCGACACGCACGAGGCCCACGAGGCGCTCGTCGAGCTCCTGCGCCAGCCGGGGCGCGAGGACGCGCTGGTGAGCGCGCTCGTGCACTGGGCCGACGTCGACTACGACGAGGACGCCAAGAAGCAGCGCCTCACCGAGGCGGCGCAGCTCGCGGAGGGCGCGCTCGGAAACCGCGCCCTCGCGATCCGCGGCTACGAGAAGATCCTCGAGGTCGACGCGGGCCACCCGAACAGCCTCGAGCAGCTCGTCCGGCTCGAGCGCGACGCGGGCAACCACGAGCGCGTGGCGGAGCTCCTCGTGACCCGGATCGAGGTCGAGATGGAGCCCGACGCGCGGCTCGTCCAGCGCAAGCAGCTCGCCGCGACCTACGCGGCGCTCGACCGCACCGACGAGGCGATCGACGCCTGGCAGGGGGCGCTCGACGAGGTGCCGACCGACCTCGAGTGCATCGACGCGCTCGAGCGGCTCTACGAGAAGACCGAGCGCTGGTCCGACCTCGAGGAGCTGGTGCAGCGCCGGCTCGACGTGGCCGAGACCCCGGCCGACCGCATCGCCGCGCGGGTGCGGCTCGCGCGGCTCGCGGAGTCCCGCTTCGGGCGCCGCGACGAGGCGATCGAGCAGCTCCAGGACATCCTCGAGGAGGATCCGGGCAACCCCGAGGCGCTCGACGAGCTCGAGCGGCTCTACGTGTCGGGCGAGGCGTGGGACGAGCTCGTCGCGCTCCTCGAGGGCCGGGTCCAGGACGCGCAGGCGCGCGGCGAGGCGGGTGAGGAGCTCGCCTACCTCGTGCGGCTCGGGTCGGTCCACGTGGAGAACCGTGGGGACACGGGGGAGGGCGTCGCGATCTACGGCCGCGTCCTCGCGCGTGACCCCGAGCACCATGGGGCGCTCCAGGCGCTGGTGGATCTGCACCGCCAGCGCGAGGAGTGGCCGGAGGTGGCGGACTCGCTGCAGCGGCTGCTCGCGGTCCAGGAGGGCGACGAGGCGCGCGCGACCGCGGTCGAGATCGCCGAGCTCTCGGAGGAGCGCCTCGACGATCCTGCGCGGACGGAGGCGGCGCTGCGCTACCTCTACGAGCTCGACGGCGGGAGCCGCGACGCGCGCGAGCGCCTCAAGGCTCACTACGAGAAGCACGCGATGGCCGACAAGCTGGCCATGATGCTCGCGATGGACGAGGAGGAGACCGAGGACGTCAGCGAGAAGGTCGCGCTCCTCAAGCGGATCGCCGACCTCTACTCCGGCCCGCTGTCGGACCCGGCGTCCGCCGCGCAGTACCTCGAGCGCGCCTCGCAGCTCAACCCCGAGGACCGCGACGTCCTGTTGCCGCTCTGCGACCTCTACATCGCGGCCGGCCGCCAGAGCGACGCGATCCCCGTGCTCGAGCAGATCGTGGCGAGCTACGGGTCGCGCCGGAACAAGGAGGTCGCCGTCTATCACCACCGGCTCGGCCTCGCGAAGGAGTCGATGGGCGACCTCGACGGCGCCCTCGAGTCGTTCGACGCGGCGTTCAAGGTCGACCTCACCAACGTGGCCGTCCTGCGTGACCTCGGGCGGCTCTGCCTGACCCGAGGGGACCTCGACCGGGCGCAGAAGACCTTCCGCGCGCTCCTCCTGCAGAAGCTCTCGCCCGACGCGGGGATCAGCAAGGCGGACGTCTACTTCTACCTCGGCGACATCAGCGCCCGGCAGGGCGATGAGCGCAAGGCGATCTCCATGCTCGAGCGCGCGGTGGCCGAGGACCCGGAGCACGCCCAGGCGGCCGCGCTCCTCGGTCAGCTCAAGGGGTGAGCGCGCCGCGCGTGGCGGCGTGAGCGTGAGGTTCGCTCGGAGGCGTGATGGGCGCGGCGGTGTTGATCGAGGGCGAGCTCGTGGAGGACGCGAGCGAGGCGCGGGTCCCGGTGCTCGACCGCGGCTTCCTCTATGGCGACGGCGCGTTCGAGGTGCTGCGCACCTACGGCGGCCGTCCGTTCGCGCTGGGGCCTCACCTCGCGCGGCTCCGCCGGTCGTGCGTCCGCCTCGCGATCCCGCTGGAGATCCCGGACGCCACCCTCGAGGACGAGATCGCCCGCGGGCTCGCGGCGGGCGGCAACGACGAGTCCTACGTGCGCATCATGATCACCCGCGGCGTCACCGAGATGGGCCTCGCCGTGCCGGCCGATCTCCAGCCGCGCCGCGTGATCGTCGTGCTCCCCCTCAAGCCCCAGCCCGAGCGCCTCTACCGCGACGGGGTCGAGCTCGCGACGGTGGTCGGCGGCCGGGCCCTGGACGGCACCGCGGGGGCCGGGGCCAAGGCCTCGAACTACCTGCCCAACGTGCTCTCGCTCACCTCGGCCCAGGCGCGGGGCGGCTACGAGGCGCTGAGCGTCGGCCCGGGCGGCGAGCTCCTCGAAGGCAGCACGAGCAACCTCTTCCTCGTCCGCGGCGGGGCGCTCTTCACCCCCGCGACCGACCTCGGGATCCTGGACGGGATCACCCGCGCGGTTGTCCTCGACGCGGCGCGCGCTCGGCGTCCCGG
>JAUHXR010000118.1 GCA_030426845.1 Polyangia bacterium | reverse complement strand
CCTTGCCCTGGTTCCGCTCGAGGACGAGGAGCTCGGCCCGGCCGCCGGGCGCCCGCTCGCAGATCGCGCCGAGGACCCGGGCGGTGTCGTCCGAGCTCCCGTCGTCGACGAAGAGCACGCGCGTGTCCGGATCCGCGAGGAGGCGCCCCACCTCCGCCTCGTCCATGCGCTCGGCCTCGTTGTAGCAGGGGATGACGACGTGCACGGCGGCTCAGTCCCGGGGGTCGCCGGGCCGCCGGGGCGGCCGGCGCGGATCGCGAGGGGTGAAGGGGACCGGGGCGCGGTTCATCCCCCGTGAGGTAGCACAAAGGTCCCCCCGCGGGTTGAACCGGAGCGCCCGGCCCGCCAAGGTCCCTGGCCCTTCATGAGGAACCTCGACGGCAGCGCCCACCTCTATCGGATCGACGAGCTCTACCGCGACGACCACATGCTGGTCGTCAACAAGCCCGCGGGCATCTCCGTGCACAAGGGCTGGGACAGCGACCCCGTCAACGCCGTGAAGCTCGTGCGCAGGCTCGCCGGCCGCTACGTGCACCCGGTTCACCGCCTGGACCGGCCGACGAGCGGGGCGCTCGTGTTCGCGTTCGACAGCCAGACGAACGGGATGCTGCAGGATCACTTCCGCGACAAGACCATCCGCAAGCGCTACCTCGCGATCGTCCGCGGCGTGCTCCACGAGGCGGTGAGGGTCGACCACCCGGTCCCGAAGAAGCCCAAGGGCCCGCGCGTGGACGCGGTGACGGAGGTCAACCCGCTCGGGGTCGTTCACGACCGCTACACGCTCGTGGAGGCGTACCCGGAGACCGGCCGACTCCACCAGATCCGCCGCCACCTCAAGCACCTCTCCCACCCGATCCTCTGCGACACCCGCTACGGCGACGGCAGCGAGAACCGCATCGCGCGCGAGCGCTTCGGCCTCATCCGGCTCGGGCTGCACGCGGCCGACATCCGCTTCCGGCACCCGCACTCCGGCGCGCCGCTCCACATCGTCGCGCCGCCGCCGGACGACCTGCGCGTCCCCCTCGAGCGCATGGGCTTTGTCGCCGACGCATGGACGTCGACCCCAGCGAGCGTCGCCAGCGACAACCGACGCGCGCCGGACGCCCCGCCCCCCTGACGCGCTTCAGGACGGATCCTCGTCGAGGCGCGCGAGGACCGTGTTCAGGTCCGGGTCGTCGAACGCGTGGAGCACCTCGAACGCCGACTGCGCGTCCGGCGCGTGGAGCAGGCTGCGCTCGAGCTCCGCGTCCGAGCCAATCGCCCGACCGAGCGCGGCCGCGACCTCGATGTGCGGGTCACCCGCGCCGTGGGGCACCGCGAGCAACAGGACGCAGCGCACCCGCTCGCCGTCGGGGGTGAGCGCGGTGAGCCCGTCGGGCGCGATGCCCATCACGCCGCGCACCTCCTCGCTCCCACCGACGCGCGCGTGCGGGATCGCGAGGCCATGGCCGGCGAACATGGCGCCGTCGAGCTGGGCGAGCGCCTCCTCCGCGAGCGACTCCGCGTCGAGCTCGGCGTCGTGCAGGGTGACGAGCTTCGCCGCCAGCTCGCGGACGGCGCCCTCCAGATCGCGCGCCTCGATCCCCACCACGATGTGCTCGGGCCGCAGGAAATCGATCGCGCCTGGGGTGTCACGACCTGCCTCGCCGCTCTTGCGCACCGCCCAGCGCGTCGCGATCGGCCCGATGATCTCGTTGAGGGTCACCGAGGTGAGACCGACCGCGAGGAACAGGCCCGCGACGTCGCTGAGCGTCGAGTCGTCACGCACCACCATGACGAGACCGATCGCCACCCCGGCCTGAGGGATGAGGCTGGCGCCGAGGTAGCGCTGGAGGGGCTCGGGCGCCCCGGTGACGCGCATCACGAGCCACGCGCTCGCGAGCTTGCCCCCCGCACGCGCCAGGACGTAGAGGACCGCAAGCCCCCCCGCCTGCACGAGGTAGTCGAAGTCGAGCTCCATCCCCGCGAGGGTGAAGAACACCGCGAAGATCGCGTTCTCGAAGTCGCGGAACACGCGGTGCCCGAGCTCGTCGCGATCGGGGGTGAAGTTGGCGAGGCCGACGCCCACGAAGAGGCTGGTCAGGAGCGGCGAGATCTGGAGCAGCTCGCTGACCCCAGTGGCGAACAGGATCGCGACGACCGAGGCGCTCGCGAGGAGCTCCGAGCGCATGACCCGCCGCGTGAGCAAGACGGACGCGCCCGCGATCGCGAGGCCCATCACGACCGGCGCCAACAGCTTGACCCCCGGGCCGAGGAGCAGCGCCATCGGCGCCATCTCGGCGCCGTGATCGACGTGGGCGTAGACGCGCGCCACCTCGAACAGCACGACGCAAGCCATATTGTTGAGCGCGACCGCCGCGACGAGGGTCCGCACGAAGGCCCCCCGGGCCCGCAGCTCGGCGACGATCGCGACGATCGTCGCCGGCGCGGTCGCGATGGCCATCGCGCCGAGCATCCAGTCGAGGCCGATGTCGCGGACGCCGAACGTGCGCATCGCGATGAACACGAGGAGCGGGGTCAGCGTCGCCTCGAGCGCGACCAGCCAGCCGAGCCGCCGCAGCTCCCTGCGCAGCCGCTTCACGGTGAGGTGGTTTCCCACCGCGACCGCGATCAGGCCGAGCGCGAAGTCGGTGATCGGCGTCAGGTCGTGCAGCGCCTCGACGCTCATCACGCCGATGAGGCTCGGCCCGAGGAGAACCCCGACGACGATCTGGCCCGTGATGCTCGGGAGCGAGATCCGTTTCGCGAGCCACCCCGCGGTCATGCCGGCGCCGAGCACCAGCGCGAGGGTCACCAGAGGATGGCCGGAGTCCAGCATCGCGACGGGCCTTCGCGGCCGCCTCCCTCCCTAGCGCCGGCGACCGCGGGTGTCGAGTGGGCTACCGCAGCAGCTCTCGGCTGATCACGATGCGCTGGATCTCGCTGGTGCCCTCGTAGATCCGCGTGACCCGCACGTCCCGATAGTGTCGCTCCACCGCGTACTCCTTGGTGTAGCCGTAGCCGCCGTGGATCTGGAGCGCTCGGTCGCAGACGCGGCAGGCGGCCTCGGACGCGTAGGCCTTGGCCATCGCCGCCTGGGAGGAGAACCGACCGCCCGCCTGCTTGAGGGTCGCGGCGCGGCGCGTGAGGAGCGCGGCCGCGTCGAGCTCCGTCCGCGAGTCGGCGATCATCCACTGGATGGCCTGATGGTTCGCGATCGGCGTGCCGAAGGTCTCGCGCTCCTTCGCGTAGGCGACGGCCTCGGCCAGCGCGGCCTCGCCGATGCCGAGCGCCTGGCTCGCGATCCCGATGCGGCCGCCGTCCAGCGCCATCATCGCGATCTTGAAGCCGCCGTGCAGCTCCCCGAGCAGCGCGTCTGCCTCGACCCGGCACTCCTCGAGGTGGAGCGCGGTCGTCGAGCTGCCGCGCAGTCCCATCTTCTCCTCGTGCCGGCCGACCTTGAGGCCGGGGTTGTCCGCGTCGACGAGGAAGGCGCTGATGCCGCGCGTCCCCGGCCCGCCGGTACGCGCCCACACCACGAAGACGCCGGCGAAGTCACCGCTCGTGATCCACTGCTTGCTGCCGTCGAGGACCCAGCCGCCGTCGACCTCGCGCGCGGTCGTGCGCATCGCGCCGGGGTCGCTGCCCGCCTCGGGCTCGCTGAGCGCGAAGGAGCCGGCGCGGAGCGCGCCCGAGCAGAGCTTCGGGCAGTAGACGCGCGCGACCTCGGGCCGAGCGAAGGCGGCGATCACCTCGCCGACCATGCTCGTGACCGCCATCGTGACCGCGGTCGAGGCGCAGGCCTTCGCGACCTCCTCCATCGCCAGGCTGTAAGCGACGACGCCCGCCTCGGCGCCCCCGAGCTCCTCGGGGAGGTTGACCCCGAACAGGCCGAGCTCCGCGAGGCCCGAGAGGACCTCGTCGGGGATCACGCCGTCAGCGTCGATCTGGGCCGCGCGGGGCGCGATGCGCTCCTGGGCGTAGGCGCGGGCCGAGGCCTGGATGAGCGCCTGCTCTTCGGTGAGATCGAGATTCATCGGACCTCGAAGGTGACCTTGGCCGCGTAGGAGCCGGGGTCGGGCATGGTCATGGCGCGCACCGCGTCGAGGATGCAGTCGAGGGCCGCGTCGGACTCGGCGTCGGGGGTCGTGCCGCCGGCGGCGACCACCGCGCCCTCAGGGGCGACGTAGATGGTGATGGAGTGGGCGCCGCTCACGCGGCACTGGCCGCGCAGGCCGCGCAGATCGCTCGCGCGCGCCTCGATCGCGCTCGCGTCCCAGCTGAGCGGAGGCCGCACGTCCTCGGACGGATCCATGCCGAACCCCCAGGTGAACTCCGCCTCGCCGCCGCGAGGGCGCGGGAAGCGCGTGCCGCGGGCGACGTCGAGAACGCAACGCTCGGTGTCACGGTCGCCGATGTCCGTCTCGGCCGGGTAGACCCACGCGACCGAGCCGTCGGTGTGGACGCGGAAGCTCATCCGGATGCTGCCGCCGAGGTACTCGACGTCCCCCATGCGCTCGGCGAAGCACCGCGTGAACCGCATCATGCGCGGGTTGAGCGCGTTCTCGACCTGGTCGCGGCGGATCGTCCCCATGAGGCCGCTGATCGCGACGCCGTCCTCGCTGGTGCCGTTCTGGTCGCCGCCCGAGGTCTCCTCCTCGCGCGCCTCCTGCGGCTCCTCGGACGCCTCCGCGCCCCCGCCGCAGCCCGCGGCGACGATGCCGAGCGCCGCGCACAGCGATCGTGCCCACCCGAGTCGTCGTGACATCTCCCTACCCCTTCAAGACGTTCGCCGCGATGACGATGCGCTGGATCTCGCTCGTGCCTTCGTAGATCTCGGTGATGCGCGCGTCGCGGTAGTGCCGCTCCGCGTCGTACTCCGTGGAGTAGCCGTAGCCACCGTGGATCTGGATGTTCTTGTGCGCGACCTTGGTCGCGACCTCCGACGCCATCAGCTTGGCCATCGCCGACTCCTTGCTGTGGCGGACGCCCTTGTCCTTGAGCGTGGCCGCGCGCAGGGTCAGGAGGCGCGCGGCGTCGAGCTCCATCGCCATGTCGGCGAGCATGAACTGGATCGCCTGCTTGTTCGCGATCGGCTCGCCGAACGCCTTGCGCTCCTTCGCGTAGGCGACCGCCTCCTCCAGCGCGGCGCGGGCGATGCCGAGGGCCTGGGCGGCGATGCCGACGCGGCCGCCGTCGAGGGTCGACATCGCGATCTTGAAGCCCATCCCCTTGTCACCGAGCTGGTTGGCCTTGGGCACGCGGCAGCCCTCGAAGAACACCGTGCACGAGTGCGCCGCGTGGATGCCGAGCTTGTGGTCGCGCGGCTGCGGGTTGAAGCCGGGGGTGCCCTTCTCCACCAGGAACGCGGTCGTCCCCTTCGAGCCGGCCCCGCGATCGTGCGCGGCGAAGACGATCATGACGTCGGCGTGCGGGCCGTTCGTGATCCAGTTCTTCGAGCCGTTGATGACCCAGTGGTCGCCGTCCTCCTCGGCGACGGTGTCCATGCTGGACGCGTCGGAGCCGCTCGCCGGCTCCGTCAGCCCGAAGCAGCCGAGCTTCTCGCCGGCCGCGAGCGGCGCGAGGAAGCGCGCCTTCTGGTCGTCGTTTCCGTACTTGAGGAGCGGATCGCAGACGAGCGAGTTGTTGACGCTCATGATGACCGACGTGGAGGCGCAGGCGCGGGCGATCTCCTCCATCGCGAGCGCGTAACTCACGTTGTCCGCACCGGCCCCCCCGAGCTCGCTGGGGACCGCGACTCCGAGGAGGCCCAGCTCGCCCATCTTCGCCACGAGGTCGCTCGGCCAGGAACCCTCCTTGTCGAGCGCGCGGGCGCGAGGGGCGACCTCACGCTCGGCGAAGGTGCGCGCCATCTCTTGGACGAGGGTCTGCTCTTCGGTCAGCTCGAAACGCATGGCGCGGACCATAGCCCGGGTGCGCCACGGGATCACCGATCAACCCGCCCCCGCGCGGCTCCGATCGAGAGCGTGCCCACGCCCGAGGGCCTCCCGCGCCGCCCGGGAGGCCGCTCGGGCCTCGGCCTCCAGCCCCTGGGCGGCCAGCTCGGCCGCCTGGAGCCTGAGCACGCGGGCCCGCAGCCCCGCCGCGTAGGTCGGCGACGCGGCGAGGAGCGCCTCTGGCGAGCGGCCCCCCGACTCTGGCCGAAGCTCGCGCCGGGCCACCTCGACCTCGATCGCGACCGGCAGTGCCGGCCCCAGCTCGCGCGTGGCGAGCGCGGCCGCCTCGTCGAGGATCGCGAGCGCGGCCTCGTCGCGCCCGTCGGCGCGCTCGATCGCGGCGCGCGTGAGCAAGGCCTCGACGACCCAGTCCGGGCGCACGCGGCTCGACTCGAGGCTGGCCCAGGCCCGAGCCGCCGCCTCGCGGGCCCCCGCCACGTCGCCCGCCGCGAGGCGCGACTCGGCCCGCTCCCGCCAGGTCTTGCCGGTCTCCCGGTCGGTCGGCCCGACCAGCTCGGTGAAGGTGTCGATCGCCTCCGCGAAGGCGCGCTCCGCGGCCTCGGGCTCCCCGGCCGCGGTGAGGATCTGACCGTAGGTCCGCAGCGCCCAGCCGCGATCGATGTTGGGCGTCATGGCGGTGGCCCCGACCACGTCGAGGGCCTCGCGCGCCTGGTCGACGAGGCGGAGCTCGAGGAGCGCGAGGGCGACGAAGGTCCGCGCCTCGAGGAGCGCGGGGTGACCGGGCGGGCGCCAGGCCGCGTCGGCCTCGTGGGCAGCCCGAAGCACGGCGAGCGCCTCGCCCGCGCGACCCTGGATGAGCAGGGTCACCCCGAGCGCCTTGCGCGCCGCCGTGTAGCCGGGGTGCGCGGCGGCGTCGATCTCCGCCTCGCAGGCCCGGAGCTCGTCCTCGGCCTCCGCGAGCCTGCCCGCGTCCTTGAGGAACGCGCCGAGGTTCGCGCGCGCGAACGCGATCCGCTGGGGCGACTCTCCCGCCTCGCGGCGCAGCGCGACCACCTGCCGCTGCTCGTCGATCGCGCCCTCGATGTCGCCGACCGAGTAGCGCGCGATCGCGAGCGCCTGGTGGAGGTCCGAGTCGGCGCGCGGGTCGCCGCTCTGAGCGGCGAGGGCCTCGAGCAGCCCCGCCTGCGCCAGCACCTCGGGGGCCCGCCGGCGGCCCACCGCGAAGAGCATGGCGCGGTGGTTCGCTGCGTCGAAGACCAGCCGCTCGTGGCCCGCGCGCGCCGCGGCGGAGATCGTGCGGTCGAGCACCTCGATCGCCTCGTCGGTGCGTCCCGCGCGGTGGAGCAGCGACGCGTACACCCGGAGCGCCTCCGCGTGGAGCGGCGGATACCCCAGCTCCTCGACGCCGGGCAGCGCACCCTCGATCCGACGGAGCCCCTCGGTGGCGCGCCCCGTCACCGCCGCCGCCCGGAGCTCCGCGAGCTGGCCCCGCGCCTCGGCGACCCGCCGCCGCACCGCCGGGTCCTCCGGCAGCGGCACGCGCCCGAGCGCGTCGGGATCCTCGCAGGCCGCGAGCTGAGGCAACCGCTCCGCCTCGCCGACGACCCGCGAGAGGCTCCCCGCCTCGACCTCGCCGAGCGCGTCGACCAGCGCGTCCAGCTCACGACGCCGGGTCTCCACGCACGCCATCCGCAGGTCGAGCATCTCGTCCGACTGCGCGTGCCGGACGGCGCTGTCGCGGCACGCCTCGACGTGCGCCCGGGTCAGCTCCTCGGCGTAGCGATCGAGGATGCCGGCGGTCGTGTGGAACGTCCCCTCGGCGAACGGCAGGCCGCTCGCGCGGAAGCGCGCCTCGAGGGCGGCGCGTTCGGGCGCTCCCCACACCCCGTCGAGGGGCGGCGGCGGGCAGGGATCCTCGGCGGGCGCGCGGAGCGCGAAGACCCCGGCCGCGGCCGCGAGGGCCACCACCGCCGCGACGCCCCACGGGAGCCACCGCCGCGCGGCCGAGGGCGGCGCCGGCTCGAGGGCCTCGAGCAGCTCCTCCATGCTCGCGAAGCGCGCGTCCGGCTCGAGCGACAGGCCGCGCATCAGGGCCTCCGCCACCCACCGCGGGGCGACGCCGTCAGGCGGCGGCGCGAGCGGCTTGCCCCCGATCAGGCCAGCGACATAGGCCTGCATCGAGTTGCCGAACGGCCGCTCCCCGTAGATCGCCTCCCACGCGACGACGCAGAAGGCGAACTGGTCGGCCCGGCCGTCGACCCGCTCACCGGCGAGCTGCTCGGGGGCCATGTATGCCGGCGTCCCCAGCACCGCCCCGGGCCTCGTGAGGGCGGAGTCGAGGGCCGACTCGCGGATCGCGGCCAACCAGTCGTCGACCGCCAAGCGCTCGCCGGCCTGGGCGGGGCCGCCTGCGACGCCCGCGATGCCGAAGTCGGCCACCCGAGGACGGCCGTCCGAGCCCACGAGCACGTTCTCCGGTTTGAAGTCGCGGTGCACGAGCCCCGCCTCGTGCGCGGCCGCGAGCCCGCGCGCCGCCCCCCGCAGCATCTCGAGGATCGCGTCCAGGGTGCGCGGCTCGGCCTCGAGCCAGCCGTCGAGGCTCGGGCCGTCCACCAGCTCCATCACGAGGTACAGCTCCCCATCGTGGCTGCCGACCTCGTACACCGGCAGCACGTTGGGGTGGGTGAGGCGCGCCATCGCCTGGGCCTCGCGGCGCATCCGGAGCTGCGCCTTCTGCGAGTCGGGGACCTCGCCGCGACGCAGCAGCTTCACCGCGACCTGGCGGTCGAGCTCGGGGTCGTAAGCCGCCAGGACGGTGCCCATCCCGCCCTCGCCGAGCTGTCGCAGCACGATCAGCGACCCGATGGTGTCGCCGGCCAGGCGCGGCGGGCCTTCGGCGGCCGCGAGGGCGTCACCGCCGCCGAGGGTGGCGGGGAAGTCGTCTTCGCCCGGCCCCGGCTCCGTGTCCATGCGCCGCCCCGCTGGCCGCTCAGCGGATCGCGCGCCGCGCTCGGGCCGCGAACGCACCCTCGGGGTCGAGCTCGAGGTAGCGCTCGTAGGCGGCGCGCGCGTCGGGCGAGTTGCCGCCGCTCAGCGCCTCACCGAGGAAGAAGTGCGCCTCGGCCGGCGCGACCTCGAGCGCGATGGCGGAGCGCAGCGCCGCCGCGCCGGCGGTGTCCTGCCCGGCCTGCACGAGGGCGCGGCCCCGCAGCGTGAGCGCGCGCGCGCGAAGCCGCGGCGGTCGGATGCGCTGCTCGAGGACCCGGTCGAGCCGGTCGAGCAGCTCGATCGCGTCGTTGGGCCGCTCGCTCCGGACCGCCATGTCGGCCTGGCCGATCAGCGCCTCGGGCGAGCCGCTGTCCGACTGCACCGCGGACTCGTAGGCCTCGCCTGCCGGGCCGACCTGCCGCGCGGCGAGCAGCGCGTCGCCGTAGAGGGCGAGCACAGTGGCGTTGGCCCCCTCCTCCGAGGTGGCGAGCGGGCGGAGCACGCGGAGCGCCTCGCCCGCCTGGCCCTGGGCGAGCCGGAGCCGCGCGAGCGTCATCCGCGCCGACGGCGTCTCGAGGGCCCCCTCGGACAGCGCCTCGATCTGGGTGTCGGCGTCGTCGAGGCGGCCGAGGCCGACGAGGGCCTCCGCCTTGCCGAGGCGCCCGGCGATCGCGCTGCGGCTGCCGCTCGCGCTGAGCGCGCTGCGCGCGAGGTGCCCGTAGACCTCGTTGGCCGCCTCGTAGTCGCCGAGGTCGAGCAGGAGGCTCCCGAGGGTGATGCGCGCGTCGGTGTAGTCGGGCGAGAGCGAGACCGCGCGACGCAGCGCCTGCTCCGCGCCCTCGCCGTCGCCGGCCATCCGCCGCGCGCGCCCGAGGAGGTACTGCGCGTCCACGCTGTCGGGGTCGGCCGCGGCCGCCTGGTCGAGCGCCTCGAGCGCGGTGTCCGCGTCGAAGATCCGGAGGGCGGCCTCGCCGAGCGCGAGGGACGCGTCGGGGTCGCCGGGCGCCTCCTGGAGCAGCCGCCGCGCGTCCCGCATCATCGCGCGGGCCTCGCCGAGGAGCACGTGGATGCGGATGCGGAGCGCGCGCACGCGGACGCTCGCGCCTCCCTGGTCGACCGCCTCACCGTCGCCTTCACCCTCGCCCTCGCCTTCACCCTCGCCTTCGCCGCCGCCCTCGGAGCGGGCGGCGACGTAGGCGTCGAGCCCCTCGGCCGCGGCGCGCAGGGCCTCGTCGGTGCCGAGGAGAAGCGCCGCCTCGGCGCGCATCTCGATCACGTCCGGGTCGTCCGCAGCCAGCTCCGCGAGGGTCGCGAGCGCGCCACGGCCATCGCGCCGCGCGAGCTGGATCTCGGCCAGGAGCTTGCGGAAGTCGGGGTTCGAGGGCGCGCCGCGCACCGCGTTGCGCGCCGCCACCTCGGCCGGCGCGAGGCGGCCCGCGCGCCGCCCCTCGGTGGCCATGAGGGCGAGGAGCCGAGGCTCGCTCGCGCCCGCGCGGAAGGCGAGATCGGCGGCCTCGCGCGCATCGTCGGCCTCCCCGCTGCGCCGGAGCAGCCGGGCGCGGCTGAGCTCGTAGAGCACCCGGTCGGTGGGGGCGCCGTGCTGCTGCACGCGCTCGTCGAGCGGGGTGAGCGAGGCGAGCGCGTCCGCCGGCTCCTCATCGTCGCTCGTCATGTAGGTGCGCCAGAGGGTCGCCCGCAGGTGCTCGCCGTCGTTCTCGAGGACCTGGTCGATGAGCGCGAGCGCCTCGTCTGCCTGCCCCGCGTCCCACCGCGCCTCGGCCAGCGCGATGCGCGGCGCGTTGAGGCGGGCCTCGCCTTCGCTCGCCGCCTCGAGGTGGCTGAGCGCCTCCTCGACCCCGAGGCGCTGCTCGAGCCGCCCCGCGAGGTAGAGGATCGCCGGGTCTCGCGGGCGCGCCTCGAGCGCCGCGCCGATGTGCTCGCGCGCGGTCTCGTGCCCGCCGCCTGCGGCCGAGACCACCGCGCGCGCCATGTCGAGGTAGGCGTCGAGCTCCTCGCTCTGCATCTGCTCGGCGAACTGGATCGTGGGCTGGAGGAAGCCCGCCTCGAAGGCCCCGTCCTCGAGCGCGCGCTGCGAGTGCACGAAGAGCATGAGCGTCGGGCCGCTCGTGTCGTGCGGGTCGAGATCGCGCGCCTCGCGGAGGTGGCGCTCCGCGTCCACGAGGTGCTCGTGATCTCCGTCGTAGGCCTCGCCCGTGGCCGCCTCCACGAGCTCGCGGGCCTGGCCGTGGCGGTGCTCGACGTAGCGCGTCCAGCCGTAGTAGCCGCCGCCCGCCGCGCCGAGCGCGAGCACCCACGCGAGCCCCATCCAGAGGCCGATCCGGGTGCCGCTCCCCTGGGTCGCGCGAACCTCCTTGCGCCCGGCCCACGCGACCTTGTCGTCGCCCGGGGGCTCGAACAGCCCCTTCTCCCGGAGCATCTCCAGGATGTCGTCGACGTCCTCGGCGCCCTGGGCGGGCGGCACGTCGAAGGGCTCGGGCGAGGCGGCCGGCGCGATCGCCGGCGCGTCGGCGAGGTCGGCACGCGGCCGATCGCCCGAGAGCGACGCGAGCGGGCTCACCGGCGGCGGACCGGGCTCGGGAGCCGGCGGCGAGAACGGCGCGGACGCGGCGAAGGGGTCGTGGGCCACCTCGGGCGGCGCGGCCGGCCGGGGCGGCGCGGAGGGCGCGTCGAGCGCGGGCGTCGAGAGCTCGGGCGCCGCCACCCCGAGCGGGGCCGCGCGGCCAGGCGGCGCGAAGGGATCGTCGATCGCGTCCCAGGGCGCCGGATCGCCGGCGCTCGAGGGCGACGACGACTGGAGGTTGCCGAGCGCGTCGTCGATCTCGCCCTCGGTCGCCTCGAAGGCAGACCGGGAGCTCGCCGGCGCGAGGCCGGTGGACACGGGAGCGGCCGACACCGGCCCCGCCGTGGGCTTGTCCTCGGAAGGGAGCCTGCGCCGGGGAGGCGGCGGCATCGGCGCGCGGGCCGCGCCGGGGGAGGTCGCGGTGCGCGGCGGCGCGGGGAGCGGCGGCGGAGGCGCGCTGGCCCGCGGCGGGGGCGGCGCGGCCAGGCCGGCGGGCGGCCCCGGCGGTGACGCAGCGGCCCGCTCCGAGGGCGTCCCAAACGCCATCGTCTTCTTGACCCGGCCCGGGCGCTGCGCCGGCTGACCGAGGCCCGGCATCGGGTTGGTCGGCTTGTCCTCGAAGCCCTTCGCGCTGCGGCGGGCGGGCGGCGCCTCGACCGCCGGCGCGCCCTTCTCGCTCTGGGTGAGCGAGCGCAGCTGCTCGGTCAGATCGCGCCGGATGACCGTCCGCTCCTCGGGCTCGTCGGCGCCGATCGGCGGGGTCGCGGGCGCTCGGGACGGCGGCGGCGGGATCGGCGCTGGCGGCTCGGGATCGAGCCCCTCGCTCACCCCGGCCGCGACGCGCTCGAGCCGGCTCGCACGCTCGAGCAGCTTCTGGACGTCGGGGTCCGCGCGATCGATCGCCTGCGCGCGCTCGAGCACCTTGACCGCGCGCTGGGGGTCGCCGCGCTTGAGGAGCACCTCGCCGAGCCACCGGAAGGGCTCCTTGTTCTTGGGCAGCGCGCGCGCGGCCTTGAGGAGCGCGGCCTGGGCCCCCAGCAGATCGCCGGCCGCGAACCGCGCGCGGCCATCGGCCACGAGCAGGCGCCCGTCGTTCGGATCGCGCTTGAGCGCGGCCGCGGCCACGTCACGCGCGTCCGGGGCGCGGCCCGCCTCGAGCAGCGCCTCCACCAGTCGCACCGCGTCCTCTTCGCCCGGCCTGCTACGGAACCGGAGGAGGCGCGTGTCCAGGTCCTGTGAACCGACGGTTCCCGCGCTCACGACCGCCGGATGGTACCAGGGTTCGCGTCAGTCGGGGTCTTCGATACGCCACTCGCCATCCTCGCGGAGGAACTGGACGCGAAAGCGGTCCCCGTAGCCCATCGTGGCCCGGTCCCCGACCTCCTCGATCGGGTTGTCGAGGGCCGCGCGCAGGTTCGCCAGCAGGCGCTCGACCTCCTCGCGCCCCTCCCCCTCCCAGGACTCGCGCATCCGCTCCGGGGTCATGCCCTCGCGGTCCGCCTCCGGGATCAGGGCGAGCACCACGTCGTAGCGGCGCCGCTCCATCGCGCGGACGAACGATCGCAGGGCGGCCCGCGGGCTCGACTGGTCGTAGAAGTCGACCACGTCGGTGGCGACCCGCCACTCGCCGCGCTCGCGCAGCAGCCGCACGCGCTCGCCCTCGCCGTACTCGACCGTGGCCTCCTGCTCGGTGCGGCCCCGCTGCCGCGAGAGCGCCCGCGCGGCCTGCTGGACCTCGACCGGGTTGTCCTCGAAGAAGCGGCGGAACTCCTCGGGGCTGACGCGGCGACGGTAGTCCTCGCTCATCAGCCCGTAGGCGTCGCCGGTGCGCCCCTCGCGGAGCGCGCCCGCGAAGGCGGAGAGCGTCGACTCGGGCGTCCGGCCGGCGTCGAGGCCGGGGCAGCCCGACAGGACCGCGGCCGCGCCGAGCGTCACCGCGAGGACGATCGCCCGACGCCGCGTCACCGCCCGCGGCGCCGCCCGTCGCCCGCGCTCTCGCCCTCCTGGAGGATCGTGAACTCGACGCGCCGGTTGAGGGCCCGGCCCTCGGGAGAGTCGTTGGGACCCACCGGGTTGTCGGGGCCGTAGCCGCGGTACTCGAGGCGCGAGCGCGCGACGCCGCGGCCCACGAGGTACTCCACCACCGCCCGCGCCCGCCGGTAGCTCAGGTCGACGTTGTACGCGCGGACGCCCTCGGTGTCCGTGTAGCCGTCGACCCGCACGCGCAGCGACGCGGGCAGCTCACGGAGCACCCGCGCCACCTCGTCGAGCATCGGGGCCGAGACCTGCCGGATCGTGTCGCGATCGAAGTCGAAGTAGATGCGCTCCGAGATGAGGATGCGGGTGTCGGTCACGGTCACCGAGGCGGCCTCGGGGCCGGGCTCCGGGCAGCCGTCCTCGTCCTCGTAGCCGTCGCGATCCTCCGGCTCCATCGGGCAGCGGTCGAGCCCGTCGGCCACGCCGTCCTCGTCGTTGTCCGGCTCGGGGCAGCCGTCGTCGTCGGCGAAGCCGTCGCGGTCCTCGGACTGGGTCGGGCAAGCGTCCTCGGCGTCGCTCACCCCGTCCGCGTCGTTGTCGGTGTCAGGGCAGCCGTCATCGTCCGCGAAGCGGTCGTGGTCCTCCGCGTCGTTGACGCACTCGTCGACCGCGTCCTCGATCTGATCGCCGTCGTTGTCCGGGTCGGCGCAGAAGTCGCCGTCCTCGAAGCCGTCGAAGTCCTCGGGTCCGGCCGGGCACTCCTGCCCCTGGTCGGTCGCGAAGCGCAGGGTCGCGAGGACGCGCAGCGGCGGCGTGCCCCAGCCGGCGAGGATCCCCGTGCCCGCGCCGACCTCGATCGAGAGCCCGCGAGCGGGGTGGATGCGCACCCCCGCGTCGACCTCCCACGGGAAGTCGATGACGCTGCGCTCCGCGTTGCGCCCGTCGGTGCGGACGCGGAGCTGGGTCTCGCCGATCAGCTCGAGCTCCTCGACCACCGGGACCGTCACGCCGAGCGAGACGAGGAGCTCGTCGTCCTGCTCGAAGCCGGCGATCGCGCGGCGCTGCCGCAGGCGGTAGCCGATCTCCGAGGAGATCGTGAGCGGCCCGGGATCGAAGCCGAGCAGGACGCTCGGGGTCGCGATCCAGTACTCCATGCCGAGGTAGTTGTTGAAGTCGCCGGTCGGCAGGTGGGTCAGGAAGCGCGCGGCCAAGGAGAAGTCGCCGCGGACGATCGGCACCTTCGCGCTGAGCCGCACGTCCCCGAGCCCGGCGTTGAGGCTGTAGCTCGAGAAGGACGCGGGGGTGTCGGCCTGGCCGTCGGCCGCGTCGATGATCCCGACGGGGACCATCACCCCGAGCTCGAGGAACTCGAAGAGGCCGAGCGCGGCCATCGCCTCGAGCTGGATGAGGTGGCGTACGACCGGCTGGGCCTCGAGGCCGGGGAGCTCGCCGCGCGTGAACGGCTCGAGCGCGTAGCTGCCCGCGACGCCGAAGACCGCGTTCAGGTGGCGCGGGGTGTCGGTGCGGTCGATGCCGAACGTCGCCCCGCCGCCGGCCGGCGGGAGGAACAGCTGCATCTCGAAGCGGCGCTCCTGGGCTCCCGCGCGGGTGGCCGCGCCGAGGCACAGCGCGCAGACCGCGACGGCGACCAGCCGCCGCCACGCCGCGCCGCGCCAACCGCGGGCCGGGAGGCCAAGCATCGTGAGATCGTACCGGATGCGGGCCACGCGGCGATAGTCTTCGTCACCCCTGGCCCGCGCGCGCTCCGGGGCGCCGGCGATCGCCCACGACCGGCCCTGGAGGCTCGCCGCGTGAGGTCGCGAATCAAGCTCATAGGATCGCACCACGGATCTGGGTACTCTCCCGCGCATGTTCGTGGTCGCCTGCTCTGGCTTCCCCATCGCCGTCAGCCGTTATCTCAACGAGTTCATGGCGGTGGAGATCTCCGACACGGAGATCGGCATCCCCGGCACGGGGACCGTCCGCCGCATGCTGCGCGAAGCCCCCGAGGGCTTCGTCTTCACCGTGCTCGCGCCGGCGGAGCTCGGCGCGTCGGGCTTCGCGGCGAGCGGCGAGAACGACCAGCACATGAAGAACATCCTCTCGTTCTGCAAGAAGCTCAGCGCGCTCGCGCTGGTCTTCCGCGTGCCGGAGGAGGTCGCCTACAACCGCGCGGTCGCGGGGCGGGCCAAGAAGCTCCTGAGCAGCCTCCCGAAGGGCGCCCCGCGGGCCGTCCTGGACGCGCCGCACTGGAAGCCCGCCAACGTGGAGAAGATCTGCGAGGCAGCCGGGGCGACCGCAGCGCGCGAGCCGCTCACCCTTGCGGAGGCGCCGTCGGGCGGCTTCGCCTACCTCACCCTGCCCGGCCCCGCCGGCCACCGCTCGCGCTACGACGAGGACTCGGTCGAGGCCATCGCAGACATCTGCAAGCGGTCCACCGCCGAGACGACGGTGGTCGTGTTCCGCAACATCGACATGGAGGCCAACGCCAAGGGCCTCCTCGAGCTCATCGAGGCCTGACAGCCCGTTGAAGAACCTCCCCGCGCGCCTCACGGCCAGGAGGCCCGCGCTGCGGGGCGCATCGCTCCTCGAGAATCCTCCGGCCCCGAGGCCTACGCCTCGCGCAGCCCGTCCTCGCGCGGCCCGTCCTCGCGCAGCCCGTCCTCGCGCAGACCGTCCTCGCGTCGACCGTCCTCGCGCAGAGCGTCGAGCGCGGCCTCGAAGTCGGGCGGCGGTGGAGCGTCGAAGGTCAGCCGCTCCCTGGTGACCGGGTGCTCGAAGCCCAGCCGCGCCGCGTGCAGCGCCTGCCGGCCGAGCGCCCGCGCCGCCTCGCGGAGCCGCGGGTCACGGGGCGCGCGTGCGTAGACCGGATCGCCGATCAGCGGAAACCCGGCGTCCGCGAGGTGCACGCGGATCTGGTGAGTTCGACCGGTCTCGAGCGTGCAGCGGACGAGCGCCGCGCCGTGCAGCCGCTCGAGCGTCACGACGTGGGTCACCGCGCGCTTGCCCTCGCGGACCTGCGACGAGAACCGCTTGCGGTGCCGGGGGTGGCGGCCGTGGAGCGTGTCGTAGGTCACCTCGTCCGGGGGGCGCCCGCTCGCGATCGCGAGGTAGAAGCGGTCGATGTCGTGAGTCTGGAAGCGCGCGACGAGGCCCGCCTTCGCCTCGAGGGTGCGCGCGACCACCATGACCCCGCTGGTGAGGGCGTCGAGGCGGTGCACGATCCCCGGACGCTGCGGGTCGTCCCCCTCGAGGGCGGCCCCCGGACCGTGATATCGACCGAGAACCGCGTTGACGAGGGTCCCGCCGGGGTGGCCCGGGGCCGGGTGGACGACCATCCCCGCCGCCTTGTCGACGACGAGCAGGTGCGCGTCCTCGTAGAGGACGGTCAGCGGCAGGTCCTCGGGGGTCGCGTCGGACGGCGGGGGCGGCGCGGGCCGCACCTCGACGCGCTGCCCCTCGCGCAGCTTGGTCTTGGGGGCGGCGGGCACGCCGTCGACGGTGACCCGGCCGTCCTTGATCCAGCGCTGCAGCGTCGCGCGCGAGCACGTCGGGTCGCGGGCCGCGAGGGCGCGATCGAGCCGCTCGCCCGCCTCGGACGGGGCGACCACGTAGACGCGGGGCTCGCCCTCGGCCGGGCCTCGGGGTTCCGCTACCAGAGCTTCGACTGCACGTGGCCCTTGGAGCGGACCAGGATGTCGATGATCGCGCGGTCGTAGAAGTTCTTCTGGTAGAGGTCGGGCGCGACGCGGCTCTTGAACAGCGCGCGCCCCTCCTCGATCTCCTCCGCGAGCTCGTCGAAGAGGTTGTCCCCCTGGACGCCCTTGACGATCTTCTCCTCGTTGTAGAGGGAAAGGTCACTCGCGATCGCGCGCGCGAGGCGCCGCGCCGCCTCCTCGGTCTCGATCAAGGCCATGCGCCTTGATACAGGGCCTGCGCGCGCGGTGTCAAAATCCGATTCGTCGGACCGCTCACAGTACGCACCCGACGCCGACGTAGGCGGCGCTGAACGCCAGGCCGGGCAGCCCCGTCAGGGGGACCCTACGGGTCTCCGTCCCATCCGGTCCGAGGTGGATCACCTGCAGCTCGGGTTCATCGACGAGGTAGAGCAGCGAGCCGTCCCCGGCCTGCGACACCCCCTGCGGCCGAGTGGGGCCCGGCAGCGCCGCGCCGATGGCGCCGGTGGAGAGGTCCATCGGGAGCAACGTGTCGTCGCGCATCTGCAACGCGATCCACCCGGGTCGGAGCCCGAACAGGAGGCCCCAGCCCTGGGGGAGCGAGAACCGGAAGTCGGACGCACCCGGCCGGCGCAGGATCCCCTCGCCGTCCGTGGCCTGCTCGACCCAGGCGAGGCTGCCGTCGGCGAGGGGCGCCGGGAGCCCGCACGGTGACGGCACCGCGATGCCCCGGCCGGTGTCCAGGGAGCCCTCCCACGTCCCGCAGGTGTCCCCGGCCGGGCTCGACAGCGCCATGCCCGCACCGAAGAGGACGGGCACGCCGCTGAACGCTCCGGGGAAGCGGTCGACGGTGGCCGCGGCGCAGCTGGCGCCGGTGTCGGGGTCGTAGATCACGAGCGCGGCCGTTCGGTCGTCCTGGAGCCCGAAGAGGGCGCAGCGCCGGGCCAACCCCCCGAGGCACGTCGGGTCGAAGAGACCGCAGGAGAGGTCGCTCGCACAGGTCCCGCCGTCCGGGTAGCAGCCCACGTCGCGCACGCAGCGCTCGCCCGCGGCGCAGGCCTCGTCGTCGAGCACCTCCTGGCAGCCCCCGGCGACGCAGCGCGCCTGGCCGCAGGCCGTGCTCGCGGCGCAGTCGGCGTCGATCGCGCAGGTCGGGTCCGGGCACAGGTCAGGGGTGTCCGGGCCGCAGCGCTCATCGACGCAGCGACCGTCGCGGCACTGTGCGAGGGTCGCGTCGTCGCCGGGCATCGGGCACTCCACTCCCTCGCAGCGCGCGTCGATCCGGACCGTCACCGCGAGCGCGCCCCCCGAGTGGTCGATCACCAGCTCCCCCCGCGCGCGCTCCAGGCCGTCGCGCCCGAGGCTCATCCTCGCCCGATACGTCCCCGCTTGCAGCCCGCGGAGCTCACCGACGACGACTCCGGTCAGCAGGCCGTCGCCGACGTCGAGCGCGCGCTCGGCCTCGGCCACCCGAGCCCCGTCGCGGAGCAGCTCCAGCGAAGCTCGGTCGACCTCGATCCCCGCCGCGTAGTCGGACTGGAGCTGCACGACGAGGAGCGACGGTTCGTCGTGGCACCCGAGCAGGCAGAGAGCCCAGAGGCTGAGCAACGGACCCCCACGCATTCGTCGAGTGTACCCTCCCGCACCGACGAAGGATCTGCTCGCGATGGCCCGCACCCCGCCGCCCCGCGCCTACACCCGAGGCGCGCCGTTCCCCGAGACGATCGCGCTCCGCCCGATCGGGCTCGTGCGCTCGCCCCACGAGGAGCGGCACGGGACCCCGCGCCAGGCCGCGGTCCCGGCGGATCCGTCGCTGCGGCCCGACGAGGCGGCGCGGATCGAGCTGTTCCAGGCCATCGATCCGCGCGCGCTGGCCGACCTCGCGGGGTTCGAGCGCGTCTGGGTGCTCGCCTGGCTCCACCTCAACGACGGCTGGAACCCGACGGTGGTGCCGCCGCGCGGCCCCGGCGTCCCACGCAGCCTCTTCGCGACGCGCGCGCCCCACCGGCCCAACCCGATCGGCCTCAGCGCGGCGCGGATCACCGGGGTCGAGGGGCGCGTCGTCCACCTCGCGCGGATCGACCTGCTCGACGGAACGCCCGTCCTCGATCTCAAGCCTTACGTGCCGGAGGTCGACGCGTTCCCGGACGCGCGCGCCGGGTGGCTGGAGGAGCTCTGAGCCGCTCCGCCCACCGACCCCGGGGCTCAGCCGGGCGGGCTCAGCCGGCCGGGCTCAGCCGGCCGGGGCGCTCAGCCGCGCTGGTAGACGACCTCGACGTCGGGCCCGACCGCGCGCCGGATCGCCGGCTCGATGACGTGGCGCTTCACGTAGGGCGTCCCGGGGCAGCCCGCGATCGCTCCGGTCAGCCGCAGCGTCAGGACGGCGCCCTCGTAGGCCTCGACCTCGATCCCGCCGCCGTCGCGCTCGAGGAGCGGCCGGAGGACCTCGTCGACCATCGCGTCGATCTGCTCGCGCTTGGTGCTCATCGCGGCCCGAGGATAGCGCGGGCTTGCCAGCCGATGTCCGTCCGATGCTGCGCGCCCTCGAAGGAGATGGCGTCGACCGCGCGGTAGGCCCGCTCCGCCGCCGCGTCGATCGCGTCGCCGGTCGCGGTCACGCAGAGCACCCGGCCGCCCGCGGTCACCGTGAGGTCGCCCTCGCGCCGGGTCCCCGCCTCGAAGACCTGGACGCCCTCGATCGCGCGGGCCGCGTCGAGGCCGTGGATCGGGCGCCCCTTCGGGTAGGCCCCGGGGTAGCCCTCGGACGCCATCACCACCCCGAGCGCGCAGGGCGCGGCCCAGCGCGGCGCGCGGTCGTCGAGCGCGCCGCGGGCCGCCCCGCGGAGGAGCGGGAGCGCGTCGTCGCCGAGCCGGCTCATGAGGATCTCGGTCTCGGGGTCGCCGAAGCGCACGTTGTACTCGAGCACCCGCGGCTCGCCGTTGTGGACCATGAGCCCGACGAAGAGCGCGCCGCGGAACGGGCTGCCGCGCCGCGCCATGCCCTCGAGGGTCGGCTCGATGACGCGGCCGCGGACGAACGCCTCCATCCCCGCGTCGAAGAACGGTGGCGGCGAGTAGGCCCCCATCCCGCCGGTGTTGGGCCCGGCGTCGCCGTCGCCGAGGCGCTTGTGGTCCTGGGCCGCCGCGAGGGCCACGTAGCGCTCGCCGTCCGCGATCACGTGGTAGCTGATCTCGGGGCCGCTCAGCCGCTCCTCGACCACCACGCGCGCGCCGGCCTCCCCGTGCGCGCGCTCGACCATCATCGCGTCGATCGCGGCCAGCGACTGGGGCACGTCGTCCGCGACCACGACGCCCTTGCCCGCGGCGAGGCCGTCGGCCTTGACCACCATGGGCGCGTCGAGCTCGCGCACCCACGCCTTGGCCGCCTCGGGATCGTCGAACACCCGGTAGGCCGCGGTCGGGATCGCGTGCTCCTGCATGAAGTCCTTGCTGAAGCCCTTCGACGCCTCGAGGCGAGCCGCCGCGCGGTCCGGGCCGAAGGCGTCGATCCCGGCCTCGCGGAGCGCGTCCACCAAGCCCGCGACGAGCGGCGCCTCGGGCCCGACCACCACGAGATCGACCCCCTCGGCGCGCGCCGCCGCGACGACCCCCGCGACGTCGCTCGCCTGGACCGGGAGGTTCCGCGCCACCCGCGCCGTGCCCGCGTTGCCGGGCGCGCAGATCACCTCGCGCACGTCGGGCGAGGCCCCGAGCTTCCACGCGAGGGCGTGCTCGCGCGCCCCGCCGCCCACCACCATGACCACCATGGCGCCGACCATAGCCGGCCGAGCCGCCGCCGGCATGAGCTCAGGGCATCGGATCGCTGTCGCGGTCGCCGAGCAGCAGGCCGTAGAGGATCTCGCTCGGGTCTTCGAGGTGATCGGTGTGCAGCTCGAGGTGCAGGTGCGCGGCCGAGCGCTCCATCCCGGTGCGGCCGACCGTGCCGATGATCTGGCCGCGCTCCACCGTGTCGCCGTAGGCCACGTGGACCTCGGAGAGGTGCATGTAGCAGCTCCGGAGGTTGGGCAGATCGCCCGGCCGGCGATGCCGCACGCAGACGTAGCGCCCGCCCGCGCCGAGGTTCTGCCGGCCGATCTCCTCGTACTCCGACGCCGCGCGCACCTGCCGGTGCGACTGGTGACCGGGGAGGTCCACGCCCGCGAAGACCACCAGGCCGTCGGCCACCGCGTGCACCGGCTCGCCAGGGAGGCTCTCGAGATCAACCCCCCGGTGGTGGCGCGCGCCGTCCTCGCGCTCGCTCCCGAGGTAGCTGCTGATCACGCGCGGGCAGCCGCCGAGCGGGCAGCCCAGCTCGACCCCGCCCCAGGCGATCGGCGCCATCCCCGAGTGCGCGCCGTAGTACTCGAGCAGGCGCCGGCGCTCGGTGAGGATGCGGTCCTCCTGGCGGTGGCTGCGCACCCGATCGCCCCACACGAAGTGCGAGACGAAGTGACGGTAGGGCTCCTGCTCGAAGGCCTCCCGGAGGCTCGGCGCCTGCTCGCGCCACATCGCGAGGAGCGCGGCCGCGAAGTAGACGTTCGAGTCGGGCTGGCTGAGGCGCGGGCCGTTGAACGGGAAGCGATCGACCTGCCGCGTGCGCTCCACCCAGCGCCCGTCCTCGTGCACGTGGTAGCGGAGCGTGCCGTGGCGCACGTTGTCCCAGTACATCCGGCTGTCGATGAGGGTCAGGCCCAGGCCCGAGCCACGCTCGCCCTCCTCCGCGTCGCTGCGACAACGACCCTCTCGGTAGACGAGCGCCGCGAGGAGGAAGGGGTCGACCTCGAACTCGGCCGCGCTCTCGAGGATGAACCCGGTGTAGCGCGTCGCCCGGCCCGGGGGCATCCAGCCACAGATCTGCCGCAGCGCCTCGGCGAAGCGAGCCGGATCGACCGCCTCCGGCGAGGGCGGCTCGTCCGGCCACTCCGCGAGGCGCACTCGCTGCATCGCGAGCCGGTTGGGCCGCGGGTGGGGTCGCCGGCGCGGGTGCCACGGCGGCCGCTCGACGCCCATCAGCCCGATCGCGAGCACGAAGAGCAGGAGGAAGGAGACGCGCCGGTCCATGGGGGGACACGGTGAGGGTCGCCCCGCCGACCCGTCAAGAAAGGGCCGGGAGGCGATTCGCACAAATAACGGATTTAGCGCACCCCTACTGGATTCCAGCTCGAAGGCCCGCTAGGCTGACTGGACGTGGCCGCCCGCGAGTCCATCGACCCCCTGACGGGACTGACCGGCGGCGCCGGGTTCGACGAGCGCGCGTTGAGGGCCCGCCCGGCGGTGGGCCTCCTCGACGCGTCCGAGGCGACGCTCCACGCGCCCGCTGCGCGGGCGGTCCGGGACGAGCCCGCGCCCCGCGTGCGGGGGCCCTCGGCGCGCGCGATCGAGCTGGCCGAGCACGGCGCGCCGCCCTCGATCTTCCTGGAGGTCCCGTACGCGTTCGCCGTGGTGCGGCGCAACCGCGCGCTCCGGGCTCGGATCCCGGAGCTGCGACGGCTCGCGGAGGCCGCGGCGCAGGACGCAGACGCGGCGTGCCTCGCGCTCGGGCGGGCCGTCCACGCGAACCGGCAGCACCCGCGCGCGCCGGAGCTGGGCACGCCCCTCAAGATCGCCTTCGCCCGACACCACCAGCTCCAGGAGTACGAGCGCGAGATCGCCGAGGCCGAGGCGCGGGTCGCCCAGCTCCGGGAGGCCCACACCCTCGCCGCCGCGGAGGCGGAGATGGGGCGACGACCCGTCGCCGCGCGCGCGGCCTCCGTGCAGGCGGAGGTCGTCGCGCTGCAGCGCGAGTACGAGGCCCACGCCGCGGCGCTGCACGAGGCGCGGGCGGCGCTCACGTCGCTCGGGTCGGACGCGAGCGCGGACGCGCGCGTCGAGCTCGAGGCGCGGTGCACGCTGCGCAAGGTCGAGGCGGACGCGGTGGTCGCGCAGATCGACGCGCGGACGCCGGAGCTCAACCGCCTCCGCGCCGAGCTCGCCGCGATCGACCGCCCGCTCGACGCGGTCCGGGCCAAGGTGGAGGAGGCCGAGGCGAGCCGCGACGCGGTCCGCGCGCGCGTCGAGGCGGAGTCGGCGAGCACCCGAGCGCGGTTCGAGGAGGCGCTGCGCGACCTCGCCGAGGCCGCCCTCGAGTCCCAGCTCGACTGCTTCCTCGCGCCGTCGGAGGCGCGCCAGGCCCGCGTGCGCAACGAGACCTACGCGGCCCAGGCCCGCGAGCTCAAGGCCCACGAGGTCGCGCTCACCCTGCACTACCCGAACGCGGTCCGCCGCGGCTTCGCGCTCCTCGGGCTCTGCGGGGTCGGCGTGATCGCCGAGTTCCTGGTCCTGTTGAGCTGACGCCCCGCGCGGAGGTCAGGCCCGGAACGAGGCGGGGTCGGCCGACTCCCAGAGGCGCTGCAGCCCTGGCGGGCCCTCGCCACGGAGCAAGCAGCCTTCCTCCACCCAGGGGTAGATCTCGCCGAGGTCCCAGACCTCCACCGGCGACGTGCGCCGGACGACGTGGTGCGGACGCAGGTCCTGCGGGTGCGCGATCCCCGCCGCGCCCACCAGCTCCAGGACGGACTCGACCGTCTTGTAGTGAAAGCTCGCGACGCGCAGCGCCTTGTCCTCGACCACCAGGCCCTTCATGAGCTCCGGCTTCTGGGTCGCGACCCCGACGGGGCACTTGTTGGAGTTGCACTTGAGCGCCTGGATGCAGCCCAGGGCGAACATCATCGAGCGAGCGGAGTTGCAGATGTCCGCGCCGAGGGCGAGCTGGCGGACGACGTGGAAGCCGGTCGCGATCTTGCCCGCCGAGGCGATCTTCACGCGCCCGCGCAGGCCCGCTCCGCGCAGCGCGTTGTGCACGAGGCTCAGCCCGTCGGCGAGCGGCATGCCGACCGAGTTGGAGAACTCGGGCGGGGCCGCGCCGGTCCCGCCCTCGGAGCCGTCGACGGTGATGAAGTCGGGCACGAGGTCGGTCTCCACCATCGCCTTGACGATCGCGACCAGCTCGCGCGGCTGGCCGACGCAGAGCTTGAAGCCGACCGGCTTGCCGCCCGAGAGCTCACGCAGCCGCGCGCAGAACTCCAGCAGCCCCTTGGGCGTGTCGAACGCCCGATGGAACGGCGGCGAGTTGACGGTCTGGCCGACGCGGACCTTGCGGATCTTCGCGATCTCCGGGGTGACCTTCTCGCCGGGGAGGATGCCGCCGTGGGCCGGCTTGGCGCCCTGGGACAGCTTCACCTCGATCATCTTGACGTGCGGGTGCTTCGCCGTCTCCGCGAAGTGGTCCGGGTCGAAGTTGCCGTCCTCGGTCCGGCAGCCGAAGTACCCAGTGCCGATCTGCCAGACGAGGTCGCCGCCCGGCTCGAGGTGGTAGGGCGACACGCCGCCCTCGCCGGTGTTGTGGTAGAAGCCGCCCTCCTTCGCCCCTCGGTTGAGCGCCTCGATCGCCGCGGACGAGAGCGAGCCGTAGCTCATCGCGCTGATGTTGAGGATCGACGCGGTGTAGGGCTGGGCGCAGGTGTCCTCGCCGATCCGCACGACCGCGGTCTCCGGGCCCGGGTGGGTGGGCGCCAGGGAGTGCGCGAGCCACTCGTAGCCCGGCGCGTAGACGTCGCTGAGCGTGCCGAACGGGCGCGTGTCGAGGACGTTCTTGGCGCGCTGGTAGACGATCGAGCGGTTCTCACGCGAGAACGGGGTCAGCTCCTTGTCGTCCTCGACGAAGTACTGCCGCAGCTCCGGGCGGACCGACTCGAAGAAATAGCGCAGATGTCCGAGGACAGGGAAGTTGCGGAGCACGGTGCGCCGGGTCTGGACGATGTCCGCGACGCCGCGCACCACGAAGGCGAGGAGCGGCGCGAAGAGCACCGCCGACGGCCACCAGACGAAGGTGAGCGCGC
>JAUHXR010000489.1 GCA_030426845.1 Polyangia bacterium | reverse complement strand
AGGCCGTCGCGGCCCTCGGTCGGTCGCGCGTGTTCCTGCTCGGCTTCTCGCAGGGCGCCTGCCTCGCGGCCGAGCTGCTCGCGCGGGCCAAAGCGCCGATCGGCGGGGTCGTCGCGATCGCGGGCGCTCGGATCGGGCCGGCCGACGCGCGGCCCGCGGTGGCGAGCGACCTGACCGGGGCCCGGGTGCTCCTCGGGATCGCGGAGCAGGACAGGTGGGTCCGCGCGGCCGACGTGCGGCGGACGGCCGAGGAGCTGCGCGCGGCGGGGGCCGAGGTGGAGCTGGCGATGGAGCCGGGCGACGTCCACGCGATCAGCGACCGCCAGCGCCTCCTCGCCCAGGAGCTGCTGCGCGGGGTCTCGCTGCGCGACGGGCCGCGCGGCTTCGGCGGGGTCCACGAGGCGGAGGCGCTCGCGGGCGCGCTGCCCCGCCGGCTCAACACCCCGCGCCACGCGCCTTACGGGCTCTACCCGGAGCAGATCAACGCGACCGGGTTCACCGCGCCCCGCGCGCACAACCGGCGGGCCTGGCTCTACCGCGTCCGGCCGAGCGCGCAGCACACGCCGTTCGAGCCCCTCGCGCACCCGACGCTCCGGGCCGACTGGGACGACGCGCCGCCCGAGGTGAACCTGACTGGGCACGCGCCGCTCGCCCTGCCGACCACGCCGACCGACTTCGTGGACGGGCTCGCGACCTACGGCGGTGCTGGCGACCCGGCGCTGCGGCGCGGCTTCGCGATGCACCTCTACGTGGCCAACCGCAGCATGGACCGGCGCTGCTTCTACGACGCGGACGGCGACCTGCTGCTCGTCCCCCAATCGGGCCGGCTGCTGGTGCGGACGGAGCTCGGAGCGCTCGAGGTCGGGCCGCGCCAGATCGCGCTCGTCCCGCGGGGGCTGCGCTTCTCGGTGCTGCTGCGCGACGGCGCGGCGCGCGGCTACGTGGCGGAGGTCTACGGCCGGAGCTTCGAGCTGCCGGAGCGGGGGCCGCTGGGCGCGAACGGGCTGACCGATCCGCGCCACTTCCGCGCGCCGTCGCCGTGGTTCGAGGACCGCGTGGTCCCCGGCTACCGGGTGACGGCCAAGATGGGGAACGCGGTCTACGAGGCGACCCAGGACCACTCGCCCTACGACGTGGCCGCGTGGCACGGGCAGCACGTGCCCTTCGTGTACGACCTCGGCGACTTCAGCCCGGCCGGGCACACGCGCTTCGATCACCCCGACCCGTCCGTCTACACGGTCCTCGGCGCGGCCCTCGACGAGGCGGGCGCCAGCTCGGTGGACTTCGTCTTCTTCCCGCCGCGCTGGGACGTGAGCGAGGGTACCTTCCGGCCGCCCTACTTCCACCGCAACGCGACGAGCGAGCTCAACGGGATCGTCGCCGATCCGTCGCTCGATCCGGCGGGCCCCTTCGCGCCGGGCTGCGTCTTCCTCACCCCGAGCATGACCGCGCACGGGGTGCTCGCGCGGGCGGTTGAGGCGGCGCTGAAGAAGACCGACGCCGCCGCCGACCGGCCGCACCGCACGCCGGACGGGAGCGCGTGGTTCCAGCTCGAGTCGGCCCTGCCCGTGCGCCTCACGCGCTGGGCGCGGGAGCGGCGCGACCCTCAGTGGCCGCACGTCTTCGGGAGCTACCGCGCCCACTTCGACCCGACGCCGGGCGGGTGAGCGCCAGGCGGCTCAGCTCTGGTTGATCCGCAGGGTGGCCCGGTAGCGCATCACGCCCGAGGCGTCGTAGTCGGCGACCGTGACCGTGCCGGTCGCCATGTCGAAGGTGACCTGGGGGTCGCCGTCGGCCCCGCTCGCGCCGTCGTCCACCGCGCGCACGGGTCGGCCGTTCTCGACGTCGCAGGGGACGTAGCCCGCGCGCTGGTCGCCGTCGGGGTAGAGGACCTGGCCGTCGCACATCACGCGCACGAGGCAGTTGAAGTGCCCGGACTGGGTCGGCAGGACCCGCACCGCGCAGGTGCTCGGGTCGTTGATGACGTCGCCCTCGCTGTCGACCAGGGTCGCGTGCGCGGCGGTCGGCTCGAAGGGGAGGGCGGGGGTCGTGACCTCGGGGCTCGCGAGCTGGCCGTGGAAGCTCCGCCACATGGAGAAGAGCTGCGGGTCTCCGCGGACCGCCTGGCCGTCGAAGTCGACGTTCGACCAGAAGTCCGGGCCGGGCAGATCGAGGGACATCCGGCGCTGGAGCTCGCTCGGGGTGGACCAGTCGTGGTGCGCGTAGCTGCCAGCGGCCTGGCTGGGGCGGGCCGGGCGCCGATCGTCGCGCCAGGTCATGGGGCGCCCGCGCCGGCGCGCGCTGTCGTCGTCGCCGGCGACCTCGTCGTCGTCGCGCGCGAGGGGATCATGGGTCGTGGCGGCCCAGATGGCCCAGCCGCTCGCGGCCGAGAGGAGGAGCGCCACGAGGTACACGCTCGGGCGGATCGAGTCCGGGTCGCGCTTCATCGGCGGCAGCTCACCCTCATCGCCAGCGTCATCGGCACCCCCTCGTCGCGATACGAGACCAACCAAGCGTAGCGGAGGCCTGTTCCGGCAGACCCTCGATTCGTACGCGCGGGCGGCGCGGTGGCTTCCATCCCGTGGTTGGCATCCCGTGCATAGACGACGCGCCAGGGCGGAAGTTCTGGGGCCGGTTGCTAGAGCGCCAATCGGTTTGAAACCGCCGCAAATCACGGGCGGGACAGCCGTCCGGCGCGGCCAGCCGCTCCTCGACGATGCCCGAGCATCGCCTCGTCACGTCCGACGCCGATCCGAACGCATGGCGCTCCGGGATCCGCATCGCGCCGGTAGCGAATCAAGCTCTTAGGCCCGCCACGCGCGCCTCGACGCCCCTCAACGCGAGAGAGCCCGCCGGGGGAACGGCGGGCTCTCGAGGGCCTCGGGCCGAGGCGAAGGAGTGGAGTCTCAGCGATCGCTGAGCGGGACGTAGTCGCGGCTGCCCGAGCCCAGGTAGACCTGGCGGGGGCGCGCGATGCGCTGCTCGTCGTCGGTGAGCATCTCCTGCCACTGCGCGAGCCAGCCGGCGCAGCGCCCGAGGGCGAAGAGCACCGGGTACATGTCCATCGGCAGGCCCATCGCCTGGTAGATGAGGCCCGAGTAGAAGTCGACGTTCGGGTAGAGCTTCTTGTTGACGAAGTACTCGTCCTCGAGGGCGATGCGCTCGAGCTCCACCGCGATGTCGATCAGCGGGTTCTTGCCGACCGCGTCGAACACCTCGTAGGCCATCTTCTTGATGACCTTCGCGCGCGGGTCGTAGTTCTTGTAGACGCGGTGGCCGAAGCCCATCAGGCGGACGCTGCGGTCCTCCTTGACCTGCTTGATGAAGCCGGGGATCGCGTCCTTGCTGCCGATCTCCTGGAGCATCCGCACGACCGCCTCGTTGGCCCCGCCGTGGAGCGGGCCGTAGAGCGCGGCGCACGCGGCGGCGAGGGCGGAGTAGGGGTCGACCCGCGACGAGCCGACGCCGCGCATCGCGGTGGCCGAGCAGTTCTGCTCGTGGTCGGCGTGGAGGATGAGCAGGACGTCGAGGGCCTTCTCCACGGCCGGGTTCGGCTCGTAGCTCCGCTCGGTCATCTTGAACATCATGTTCAGGAAGTTGCCGGAGTAGCTCAGCTCGTTGTCCGGGTAGACGTAGGGCAGGCCGCGGCGGTGACGGTAGGCGTAGGCCGCGAGGGTCGGGAGCTTGCCGATGAGGCGGACGATCTGGAGCCAGCGGTTCTCCGCGTCGTCGACGTTCTTGGCCTCGGGGTAGAAGGTCGACAGGGCCGCGATGGTGCTCATCAGGATGCCCATCGGGTGGGCGTCGTAGCGGAAGCCCTCCATGAGCTCGCGGATGTTCTCGTGCACGAGGGTGTGGTGCTTCACCTCGTACTGGAAGCCGGCCATCTCGGACTGGCTCGGCAGCTCGCCCCGCAGGAGGAGGAACGCGACCTCGAGGAAGCTGGAGGTCTCGGCGAGCTGCTCGATGGGGTAGCCGCGGTAGCGGAGGATCCCCTTGCCGCCGTCGATGTAGGTGATGCGGCTGATGCAGGACGCCGTGTTCTTGTAGGCCGGGTCGTACGACATCATCCCGAAGTCGGTGTCGTTGACCTTGATCTGGCGGAGGTCCATGGCGCTGATCGTGTCGTTCGCGATCGGGATCTCGTAGGACTTCCCGGTCCGGTTGTCGGTCACGGTGAGCGTGTCGGCCATGGTCTGGATACTCCTCGGGGGTCGAAAGGCAGTTCGAAGGGGCGGGTGGAGGCGGGGCGCTCCGGGCAGAGGGCCCGGGCCCCGGTCGTGGCCGCGCCGATCTCGCGATGCCTCGATCCTCCAGGGGGCGGCGCCCTCGCGGGGCGCTCGCGCGGCGGATTGTGGGGAACCCCCGCCCCCGTGTCGAGCCGAAACCCGCCGTTTGTCCCGCCATCCCGACGGGGATGGGGGAGATCCCATCGG
>JAUHXR010000117.1 GCA_030426845.1 Polyangia bacterium | reverse complement strand
GCATGAGCGCGTTCCCCGGCTGGCGGCTCCTGGGCGCGATCGTCGAGGGCGGGCCCGAGGGCCTGGTGTTCTTCAAGATGACCGGGCCCGAGGAGGGCGTCGCGGCGGGCGAGCAAGCCTTCGAGCACATGCTCGACTCGGTTCACCTCGAGTAGGCCAGCGTCCAGCTCGACCGCCGCGCGGCTCAGCCGCCACGCCGCGCCACCACCGTCCGCCCCACGAACGCGAGCTCGACGCCGTAGGCCGCGGCGAGGGCGCGCATCGCCTCGAGCGGGCGCACCCGGCGCAGGTCCACGGTGATCTCCTGGTCGAGGCCCTCGCCGATCACGATCGACAGCCCCGCTGCCTCCGCGAGGAGCCTGAGCGCGCTCACGAGCCGCGCCCGCTCGAGCCGCACGTCGATCCGCGGGCCGCGCGCGGCGGGGCTCGGCGGAGGCCGCTCGAGGCGCACCGTCGCCGCAGGGCGCGCGGGCTCGGCCGTACGTCCGGCGCGGACCAACGCGCGCGCGCGGGGCTCGCTCCGTCCCTCGCTCCAGCGCGCGATCGCGCCGTCGTCGAGCCTCGTCGGAGCCGACGCCGACGCGCCGCCGCAGCCGACGCAGCCGACCGCGAGGAGGAGCAGCGCGCGGAGCATCGCCCCCCACTCTACGCGCAGCCCTCGACATCGACGAGGCTCACGGCGCGCGCACCGTGCAGCCCTCGTCGAGGCACGCCACGCAGTCGCCGACCAGGACGTCGCAGACCCCGGCCGCGCAGTCCTCGTCCGCAAAGCATGCCACGCAGCGTCCCGTCCCCGAGCCGCAGAGCGGGCGCGCCGGCCCGCAGTCCGCGTCGACCTCGCAGCGCACGCCCCCCCGCGGCGGGCTCCGCTCGCCCGCGTCGCCGCCCGGCTGAGGGGCCCCACACCCGAGCAGCAGCAGTCCTCCGAGCACCCAAACCCTCGCCATCGTCACCTCCACGAGCCCCCATCGGCGAGGCGCGTCCGCCGTTGCGCGGTAAGCTCGCGTCGTGCAGGTGAAGGTCGGCGGCAAGCACGCGCAGGTGCTCCACCTCGAGCAGCGCCACGTCTACGCCGACGTGATCGAGGGCGTCCCGAACGCCGACATCAACCAGGGCATCGTCGATGAGGCGGTCGAGCGCGCCGCCCGCCTGGGCGCGGGGGAGCCGCACCTCGTGCCGCCGCGGGAGCGCTCGCTCGGGTCCTTCGGAGACGAGGAGAAGCGGAGCCTGCCGCCGATCGCGTGCATCGCGCGGGTGCGCGGGGCGCCGATCGACGCGGCCGCCGATCACGCGGAGGCGAGCCTCGTGTGGTTCCAGGACGAGGTGTCCACGACGCTCCCGGAGGACGTCGCGGCCGCGCTCGACGCCAAGCGCTGGTCTGACATCGCGCAAGACGTCTTCTGGTAGAGCGGCGCGCGGCTTCAGCCCACCGAGCCGAGCATGAGCCACGCCAGCGCGCTGAAGCCGACGACGAGCAGCGCGCTCACCCGGGCGGCCGCCGGTCGCAGGTCCGGGAGGACGTGACGGAGCGCGAGCGCGGCGACGCCGGTCGCGAGGAAGAGGCCGCCGATCGCCATGAGGATCAGCGCGCCGAGCACCTCACCCATCCCGGGCGCGCGGTCCCACGCCCGCCACGCGTCGAGCACCGTCCACGCCCCGACCGCGCCCTGCACGGACGCGAGCGCGGCCAGGGCGCTCCTCCCGGCTCGTCTCGTCACGACCCTCACGGTAGGGCCTCGATCCACGCGCGTCGGCCGTCGCGCGCTGAGCCGACGCGAGCACGCGGTGGACGGTCTCTCACGCCCCCCGAGCGGGGCCGGCCCCACGCCCGATCACAGCAGGCGGCGCGCCTTGATCTCGAGGTAGCGGTTGACCGTCGCGACCGCGAGCTCGCCCGGCGGCGCCTCGACCAGGCTGACGCCGTTCTTGCGGAGGTGCGCCTTGACCCCCTCGCGCTCTTGCAGGAGGTCGGCCGCGGCCGCACGCCGATACGCCCCGAGCGCGCTGTCGACCGGCGCGTCGGCGAGCCGCTCCGCCACCGGATCGTGCATCGTCACGCAGACCGGCAGGTGCCGCCGGCGGAGCAGGCCCGCGTGCTCGGCGAGCGGCATCGCGTGCGCCTCGTCGAGCAGGTCGCTGAACAGCACCAGCAAGGCGCGCTTGCGCGCCCGCACCTGCATGAACTCCACGAGCCGCCGGAAGTCGACGAAGGTCTCCTCCGCCTGGACCGCGTAGAGCGCCTCGAGCACCGCGCGGTACTGCCCGGGCCCGCGCCCCGGCGCGACGAACTGGTGCACGTGATCGCTGAACACGAGGAGGCCCACCCGGTCGCCCTTGCGGAGCGCCACCCACGCGAGCAGGAGCGCGGCGTTGATCGCGTGGTCGAGCTTGCTGATCGCGCCGAGCCGCGTCGCCATCATCCGCCCCGCGTCGATCGCGAGGAGCACGACCTGGCTGCGCTCCTGCTCGAACACGCGCGTGACCGGACGCTGCCGCTTCGCGGTGGTCTTCCAGTCGAGGTCGCGGTAGGCGTCCCCCGCGACGTACTCGCGCAGCTGCTCGAACTCACCGCCGCCGCCGCTCTGTCGGACGCTGCGGAAGCCCACGCTCGCGAGGTCGCCGAGGCGCGCGGCCAGCTCGTAGCGCCGCGGCCCGAGGACGTTCGGGTAGACCCGCGCCGCCTCCGTCGCGTCGACCCGGACGAGGCTCGCGCCGAGCTTCGCCGGCCCCTCGAGCTTGAGGTGGAGGTCGCCGAACGCGAAGCGGCCGCGCCGCGGCGGCACGACGCCGTAGGAGACCTCGCGCCGCGCGTAGGCCGGCAGCTCGATCGTCAGCTCGTCTGGCGTCGCCTCCCAGCCGTCGGGCAGGTCGTCCCGCACCGTCACCCGGATCGCGCGCGCGTGCGGGTTGTGGAGGCGGATGGTGATTCGGTTCTCCACCCCGACGACGAGCCGCGACTCCATCGCGCGCTCCACCGCGGGGGCGCGCCGACCGAGCCACCGCCCCTCCACCGCCGCGCCCACGAGGAGCGCGGCGTCGTAGGCCAGCGCGGCGCCGAGGCCGAGGCCCGTGCCCCCGTCGAGCAGCGCGAGCGGGAGCCCCCCGGCGGCCAGCGGGGCGAGCCGACTCCCCGGGACGAGGCGGGCTCGCGCGCCGGGCTCCTCGCCGGGGTCCCCGCGCGGTGGCTCGCCGCGCGGGTCGTCGTCGCTCACCGGGGGACCTCGACGCCGGTCGAGATGCGATCGATCACCTCGGCCGGCCCGAGGCCGTCGAGCTCCACCTCGGGCGCGAGGACCAGGCGGTGATCGATCACCGGGTGCAAGGCGCGCTGCACGTCGTCGGGGGTCACGAAGTCCCGTCCGTCGAGCGCCGCGAACCAGCGCGAGGCCACCGAGAGGTGAACCCCGGCGCGCGGGCCAGCGCCCAGGAGGATCATCGGCGTCTCTCGGGTCGCCCGCATCAGATCGCGGATGTACATCCGCACGGAGTCCTCCACCCGCACGCCGGCCGCGAGGGCGCGCATGCGGGACAGCTCGTCCGCCGACGCGACCGGGTCGATGCCCGCACGCTCGACGTTGACCGAGCCGACCGCCACGCCGGCCATCGCGAGGATCCGATCCTCTTCGTCGGCGGTGGGGTAGCCGACGAGGATCTTCATCAAGAAGCGATCGAGCTGCGCCTCCGGCAGCGGGTAGGTCCCCTCCTGCTCCACCGGGTTCTGGGTCGCGAAGACGGTGAAGTTGGAGCTCAGCTCGTGCCGCGTCCCGTCGATCGAGACCTGCCGCTCCTGCATCGCCTCGAGGAGCGCGCTCTGCGTCTTGGCGGGCGCGCGGTTGATCTCGTCGGCGAGGAGCAGCTCGGTGAAGATCGGCCCCTTGGTGAGGTGGAAGGTCCCGTTGCGGAAGTCGAAGACGTTGGTGCCGAGGATGTCGCTCGGCATCAGGTCGGGGGTGAACTGGACGCGCCCGAACGACAGGTCGAGCGCCGCCGCCAGCGTGCGCACCATCAGCGTCTTCGCGGTGCCCGGCACGCCCTCGAGCAGCACGTGGCCTTGCGCGAGGAGCGCCACGAGCATGATCTCGATCGTCTCGTCCTGCCCGACGATGACCTTCTGCACCTCGGCGAAGATCCGATCGCGGAGGCCTCGAAGCTCGGAGAGGTCGTCCATAGAGCCGGCAGCCTACTTCATCGCCGCGGCCGACAGGCGGTCGATCGCGGCGAGCGCCTTGGACAGGCCGCGCGCGCTGCTGCCCTCCTCGACGCGCCGCGCGATCCCGCGGACCGCCTCCGCCTCCTCGGCGCGCCCGCGCTCCTCGAGCCGCTCCGCGATCGCCTCGGCCGCGCGCTCCGCGAGGCGGTGATGCTCGGCCACGCGCTCGAGCGCGCGCCGGGCCACGATCGCGAGCGTCCCCTGCGGGTCGGCCGCCTTCGCGTAGAGCGTGCCCACGCCCTCGACGTAGGACGCCGTGCCCGCCGGCTCGGGCGGCGGGGCCTGCTGCGGGGAGCCGAAGCGCGCGCCGAAGCGCCAGATCAACAGCGCGATCAAGAGCAGCAGCTGGAGCCCGAGCGGCGCGAGCCCGGCCTGACGCAGGTAGCGCATCATCGAGCGGCGCTCGCCGACCCCGAGGTGGTACTCGTCGAAGAGCACCGGGCCGCCTGGCGCGAGCTCCTGCAGGAGCCGCGCGAAGAGCACGCCGCCCCGGTGCTCCGCGAGGTCGCGGTTCTGGAACAGGCTCGCCGAGGCGAGCACGACCACCGCGCCCTCCCCCACGTCGACGCGCACCCCGGCCACCGGGCCGTCGGGGCCATCGATTCGCAAGAGGGTTTGGCGCGGCCGATCCTCGTCGACCTCCACGGTGAGCGGCGACCTCATCGCCACCGAGGGGAGCCGCTCGGCCTCGTCGAGCGGATAGACGAAGCGCGGCGGCGGCAGCTCGTCCTCGGTGAGGTCCTCGAACGCGGCGCCCGGCTCCTCCGTGAACGCGTCCCCGAGCTCGGCCAGCTCCGCGTCGTCGCCCGTCCGCTTGCGCTGCTGCCGGCGATCCTCGGCCCGCGCGAGCATCCCGATGAGGCCGCCCTCCGAGCCGCAGCGTCCCGAGAGCCGCACGCCCAGCCCGGCGTCGTCGAGGTAGCCGGGCGCGCCCGCGACGAGGAGCACCCCGCCCGCCTCCACCCACCGCGTCAACGTCTCTCGCTCGACGCGGCCGAGCGGCCGGCGCATCCACTGATCGCAGTCGCCGAGCGCGACCAGCATCCCGCCCTCGGGCAGCCGGCCGAGCTCCTCGGCCCATCGCCGGGGCGCGGCGCCCTCGCGCGACGCGAGGAGGTAGAGCCCGCGCGTCCCCTCGGGTCCCGCGCCGTAGGTGCTGAACGCGCTCGCGTAGCGCCCGCGCTCCGACACTCGCTGGCACATCACCGCGGTGAGGCCGACCCCCGTGATGACCGCCGCGACGAGCGCGGCCTGGCGCACGCGGCGCCTCACGGGGTCCGCCCCGCCTCGACGATCTCGGCCGCGAGCGCGCGGCAACGCTCGTAGTCGCCGAGGGTCGTCTCCTCTTCGCCGTACCACTTGTAGTCGAACAGGCGGGTGAGCTCGCGGAAGGTGTCGCGCGTCGCGCCGCGCGGCATCTGGCGGAGGTACTGCCAGTTCGTGAGGTGCGGATCGAACGCGATCCAGCGGCGGCGGTCGAGCGCCACGAGGGTCGCGAGGTAGAGGGCCCGCAGCGCCCCGCGCAGGTCCCCCGCCTCAGCCAGGGCCGCCGCCTCGTCGAGGAAGGAGCGAGGAGCGCGCTCGCGCGGGTCGACCGGGCCGGCCGTGGGGCTGGCCGCGGCCTCGGCCTTGGCGCCGCGCGCGCCCATCGTGAACGCGAGGTAGAGGATCACCGCGAGCAGGAGCAGCCCGCCGAGGACGAGAAACGCCCAGGCCCCGGGCAGGGCCACGGACGGGAGCCCGGAGGGCCGCACGTCCGGCGCCTCGGGGCTGCGCCGGTTCAGCCAGTCGAGCAGGCGCTGGAACAGGTCGCGCGCGCCGGCGCCCCGCCGATCCTCGAACTCGCGGAACTCGTCGCGCGCGAGGATCGACTCGACCGAGCCCTGCAGCTCTGCGTCGGCCGGGTCGAGGGGCAGCTCGAACGACGACGCCTGGCCCGGGTCGTCGACGGGCATCAGGTCGGCGGGCGCGAGATCCGGGTCGAACGCCGGCGGAGGCTCGTAGGGTTCCTCGAAGGAGGATTGCTCCTCGAAGGCGGGGGGCGGCGGGACGTCTTGGGCCTCGGTGGTCGCGGCGCCGAGCGCGAGCGTGACCGCGACGAGCGCGGCCGCCGCGCGCACCGCGCGATCGCGGGCGCGGCCCTTGGCGTGGCGGATCGCGTCCTCGAGCCCGGCGCGGAGATCGAGCCCCTCGGCCCGCACGCGCGCGCCGACGTAGGACACGGCAGAGTGCGCGGCGCGGAGCGGCTCGAAGATCACGAAGGTCAGCCCGGCGACCGCGAGGAGGACGAAGGTGTTGCTCTGCGAGAGGAACGACTCGACCGCGGCCAGCTCGAGGCCGCCGAACGATCGCAGGAGCATCACCGTGACGAGGGCGGCGACGTAGAGGTTCACCGCGAGGCCGAGCCAGCCGGCGAGGATGAGCGCCTCGGTCAGCACGCCCTCGATCCGTCGGTCGGAGTGATCGCCGACCGCGTCGGAGAAGGCCCGCCAGCCGCCGCGCGGGGCGCAGGCGCTGCGGGCGATCCACGAGGGCGCCACCGCGCCGCGCAGCGCGAACAGCGGCAGGACGAGCACCACGCCGAGCCAGCCGCCGAGCGAGCCGAGCGCGAGGAGCCACGCCCAGAGCCAGAGCCCGACACCGACCGCCGAGGCGGTGCGCACCGCGGTGAGCGGATCGCCCGCGCCGGGCTCGTCCTCGGCGTCCCAGAGCCCGCGCGCGACCCGCCGCGCCGCGCGCCCAACGAGGTAAGCCCGCGCCCACCACGCCAGGACCAGCCCGAGCGCGAGCGGGAGCCGGAGCGAGGTGATCCCCTCGACGCGCTCCACGTAGAAGACCAGGAGGCCCATCAGCGCGAGGATCGCGCCGCCCGCCATCGCGGGGAGCACCACCGCAGCTCCGCCCGCGCGAGCGAGATCGATCGCGCGGTCGAGGGTCCCGAGCGGACCGAGCGGCGCGAGGTCGCGCGGCCGCGGCGGCCGCATCAGCCGCCCCCCGGGAGCGCCGCGGCGAGCAGCGCCCACACCAGCAGCGTCCCCGCCCCGAGCCACGCCACCGCCGCGACGGCCGCCCCGGCCCGGCTCGTCCCCGACGCGCTGGCCTGGCGTCGCACCGCGCCGCGATCGGCCACCGCCGCGTAGCAGGCGACGCAGTGGTTGATGCCGTCGACCTTGGTCACGCACTCGCTGCAGATGCGGGCGCGGCACTCGACGCAGACCCCGATCGCCTCGCGCGCGGGGTGGTTCTGGCAAGGCGCGGCCGGAGCGGCGGTCACGGATGGATGTTTGACGCCGCCGGGCGGCAACGCAAGAACCATCCGGGATGGCGGACACCCTGATCGTGAAGACGGGCTCGACGATGCCCGAGCTCGCGCGCGCGCGCGGGGACTACGAGGACTGGATCGCGGAGGGCATCGGCGGCGGCGCGCGGGTCTGCGACGTGGTCGCGGGCGAGGCGCTGCCTGAGCCGGGCGCGGTCGCGGCCGCGGTGGTCACCGGGTCGAGCGCGATGGTGACGGACCGCGCGCCCTGGAGCGTGCGCACGGGGACCTGGCTCGCGGAGGTCGCCCGGCGCGGGCGGCCGGTGCTCGCGATCTGCTACGGGCACCAGCTCCTCGCGGACACGCTCGGCGGCGAGGTGGGCCCCAACGCGTCGGGGCGCGAGATCGGGCAGGTGGAGGTCACGCTCACCGAGGAGGGCGCGCGCGACGCCCTGCTCGGCGGGCTGCCGCGGACGCTCGCGATGAGCAGCTCGCACCGCCAGGCGGTCCGGCGGCTGCCCGAGGGCGCGGTGCTCCTCGCGCGCGGCGCGGCCGAGATCCACCAGGCCTACCGCCTCGGCGAGCGCGCGTGGGCGGTGCAGTTCCACCCGGAGTGGGACCACGAGGTCATGCGCGCCTACCTCGAGGCCCGCGCCGAGACGCTGCGCGAAGAGGGCCTGGACCCGGACGCCCTCCTCGCGGCCAACACGCCGAGCGACCACGGCGCCCGCCTCCTCGCCCGCTTCGGCGAGCTCGTCCGCGGGTAGCCTCGCCGCCCCGCGCCGGCGGGTAGACCAGAGGCCTGGGCCCGCGACCCCTCAGCGCGCCATCGCCTGGCGTGTCGCCATGTCGATCGTGCAGATGCCGGAGCCGTCGGGGCTGTGGGCCTGGACCACGCAGCGACCCTCGTCGATCGGGCAATCGTCGTTGCGGGCATCGCAGATCCGGCGGCAGCGGCGTGCCGGGTCCACCCCGCCGCAGAAGAAGCCGGGGCCACAGTCCTGCTGCGCGACGCAGGGGTCGCCCGGCCCGCCGGCGCCGGCGTAGCGGCACTCGGTCTGGCCGTCGCTGCCGACGATGTAGCAGCCCTCGCGGGCCTCGCAGTCGGCGGCCGCGTCGAGCACGTCGCACGAGCGGCTCGGCAGGCAGCGGCCCCACTCCGTCTCGGCGCCATCGACGAGGCGGCCCGAGCCGCTGCACGACTCCTCGACGTCGCACGCCGACTCGTCGCCGGGGCAGCAGATGCGCTGGCACCGACCGACACCCTCGACCTCGAAGCAGGCCGCGCCCGGCGCGCACTCCGTCGTGTCGGTGCAGTCGCTGCCGGGCGCCAGCGCGCCGGGCATCGCGACGCAGGTCGGCTCGCTCGCCGAGAGCACGCACCGGCCGGCGCTGCCGCACCCGTCGCCGCTCCGCGGATCGCAGGCCGAGACGCAGCGGGGGACGGAGGCGTCGACGCGGCTGCTCGCGTCGAGCGCGGGCCCCGCCTCCGAGACCCCTCCGTCGAGGAGCCCGCTCGCGTCCCGGACGCGCGCGTCCATGATCACGCCGCCGTCCATCACGGTGGGTCCCCCATCGCAGCCGGCCATAGCCGCGGCGAGCGCGAGGGCCAGCGCGAGCGACACGGGGAGGTGGTGAGGGGCGAGGGGGCGGGGCGGCATCGGGTACAGCAGACGAGCGAAGCGAAGGGAACCGTCGCGCCCCGGCCGTCGTCTCGCGGCCGGAGCGCGCAAGAGAGCTACATCGCGGGCATCATGATGCAGGCGCCGAGGTCGGTGAACCCGGTGAGCGCGTTGCACATCATCCCGGCCGGGCACGTCGTCGGCATCGCCATCGGATCGCAGAGCTCCCGGCACAGGAACATCATGTCGGTCGAGAAGCTGTAGCAGCCGTGGCCCGCCACGCAGGCGTTGAGCGCCATGCACGCCTGGCCGACGGTCGCGGTGCCCGGCGTGAAGCAGTCGAGCGAGTCGCCGACGGTGAAGCAGGCCTGGCCGGTCGGGCAGCCGTTGCTCCCGTCGAGGGTCGTGTTGAGCGGGTCGCAGGTGACCGGGGTGCGGCAGGTGCCCGCCTCCATCCCGTCGGGGCCCGCGCCCGAGAGCGCGACGCAGCGGTCGCCGGGCGCGCAGTCGGTGTTGCTGCAGCAGAGGCGCGCGCAGGTCGCCGAGCCAGGGTCGCCGAGGCACTCGAAGCCCGCGCCGCACTGGCCGACCATCGTCGGGTCGCAGTCACCGCCCTCGGGCACCACGCCGACGGCCGCGCACTGGGTCATCCACGGGTTCGCGCCACCGCCCACGAGGAGGCAGCCGCGCGCCGCGCCGGACATCGGATCGGCGGTGCAGGCGGTGGCCGCGCCTGCGCCGGGGGTGATCATGCATTCGCCGCCGACCGGACCGCAGGTGCCGGTGCTGGGCGGGCCCGCGTCGGTGCCCGTCGGGGGGCCCGCGTCGACGCCGCTGGGCGGGCCGGAGTCGATGCCCACCGGCGGTCCGCTGTCGGTCCCGCCGTCGCCGTCGTCGCAGGCGACGAGGCCGAGGCTGGCGAGCGCGATCAATCCAATCCGAAGCTGTCTCATTCCGATCCTCCCAGGCGCCGCAGGGGCAAACCTGGACGTCGCACTGGACACCCCGCCTGTCAAGGAAGGGGCCGGCCACACACGAGGTCGAATGGCTGCAAGGTCGGGGCCACCTGCAGGACGCGGGCACCCGGGGCTCAGAGAGCCGCTCTACCCTGAAATCGATGTCGCGGTGAGCCGCTCCGGCGAGGCGGCGCGCCCCTCGGAGCGCACCTCCCCCGACGGTGGCCCCGCGACCTCAGTGGACCGTGCGGGCCTCGGGCTTGGCCGACTCGCCCGAGCTGTCGCGCGCGTCGCGGCGCTCGCGGGCCGCCCGCACGAACTGCGTGAACAGCGGGTGCGGCGCGTGGGGCCGGCTCTTGAACTCGGGGTGGAACTGGCAGCCGATGAAGTGGGGGTGGTCGGGCAGCTCCACCATCTCGACGAGCCGCTCGTCCGGGCTGAGCCCGCTGAGCACGAGGCCCGCCTCGGTGAGGCGCTCGCGGTAGTCGTTGTTGACCTCGAAGCGGTGCCTGTGCCGCTCGGAGATCCGCGCCTTGCCGTAGATCGCCGCCGCGCGCGAGCCCTCCTTCAGCGCGCAGGGGTACGCGCCGAGGCGCATCGTGCCGCCCTTGTTCTTGACGTCCTTCTGGTCGGGCATGACGTCGATCACCGGGTGCGGCGAGTCCGGATCGGCCTCGCGGCTCTGCGCGCCCTCGAGGCCGCAGACGTGTCGCGCGTACTCGACGACCGCCATCTGCATGCCGAGGCAGATCCCGAAGAACGGGACACCGCTCTCGCGCGCGTAGCGGATCGCCTCGATCTTGCCCTCGGTGCCGCGCCCGCCGAAGCCGCCCGGCACGAGCACGCCGTCCATCGGCTCGAGCCGCTCGGCGATGTTCTCCGGCGTCAGCTCCTCGGAGTCGACGTACTCGATGTCGATCACGACCTCGTTGGCGATCCCGCCGTGGACGAGCGACTCGTGGAGCGACTTGTAGGAGTCGCGCAGGTGCACGTACTTGCCGACGAGCGCGATCTTCACGTGGCCGCGCTTGGGCGCGAGCAGGCTCTCGACCGTGTTCTTCCACGCCGAGAGGTCGGGCTCGCGCGACCAGATGTTGAGGCGCTCGATGACCTGGCTGTCCGCGCCCTCCTCGTGGAGCGCGATCGGCAGGCGGTAGATGACGTCGACGTCGGGGGCCGCGATCACCGCGCGCTGCGGGACGTTGCAGAAGTGCGCGATCTTGCGCTTGAGGTCCTCGCCGATCGCGCGGTCGCTCCGGCAGATCAAGATCTCCGGCTGGATGCCGAGCCCGAGGAGCTGCTTGACCGAGTGCTGCGTCGGCTTCGTCTTGAGCTCGCCCGCGGCCGCGATGTGCGGCACGAGGGTGACATGGACGTTGACGGCGTTCTGCGGCCCCGCCTCGAGCTTCATCTGGCGGACGGCCTCGAGGAAGGGCAGCGACTCGATGTCGCCGACCGTCCCGCCGATCTCCACGATCGCGATGTCGGCCTGGTTGGCGACGTCGAAGACGCGGCTCTTGATCTCGTCGGTGATGTGCGGAATCACCTGGATGGTCGCGCCGAGGTACTCACCGCGGCGCTCCTTGTTGATCACCGCGTCGTAGATGCGGCCGGTCGTGAAGTTGTTCGCCCGCGACAGGCGCGCCGACGTGAAGCGCTCGTAGTGGCCGAGGTCGAGGTCGGTCTCCGCGCCGTCGTCGGTGACGAACACCTCGCCGTGCTGGAAGGGCGACATCGTGCCCGGGTCGACGTTGATGTACGGGTCGAGCTTGAGGTGCGTGACCTTGAGCCCACGCGCCTCCATGAGCGCCCCGATCGAGGCGGCCGCGAGGCCCTTGCCGATGGAGCTGACGACGCCGCCAGTGATGAAGATGAACTTGGTGCTTCGCATCCTTGCCTCAGGGCGGTCTGCTCTCATGGCGGTCTGCCTTCGCCACAATGGCGATCGGATCGCTCGTCCGTGCGCGGGCCTCGGGGGTCGTCGACTGAGGTCCAACGAACGGACCCGCGTCGCACGGGAGCAGACTGTACGAAGCAGCACCTCGCGCGTCAACGCGGAGCGTGATTAACCGACTGTAAAGTGGGGGTCGATCCGATCGCTTCACCGGTGAATCCCGTCTGAAACCCGGGACGATTGACTTGGTTCGGCGGGGAGCTTAACAAGGAGGTTCGGTCGCGCCCGGTGAACGTGTAAAGCCGGGCGGGACACGCACGACGGGTCACGGGTCGAAGCGGACGCGTGGCAGGCAGGGGGAGCGAGATGTCGTTGAGCGCCGTCGCAGTCGTAGGAGCCGGGCCCGCGGGCCTGTCGATCGCCGAGGCGGTCGCCGAGGCGGACCTGCCGGTGACCGTGGTGTGCGTGACCGGCGCCCGCCGCGCCCTCGCCGCCCGCCGCCTCGAGCGCACGCTGAAGATGCGGGTCGACGTCGGCGAGATCACCGAGGAGGACGCGGCCGCGATCCGCGCGAACGTCACCTTCAGCCGCGAGCTCTCCGCGGTCGCCGACTGCGACCTCGTGATCGAGTCGGCGGTCGGCGACACGCTGATGCGGCGCGCGATCCTCGCCACGGTCGAGGGCCGCGTGAGCCGCGGCTCGCTCCTCGCGTCCAACGTCGACGCGGACGCGCTCCCGCAGATGGCCGAGGTCCTCCAGCGCAAAGACCAGTTCCTCGGTCTCCACTTCGCGCACCCCGCGAGCCACACCCCGGTGGTCGAGGTGCTGCCGCTCCCGGAGACGGCGCCAGGCGCCCAGTTCGCCTGCGAGACCTTCATCCGCTGGCTCGGCAAGGCGCCGGTCGAGCGCTTCGAGACCGACGTGCAGCCGGTCCTGCGCAAGCGCGACGTCGCCGCCGTCGGCTGAGCCCGCGATCGCCCCGCGCGATCAGGCCGCGCGATCGCCTCGCGCGATCCGGTCGCGGCGCGGAATGACTACTCACGCCCCGCGCCTCCGGGCGGAGGGCGACGCCGCGTCGCGCGGTCCGCGTCGGCGCGTCCGGGCGCGTCGAGCACCTCCGCGCGGGTGAGCTTGGCCGCTGCGCCGAAGCGCGCCTCGAGCGCCGCGCTCGCCGACTGGATCGCGCGTCGACGCGCCCTCTGCTCCCCGTCGAAGAGCGTGGCCGGCGGCGGCCCGGAGGACAGGTCGGACGCGCTCACCCCCGTCAGGCGCACCGGCCGCGCGCAGTCGAGCCGGTCGAGCAGCCCGCGCACCGCCTCGTAGATCGAGCTCGCGTCGTCGACGGGACTAGGCAACTGGAGCTGACGCGTCCGCAGGGTGAAGTCGGCGTACTTGAGCTTCACCGTCACGCAGGACGCGGCGAGGCCCTGGGCGTGCAGCCGCTCCGCGACCCGCTCGCTGTGCGCGAGGAGCGTCCGCTCGATCTCGGCTCGCGTGCGCAGATCGCGGTCGTAGGTCTCCTCCGCCCCGAGGCTCTTGGCCTCGCGGGCCGGCTCCACCTCGCGCGCGTCGATCCCGCGGGCGAGCTGACGCGCGGTCGGGCCCCAGCTCCCGAGCGTCGCGGTGAGCCGCGCCTCGTCCGCCCGCGCGAGGTCGCCGAGGGTGTCGTAGCCCATCGCCCGCAGCCGGGCCGCGGCCTTCGGCCCGACGCCCCACATCCGCTCGATCGGCAGCGGCGCGAGGAAAGCCTCGACGTCGGCCTCGCGCACCACCGTGAGCCCGTCGGGCTTGTCGACGTCGGACGCGATCTTCGCCACGAACTTGCTCGGCGCGACCCCCGCCGAGGCGGTCAGCCCGGTCTCCTCCAGGATCGCGGCCCGGATACGCCGGGCGATCGCCTCGCCGTCGCCGAACAGCCGCTGGCTCGACGTCACGTCGAGGAACGCCTCGTCGAGGCTGAGCCCCTCCACGAGCGGCGTGAAGCGCGCGAAGATCGCGAAGACCTGCGCGCTCACCTCCTCGTAGCGCGCGCGCCGCGGGCGCACGACGATCGCCCCCGGGCAGAGCCGCAGCGCCTGGGCCATCGGCATCGCGGAGCGCGCGCCGAACGGCCGCGCCTCGTAGCTGGCGGCGGCCACCACCCCGCGCCGCTCCCCGCCGCCGACGAGCACCGGCTTGCCGCGGAGCGCCGGATCGTCGCGCTGCTCCACCGAGGCGAAGAACGCGTCCATGTCGATGTGCAGGATCTGCCGCACGGTGGGGAGTATTGACCGGCCGCGCGCGCGACGCCTACGCTCGCGCGATGGCGGAGGGGCAGGGCGAGCGGCGCGGCGTGATCGGGTGGATCCGGCGCGTCGACGACGCCGTCTTCCGGGCCGAGCAGGCGACCGTCGCCTTCGCGCTGATCACGATCACCGCGGTGATCTTCGTCGACGTGGTGGCGCGGCGGATCCTGTCACCGGACAGCCGGGTCGGCGAGCTGATCGCGAAGCTCGGCGGCATCGAGGACCTCGCGACCCGCGAGTGGATCGGGCAGAACGTCGCGCCGTGGGTGAGCGCGGTGGTCGGCTTCCTCCTCGTGTTCTTCGCGGTCTACAGCGGCCGCCGCTTCGCCCGCGAGCGCGAGGGCGGGACCGCGAACCCGAGCCGCGAGCTGGGCCTGTCGGCGGCCGCCGGGGTCGCCGCGCTGGTGGGCGCGTGGGGCTTCGGGCAGGTCTTCGCGCAGCTCGAGTCGTGGATGGTCTACGCGGGCGCGTTCGGCCTCTCGACGGTCGGCCTGGTCGCGTACCACGTGCGCCGCCGCGCGGAGGGCTGGCAAGCCCGCGCGATCACGAGCGCGATCGTCGGGGGGCTCCTCGTCCTCTTCGCGCTGACCTACGTCCCCGAGGGCTACACCTGGTCCAAGAAGGTCTCGCTGATGCTCGTGCTGTGGGTCGGGATGCTGTCGACCAGCATCTGCGTCTACGCGGGCAAGCACATCCGCATCGAGGCCGCGAGCAAGCTCGTACCCGAGCGGCTCAAGCCCTACGTCGCGGCGCTGAGCGGCCTCGGCGGCGCCGCGTTCTGCGCGCTGATGGCCTACCTCGGCTTCCGCTACGTCTTCGCCCTCGAGGTCAGCGACGACGAGTATATGGACGAGGCGTTCCGTCTGTTCGGCGAGCGCTACGTCTACAGCTACCAGGGGATGATCGGCCGCGGCGGGGTGCTCGAGATGACCGACATCCCCGACTGGATGGGGATCCTCGCGGCGCCCATCGGCTTCGGGGTCGCGAGCCTCCGCTTCCTCGGCTTCTCCGTCGCGGCGCTGACCGGCGGGACCTACGGCGCGGCGGCCAAGGAAGAGGGGATGGAGGAGGCCAAGGCGCTGCGCGCGGCGAGCGACGCGAAGGCGATCGACGCGCACGCGGCGGACACAGAAGGGAAGGACGCGGACGAGAAGGACGCGGACGAGAAGGACGCGGACGAGAAGGACGCGGACGAGAAGGACGCGGACGAGAAGGACGCGGACGACGACCCAGACGCGGACGACGACCCAGACGCGGCCGATGCGACGGGCTCCGGGGCTCCGCGATCCGGGAAGCCGGACGGGGCCAAGGGCAAGCGCGCGAAGAAGCGCGGCAAGCGGGGGCGCCGATGAGCGCCGCCGAGCCGAAGCCCGACGCGGGGAAGAACCAGGGGATCGGCTTCGGCGTCCTCGTGGCCACCGCGGCCCTGCTGCCGCTGATGGGTCCCGGCGGCATCGTGGTCGGCGTGCTGCTCGCGTGCGCGGCCCTCGGGGTTCCCCTCTTCGCGCTGATCGGCTTCGTCACCATCGCGTGCACCGCGTTCCTCAGCGAGGGGGGCGTGTCGTCCGCCGATGACCTCGTCCCGCTGATGGAGCGCGTCAACGAGCTTGGCGACAACGAGGGCCTCCTCGCGGTGCCGCTCTTCATGTTCTCGGGCTCGATCATGGCCCGCGGCGAGATCAGCCGGCGCCTCATCGAGTTCTCCCAGGCGGTCATCGGCTGGATGCCGGGCGGCCTCGCGGTCAGCGCGGTCCTCGCCTGCATGCTCTTCGCCGCGATCAGCGGGAGCAGCCCGGCCACCGTGGTCGCGATCGGCGGCATGATGGCGCCGACCCTCATCCACCACGGCTACAGCGAGCGCTTCAGCCACGGCCTGCTCACCTCCAGCGGCTCGCTCGGGATCCTCATCCCGCCGTCGATCCCGATGATCCTCTACCCGCTGATCAACCAGCGGGACGGGATCGAGACGAGCGCGCTCTTCGCGTCCGGCATCGGGCCGGGCCTGTTGATCGGCGCGATCCTCGCCGCGTTCTGCGTCTTCCATGGCCTCCGCGACAAGGCGGAGCGGCAGGCGTTCCGCCTCGCCACCCTCGGGCGCGCGACGGTGGACGGCTTCTGGTCGCTGCTCTTCCCGATCACGATCCTCGGCGGCATCTGGAGCGGCTTCTTCACGGTCGTCGAGGCGGCCGGCTTCAGCGTTGTCTACGCGGTGGTGGTCGAGACCGTGATCCACCGCGTCCTCGCGCTCGAGGACATCCCGAAGATCGCCAAGGAGACCGGGGTCATCCTCGGCTCGCTCCTCGTCATCATGGTCTCGGCCCTCGCGTTCAGCGAGTTCCTCCACCTCAACCGCGTCCCCGACGCGGCCGTGGCGTGGATCCGCTCGATGGATCTGCCGCCCGTCGTCTTCCTGCTGATCGTGAATCTGCTGCTGCTCGCGGTGGGGATGCTGATGGACATCCTCAGCGCGATGTTCCTGTTCGTCCCGCTGCTCGCGCCGATCGCGGCCACGATGGGCGTCGACCCGATGCACTTCGGGATCATCTTCATCGTCAACCTCGAGATCGGCTACCTCACCCCGCCGGTCGGGCTGAACCTCTTCGTCGCCTCGACGCTCTGGGGCAAGGGCATCGGCCACATGGTGCGATCGGTCGGGCCGTTCATCGCGCTGATGATGGTGGGCCTCGCAGTCATCACCTACGTGCCGGAGGTGAGCGTGGGGCTCGGCCGCTGGATCCTCGGCGAGGAGACGGCGGAGACGACGGCGCCCCCGACCCCGCTCGACGACGAGTCGCCGCTCGACGAGACGCCGCTCGACGACGAACCGCCCGACGACCCGCCGGACGGCGTGCAGTCGCTCGAGGAGATGATGGAGGAGGCGGAGTCGGGGACCGAGCCGGCGGCCGGCGCCGACGGCGTGCTCACGATGGACCAGATGATGGAGCTCGCGGACGAGGCCGCCGAGGGGGCGGACGACGAGGGGGCGGACGACGAGGGTGAGGACGAGGCGCCTGCCGAGGAGCCCGAAGAGCCAGATCACGTGATGACCCTCGATGAGATGATGGAGGCGGCGGGCGTCGAGTGACATGGTGAGGGGGATGGATCTCCCCGCGCTCGTGGTCCTCGGCCTCTGGAGCCTCTTCGCGATCGCGGTGCTCCTGCGCCTCGGCCGCCGCGGGGCGGAGACCTTCGACGCGCGCCTCACCCCGCGCGACCGACGCCTCCTCGGCGCGACCGCGCTCTACCTCGGCGCGCCGGCCGCGGTGCTCGGCTCACAGCTCCTCGGGCTCGCCGCGCTGCGCCTCGCCGGCGGGCGGCTCGGCGGGTTCGAGACCTGGGTCTACTGGGCCGAGCTCACGCCGGCCGAGCCGCTCTCGCCCACGCGCGGCGCGATCGTCGCGGCGGTTCCGTCGCTCGCGCTCGTCACCCTCGTGGCGTCGCTGGGCGCGTGGACCTGGTGGCGACCGGGGCGCGGCGCGGCGAACCTCCTCCGCCTCGAGCTCGCGCGGATCGTCGGCGTGCTCGCGCTCGGCGTGCACCCGATGATCTCGGTCCTCGCGCGACGCGGCGACCACCACGTGCTCCGCGAGTCGCTCAACGCCCTGCGCCCCCCGGCCGGCGAGGCCGCGCTGCTCGGCTACGCCTGCGTCGCCGCGCTCGCCGCGTTTCTGTGGCGGCGCGGCCACCGCCTGCGCGCGCTCGCGACCCCGCTCCACGACGCGGCCCGCGAGGCGACCGCGCGGCTCGCGGCCGATCCGGGCGACGCGGACGCGGCGCGGCTCCTCGGGGCCGCCCGGCTCGCGTGCGATCACCCGGGCGCGATCGCCGCGATCGAGCAGGCCGCGTCGCTCGCGCCGGACGACCCGCGGGTCGAGCTCCTCCACGGCCAGGCGCTGCTGCGCGGCGGCGAGCCCGAGTCCGCGTCGGCGCACCTCCGGCGCGCGGGCCAGCTCTTCGAGGCGCAGGAGGCCGGCGACGCGTCACTGCTCTTCGAGATCGAGCTGGCCCTCACCGCCGCGCGGATCGCGCTTGGCGACGCGGAGGGCGCGGTGCTCACCGCGGAGGCCGCGCGCGCGACCGACCCGGGCGATCCGCGTGGGCTCCTGCTGCTCGTGGACGCGCTCGTCGCGATGGGCCGGACGAACGAGGCGCGGGGTCAGCTCGAGCGCGCGCGGGGCGGCGCGGAGGGCGCGTTCCGGCGGGAGATCGAGCGACGGCTGAAGGCGCTCGCGAGCCGCCGTTGACACGTAGCGGCGGGCGGCGATCCGCGAGCGCAGGTGGCTGGCAACCTGCTAGGGTCCTGCCTCCATGGCGTACACGGTCCTCGCGCGAAAGTACCGCCCCCAGACGTTCGTCGACCTCGTCGGCCAGGAGCACGTCACGCGCACCCTCTCGAACGCGATCAAGACCGAGCGGGTCGCCCACGCGTTCCTGTTCACCGGAGTGCGCGGCGTCGGCAAGACGACCACCGCGCGCATCTTCGCCAAGGCGCTCAACTGCGAGCGCGGGCCGACCCCAGAGCCATGCGGCACCTGCGACATCTGCGTGAGCATCACGGACGGGCGCGACACCGACGTGCTCGAGATGGACGGCGCCTCGAACAACAGCGTCGAGGACGTGCGGCGGCTGCAGGAGTCGATCCCCTACCGGCCGACGCGCGACCGCTTCAAGGTCGTGATCGTCGACGAGGTCCACATGCTCTCGACGGGCGCGTTCAACGCGTTCCTCAAGACGCTCGAGGAGCCGCCGGAGCACGTCAAGTTCATCTTCGCGACCACCGAGGCCCACAAGGTCCCGGTCACCATCCGCTCACGCTGCCAGCGCTACGACTTCCGGCTCATCCCGGAGTCGGTGGTGTCGGCCCGGGTCCGCGAGATCCTCGCGGCCGAGGGGGTCGAGGCGGACGACGCGGCCGTGGCGATCGTGGCCCGCGAGGCGGCCGGCTCGATGCGCGACGCGCTCACCCTGCTCGATCAGATCGTGGCCTTCGGCGGCGCGCACCTCGTCGGCGAGGAGGTCGCGGGCCTGCTCGGGATCGCCGACCGCGACGCGGTGCATCGGGTCGGCGCGGCGGTGGTGCGAGGCGACGGCGCGGACGTCCTGCGGACGGTCGACGAGCTCGCGAGCCGCGGCCTCGACATGCTGCACTTCGCGCGGCAGCTCCTCGGCCTGTTCCGGGACATGGTCGTGCTGCAGGTCTCGGGCGCCGACACCGACCTCGTGTCGATGGTGGCCGAGGAGCGGCAGCGTGCGTTCGACGTGGGCGCCTCGGTCGATCTGGCGGAGCTGCAGCGGGCGTTCAGCGCGCTCAACCGGGTGGTGGAAGACACCGCCCAGAGCGGCGCGCCGCGTACCGCGCTCGAGATGGGCCTGGTGCGGATCGCGACCCGGCCGCCGCTCCTGCCGCTCGCCGAGCTGATCGCGCGCTTCGAGCGCCTCGAGGCGCGTGGCGGCGGCGGCGGCGGCGGCGGCGGTGGCGCGAGGCCGCGCGGCGCACCACCGAGCCGGGGCGGTGGCGCGAGCCCGGGCGCTCGGGCAGCGGGCTCCACCTCGGCGCCGGCCGCTCCGTCCCCCGATCGCGCCAGGTCGGCGGCGGCTCCGGCGGACTCGACCGCTCCGTCGCGCGCGGACACAGTCCACGCCAGCGCGCAGGCCGCGGAGACGCGCGTGCACGCGGCACCGGATCACGCGTCACCCCACCGCGCGACGGCCCCGACCGCGACGAGCGCGCCGCCGCCCCCGCCACCGACGGGCGAGCCGAGGACGGACCCGGGCTCGTCCGCACGGCACGACGACGACGCGCCCCCGGTCGCCGCCTCCGCGGGCTTGACGCCCGAGGGCTCTGCCCCTGAGGGCTCTACCCCTGAGGGACCTGCCCCCGAGGGCTCTGCGTCGGCGCCCTCTGCGCCCGAGGTCTCGACTCCGCCGGCCGCCCCGCGCGAAGCCTCGACCGCGCCGCGCGAGGCATCTGCGCCCTCGGTCCCCGCGCCCTCGGTCGCCGCCCCCTCCGGGATCGAGTCGGTCGCGCCCCCGCGCCCGCCCCTCTCGGCGGAGGACGAGTCGCCGGACGAGCACGAGTCGCCCTGGGAGGCGCTTGTCGCCACCCTGATGGACACGAAGCCCGCGCTCGGCGCGGTGCTCAAGCACGGCGCGCCAGTGACGGTGAGCGCGGACCGGCTCGAGATCGCGTTCCCGCCCAAGTCGTTCTTCGCGGCCCAGGCGGAGGCCGGGGCGGACGCGATCGCGGACGCGGCGGCGCCGATCCTCGGCGGGCGGCCGACCATCGAGGTCACCTTCGAGAGCGAGGGGGGGGCCAAGACGCTCGCCCAGGTCGACCGCGAGCGGCGCGAGACGCGGCTGGCGGAGACCAAGGCGCGCGCGCTCAATCACCCGCTCGTGCGGGAGGCCGCGACGCTGTTCTCGATCCCCGAGTCGGCGCTGCAAGTTCGGGTCGAGCTGGAGTAGGCTCCACACCTTCGGAGAGGTCGATGGCGAAGAAAAAGGGAAACCATTTTCGCGGCGGGATGAGCGAGCTGATGCGGCAGGCGAGCCGCATGCAGCGCAAGATCGAGGCGCGCAAAGAAGAGCTGAAGGCCGAGACGGTCGACGCGAGCGCGGGCAACGATCAGGTCAAGGCGGTCGCGAACGGGGCGCGGGAGCTGGTGAGCATCACCATCGACCCGGAGCTCCTCAAGGGCGAGGACCTCGACATGGTCCAGGACCTCGTGGTGGCGGCGACCAACGCCGCGCTCAACAAGGCGACCGAGATGGTCGACGCCGAGCTGGAGAAGGTCACCGGCGGGATGAAGATCCCCGGGCTCGTGTGAGCCGGTGAGCCACGGTGATCCGTGAGCCACGATGACCCGATCGGCGAGCTGGTCGCGCTGCTCTCGCGCCTCCCGGGGATCGGCGAGCGCACCGCGACCCGGCTCGCGCACCACGTGCTCAGCGCCGACCCTGCCTACGCGCAGGCGCTCGGCGCGAGCCTGGCCGCGGTCCACGCGCGGGTCGTCAAGTGCGAGCGGTGCGCCAACTTCTGCGGTGGGCCGCTCTGCCGCATCTGTCAGGACACCACGCGCGACGACGCGGTCGTCTGCGTCGTCGCGCGCGTCCCGGATCTCGGCGCCATCGAGAAGAGCGCCTCGTTCCGCGGCCGCTACCACGTGCTCCACGGGCTCCTCGCGCCGCTCGACGGGGTCGGCCCCGATCAGCTCCCGCTCGACGCGCTCGTGCGCCGGGTCGAGCGCGAGGCGATCAAGGAGGTCGTGGTCGCCACGCCGCTCAGCGTCGAGGGCGAGGCGACCGCGCTCTACCTCGCCGAGGTGCTCCGCCCGCGCGGCGTGCGCGTCTCGCGGATCGCGAGCGGCATCCCGCACGGCGGCGAGCTCGAGTACGCCGATCAGGTCACCGTGGGGCGGGCCTTCGAGGGCCGCCGCGAGCTCTGAGCGGCCGCATGCCTCGCGCCCTCTCGCGACACGCGGTGGAGATCGGCCTCGGCGCGCTCGTCGTCGCGGTGGTCGGCTTGATGATCGTGCCGCTGCCCACGTGGCTGCTCGATCTGCTCCTCGCGACGAACCTCACCCTCGCGGTCCTGCTGCTCCTCACCGCGCTGTTCGTCCAGCGTGCGCTCCGCTTCGGCGCGTTCCCCACCATCCTGCTCGTCACGACGCTGCTGCGGCTCGCGCTCAACGTGAGCTCCACCCGCCTCATCCTCCTGCAGGCCGACGCGGGGTCGGTGATCGGCGCGTTCGGCGACTTCGTCGTGCGGGGCGACTACGTCGTCGGCGCGGTGGTCTTCGTGGTGATCACGCTGATCCAGTTCGTCGTGATCGCCCGCGGCTCCGAGCGCGTCGCGGAGGTCGGCGCGCGCTTCACCCTCGACGCGATGCCGGGCAAGCAGCTCGCGATCGAGGCGGACCTGCGCGCGGGCCTGGTCGACGCGGAGGGCGCGGCCGCGCGCCGGCGCGAGCTGGAGCGCGAGAGCCAGTTCTACGGCGCGATGGACGGCGCGATGAAGTTCGTGAAGGGCGACGCGATCGCCGCCCTCGCGATCACGCTCGTCAACCTCGTGGGTGGGCTCGCGATCGGCGTCGGCAGCCGCGACCTCGCGATCACCGACGCGCTCGAGGTGTACGGCCTGTTGACCATCGGTGACGGCCTCGTCTCGCAGATCCCGGCGCTCCTCATCAGCACCGCGGCCGGCCTCGTCGTGACGCGGGTCGCGTCGGAGCGCGGCGACGCGAGCCTCGGCGAGGACATCGGCGCACAGGTGTTCGGCGACTGGCGCGCCCTCGCGGTCGCCGGCGCCTTCGCCGTGCTGCTCGCGCTCGTGCCCGGGCTTCCGCTCGCGCCCTTCGCGACCCTCGGCGTGCTGTGTCTCGCGCTCGCCTACGCGCTCGCGCGGCGCCAGCCTCGCGCGAGCGTCGCCGCGCCCGAGCTCGGCCCGCCGCGCGGCGCCGCGATCGAGCTCCAGGTCGGCGCGGCCCTCGCGGCCCGCCTCGACCCCGAGCGCCTCGAGGCGGCGCTCACCGACGCCGCCCGCGCGCTCTACGCGGAGCTCGGCGTCCGCCTCCCGGCGCTCACCCCGCGCGTCACCGCCGCCCTCGCGCCCGACGCCTACGCGATCCAGCTCGCGGGCGTGACAGTAGAGCGCGGCGACGCGGTCCAGGAGGCGGCGGAGCTCGGCGCGCGGACCCTCGCGGTGGCCCGGCGCCGGCCGAGCGAGCTGCTCGGCCTCGAGGAGACCCAACGCGAGCTGGACCGACTGGCGCGCGAGGCCCCCGCGCTCGTCCGCACCGTGGTCCCGGGCCTCGTCGAGCTGCCGCGCCTGACTGGCCTGCTCCGCGGGCTCCTCGCCGAGCGCGTGAGCGTGCGACCGCTCCGCGAGATCCTCGAGGCGGTGGCGGCCGGGCCGCGCCCCGACGACGAGGACGCGCTCCTCACCGCGGTGCGGCGGCGCCTCGCCCGACCGCTGACCCATGCTCACCTCAAGGACGGTGCGCTCAAGGCCCGCCCGCTCGACCCGCTGATCGAGGACGCCCTGCGCGACGCCGCGGTCGCCGGCGCGGCCCCCGCGCTCGAGCCCAGCCTCGCGGAGGAGATCCTGGCCTCGGTGCGCGAAGCCCACGCGGCCGACCCGGAGGCGGTCCTGGTCACCCAGCCCGACGTCCGACTCGGTCTCGCCCGGCTGGTCCGCGGCGAGCTGCCCGACCTTGCGATCCTCAGCTACCCGGAGCTCGATCCCGAGGTCGAGATCACGCGCCTCGAGGCCGTCCGGCCGTGAGCCGAGCCGCTCGTTCCACCGCGGCGTGTGAACTCGAGGGCGGGCTCTGTGCCCTGTTCGGTGTGAACCGACGGTTACGGATTCGCCGCGTTCTCCCACGATCGGCCATGTCTCGCCTGCGATCCGCGTGTCGGCCCAGTTGGCACCAGCCTTGCTCAACGATGGGTGGGCCGAGAGCTTCGAGGAAGATGATGAACCACCGTGCGCTGAGTTTTTCGTTCCTGTCCGCCATGGCGGCCGCGCTTCTGTTGGCCTCTGTGCTGGCGCCGACCCGGGCGGCTGCCCAGCCGTCGGAGTGCCAGCCTGACGATCTCCTGTGCGCGGAGGTCCGCATCGGACCTGGCAGCGCGGGGATCCGCATCGGCGGCGCGCCCCAGCCGGCGCCTCCGCCGCCCCCGGTGATGGTGCCGCAGCCGCCGACCGTGGTCGTGCAGCCGGCGCCGCCGCCTCCGCCGCCGCCGATGCCGCCCACCGTGGTGGTCCAGCAGCCGGCGCCTCCCCCTCCCCCGATGACCGTGGTGCAGCCCGCGCCCCGTCGGGTGGTCGTGCAGCGCCCGCGCACCCGCTACCCGGAGTCCTCGGCCGGCGTGCACCTCTCGCTCGGCGGCGTCTTCGGTGACGAGCTCGGCATGGGTGGCGGCGGCGTCGCCTTCCGGCTGCGCCCGAACCCGCACTTCGCGCTCGACATCGGCGGCAACCTCTACGGCGGCAACGACTACAACGGCATGGACCGTTGGCAGGCGCCGCTCGAGGTGACCGGGATGTTCTTCTTCAACCCGCAGCACCGCTTCCAGTTCTACGCGCTGCTCGGGATCGGGGCGTCCTTCGGCCACGCCGAGGGCCTCAACATCCACACCGGCCAGTTCGACTCGCGCGACATGTGGCACCTCGGCGGCGCGGCGGGCCTCGGCCTCGAGTGGCGCCTCGGCCGGGTCTTCGCGCTGAACTTCGACGTCCGCGGCTTCATCCAGCAGCGCGTCGACGACAACCCGGAGCCCGAGTTCACCGAGATGAACGACGACGGCGTCTGGCAGCAGACCGACACCTCCGGCGGCTTCATGGGCCGGGTCGGCATGACCTTCTACTGGGGTCGTTAGTCCGAGAGCTTCCTCCCCCACCCGCGCCCCGGTCACGGGGGTTATCGGGGCGCACCCGGTGGGGGGCTCGTTCGCAACTCAGCCTCAGGGGAGACCGGTTCGCCGGTCGGCGAGGGGCCCGGCCATTCGGCTGGGCCTCTCGTTTTTTGGTATGGTCGAGGTCGCCGTGGCCGCCAGCGAGCAGAGGCTGAGGGAGATCGACGACGAGCTCGCAGCGTTCGGCAAGTCCGACGACGAGCTCGCAGCGGTGACGCGCCGCGCGCTTCAGACCGCGGCCGCGCTGCGCGACGACGGTGACCTCACGGGGCTGCTCGAGGGGCGTGACGAGGCGCTCGCGGCGGCCCGGGCCGCGGCCGCGGCGGAGGTCTCGGCCGCGTCGAAGGCGGCCGCTCCGCCGCGCGCGCGCCCCGAGCCGCCCGCCACTCCGCCGCCGGCCACTCCGCCGTCGGCCGGCG
>JAUHXR010000488.1 GCA_030426845.1 Polyangia bacterium | reverse complement strand
GAGCGCGGCCTCACGATCATCGAGGACCTCGCGCAGGCGCAGGGCGCGCGGCAGGGCGGCAAGCGCGCGGGCACGTTCGGCGCGATTGGCGGGACCAGCTTCTACCCGGGCAAGAACCTCGGCGCGTTCGGCGACGCGGGCGCGGTGGTCGCGACCGACGACGCGCTGGCCGACAAGGCGCGCGCGCTCCGCAACTACGGGAGCGAGATCAAGTATCACCACCCCGAGACCGGCTTCAACTCGCGGATGGACCCGCTCCAGGCCGCGGTGCTGAGCGCGAAGCTCAAGCACCTCGACGCGTGGAACGCGGCCCGACGCGACGCGGCCGCGCGCTACGACGCGATGCTCGCCGACGTCGACGGGGTGACCCTGCCCGCGACCCTCGAGGGCAACGAGCACGTCTGGCACCTCTACGTCGTGCGGGTGGCCGAGCGCGACCGCGTCCTCAAGGCGCTGCACGAGGCGGGAATCGGCGCGGGCATCCACTACCCCATCCCGATCCACCTCCAGGGCGCCTACGCGCACCTCGGCCACGGCGAGGGCGACTTCCCGGTGGCCGAGCGGCTCGCGAAGGAGATCCTCTCGCTCCCGCTCTTCCCCGAGATCACCGAGGCCCAGCAGGCCCGCGTGGTGGACGCGCTCAAGGGCGCGCTCTGAGCGGAGGCTCGACGGAGCGCGCTACCCTCGTTCACGTGCCCGTCCTCGCTCGCCGCCCTCGTCCTGCGCTCGCTCCCTTCGTCGAGAGCCTTTGGCTGTACCAGGGCGAGCACGCTCACGCGCTGGAGCGAGTCCTCCCCACGCCGTTCGTCCAGCTCCTCGTGAACCTCGACGGGGACGCGCTGCGATCCTTCTGTGGACCTGCCTTCGGGCGAGAGGAGAGGATCGGCGGAGCGGGGCTCGTCGGGCTGCGTGACGGCGCGGCCGCGATCGAGACCGCGCAGCAGCGGCGAATGGCGGGGGTGGTGTTTCGACCGACCGGCGCGTCGATGTTCTTCGACGTGCCGCTCCACGAGCTGCGCAACTCCATGGTCGACCTGGGGGACCTGTGGGGTCGAGGCGGCGCGGCGCTGCGCGAGCGGTTGCTGGAAGCTCCCGACGACGACTCGCTCCTGACCCGGCTCGAGGACGCTCTCCTGGCGCAGATGCGTGACGCGCGAGACCGCAAGACCGAGGTCGCGGCCGACTCGCTGCTCCGCGGCGGACGAGTCGGGCCTACCGCGGAGCGACTCGGCTGGAGCGTCGCTACGCTCCGCCGCCGCTTCCTCGCTCGGGTCGGCAACACGCCGAAGCGCTTCGCGCGCGTCGCTCGACTCGGACGCGCAGTCGCCGCGCTTCAGGCCGGTCCGCCACGGTCTTGGGCCAGCTTCGCGCTCGACCACGGCTACGTCGACCAGAGCCACTGGATCCGTGAGCTCCGCGATCTGGCCGGCGTCACGCCCACCGCCTACGCGCCTCGAGCGCCCGGTGAGCCGAACCACGTCGTGATCGATTCATCCAATCCCCTGCGGCCCGAGTCGGGCAGTGTCCAACCATGAGCCAGCCCAAGATCACCCCGCGCCTCATCGTCACCGACCCGGACGCCGCGATCGCGTTCTACTGCGAGGCCATGGGCGGAGAGCTGCTGGAGCGATTCAAGGACGAGTCCCGCGGCCTGGTCGTCCACGCGGCGGTTCAACTCGGCGAGAGCGTCCTGGCGCTCGCGCAGGAGCACCGCGAGTGGGGCAACGATGCACCGGGGGCCCTCGGAGGCTCGCCGGTCCGCCTCGAGATCACGGTGGACGACGCCGACGCGCTGGGGCGAGCGATGGTCGCCCGCGGAGCCGAGGTCGTCATCCCGATCGAGGATCGCTTCTACGGACACCGCGAGGGCCGCCTGCGCGACCCGTTCGGGCATCTCTGGATCGTGTCGCAGATCGTGGAGGAGCTGTCGCCCGAGGAGGTCGCTCGCCGCATGGCCGAGCTCTGACGGCGGGCCAGCTCAGCGGATCCCGAGCAGCTTGTGGGTCTGGAGCGACAGGCTCCAGCGCGGGTGCGCGAGGCAGTAGCGCACCGCCGCCTCGGTGTTGGCCGCACGCTCCGGCGAGTCCATCGGCTGGAGGAAGAAGTGTCGGAACGCGAGCGCCGCGTAGCGCTCCGGCTCGGCGCCGGGCTGCGGGTGCACGAGCTTGAGCTCGTCGCCGCCCTCCACCACGAGCGCCGCGCCGGCCTTCGGGCTGACGCAGACCCAGTCGACGCCGTCCGGGACCGCGAGGGTGCCGTTGGTCTCGATCGCGATCTCGAAGCCGCGGTCGTGGAGCGCCGCGATCAGAGGCGGGTCGAGCTGGAGGAGCGGCTCGCCGCCGGTGCACACCACGTAGGGCGCGCCTCCCCCCGGCCACGCGCCGGCGACCCGGGCCGCGAGCGCCTCCGCGGTCTCGAAGCGCCCGCCGCCGTCGCCGTCGGTGCCGACGAAGTCGGTGTCGCAGAAGCGGCAGACCGCGCGGGCCCGATCCGCCTCGCGCCCGCTCCACAGGTTGCAGCCCGCGAAGCGCACGAACACCGCCGGGCGCCCGGCGCGCGCGCCCTCGCCCTGCAGCGTGTAGAACAGCTCCTTGACCGCGTAGGCCACGGACGCAGCCTGCCTCGCCCTCGGAGCCACGCAACCGGCCCACCCTTCCCTCGATACCCCCACCATGCCGATCGACCGAGGCGGAGCCCGCGGAGGCGCGCGCGCCGGGGCTGCTAAGCTCCGGGCGCCGATGCCCACGCTGCGCTTTCACTCGGGCACCCTCGAGGTGCACGGCCTCCCGGAGGACGACGCGTCCGTGCCGGAGCTGCGCTGGGACGCCCGGACCGCCTGCCACCGCGCGCCCGCCGTGGCCTACGCGCGCACCGTGCTCACCCTGCGCAAGGCGGGGGTCGACTACGTCGACGAGGCGCGCGCCTACCCGGAGCTGCGCGCCGGCGCGCTCGCGATGCACGAGCCGCGGCCCTACCAGCGCGAGGCCCTCGAGGAGTGGAAGAAGCGTCGCGGGCGCGGCGTGGTGGTGCTCCCGACCGGCGCGGGCAAGACCCACCTCGCGCTGATGGGGATCGACGCGTGGCGGCGGGCGACGCTGGTGGTCGCGCCGACCCTCGACCTGGTCCGGCAGTGGTACGACCGGCTCCGGGCCGCGTTCCGCACCGAGGTCGGTATCGTGGGCGGAGGTGAGCACGAGGTCTTGCCCTTGACGGTGACGACCTACGACTCGGCCTACATCCACATGGAGCACCTCGGCGCGAAGTTCGGGATGGTGGTGTTCGACGAGTGCCATCACCTCCCGGGCGAGACCTACTCGCTCGCCGCGCGCGCGTGCCTTGCGCCCTTCCGCCTCGGCCTCACCGCGACTCCGGAGCGGCCCGACGGACGCGACCAGCTCCTCGACGAGCTGATCGGGCCGACCGTCTTCCGGCGCGACATCGTCGACCTGAGCGGCGACTTCCTCGCCGACTACGACACGGTGCGGGTGGTCGTGGACCTCTCGCCGGAGGAGCGCGCGGAGTACGAGGCGGAGCGCGCGATCTACCGTGGCTTCGTCGCGAGCCGGGGCATCCGCATGAGCCACAAGGACGGCTGGTCGCAGTTCATCATCCAGTCGTCGCAGAGCGACCAGGGCCGGCGCGCGATGAAGGCCTACCGCCGTCAGCGCGAGCTCGCGTTCGGCGCGCCCGCGAAGCTCGACTACGTCGAGCACCTGCTGCACGAGCACCGCAAGGACCGCACGATCCTGTTCACGCAGGACAACGCTACTTGCTACGAGGTGTCGCGTCGCTTCCTGGTCCCGGCCATCACGCACCAGACCAAGGTCAAGGAGCGGAGCGACATCCTCGCCGGGCTCAGCGAGGGCCGCTACGGCGCGGTGGTCACGAGCAAGGTGCTCAACGAGGGCGTCGACGTCCCCGAGGCCAACGTCGCGGTCGTCATCAGCGGCTCGGGCTCGGTCCGCGAGCACGTCCAGCGGCTCGGCCGGGTGCTCCGGAAGAAGGGCGACAAGCGCGCGATCCTCTACGAGCTCGTCACCGCGCAGACGGTCGAGACCTTCACGAGCCAGCGCCGGAGAGAGCACGTTGCTTACCGCTGATCTGGTGCACGCGCGCCGCCACAAGGGCGCGCTCAAGCTCCAGCCGCTCAACGACGAGCGGCGGGAGCGCGCCCTCGCGCTGGCCGAGCAGATCGTGGACGTCGCGCGCTCCCACGTCGGCCAGACCCGCGGAGAGCTGCTCGAGGCGTGGGGCGCGATCCGCGTCGGCGGCCGCGACCGCAAGCTCGCCGACGGGCTCAAGAAGCTGGTCGACGACCGCCTCGAGTTCGCGGTCGACCTCGACGTCGAGCCGATCGCGCTGCGCCGCGAGGTCTTCGAGCTCGCGACCGCGCGCCGGCGCGACCTCGAGGCGGCGGACGACTTCGACCGGGACGGGCTGCTGGC
>JAUHXR010000487.1 GCA_030426845.1 Polyangia bacterium | reverse complement strand
GGGTTCGAGCACGCGCCGGTCTCCGGCTCGATCGTCGACCCGACCGCGAGCGCGCTCGCCCCGCGCGAGGGCGGGCTGACGCTGGTCGCGAGCGGGGCGGCCCTCGCCCTCGACGTCACGTCGCTCCGCCTCGAGGCGCCGACCGGGGAGGTCTACGACGGCAGCGGGCGCGTGCAGCTCGACGACGTGACGGTCGAGGCGGTGCTCGCCCCCGCGCTCGGCGACGACGGCGCCTGGGAGGTCCAGCTCCGGGAGGTCACCCGCCTCAGCGCGGGGATGGTCGACGTCTCGGCGCTGACCTGGACGCCCTCCGACCCCAGCGCGGCCGGCGTCACCTGGCTCGAGGGCTGGTTCTCCGACACCGACGGGCTCGACACCGCAGGGCGCGAGGTGGTGCGGTCGCTGACCACCATGCTCGACGAGCTCGTCGCGTCGCTCGTGATCGACAGCCTCCCCGCGGTCTACGACCTGCCGCGCATCACCGACGCGGAGGTCGCGGTGCGGATCGAGTCCTCGCCGAGCGAGGTGCGCGCCGAGGCCGACGGCCTCGTGTTCGGCTTCGGCACCGTGGTGACGCCGATGACCTCGCCGATCCTCAACTCACCCGGCGCGGCCGCGCACGTCACGCGCTTCCAGCCCAACGGCACCGCGACCGGCGTCGGGATGGGCACCTCGGTCGACGTGCTCAACCAGGTCCTCCACGCGTTCTGGGCGTCGCGCGGCCTCGAGGGGACGATGGACCCGAGCGGGATCGTGGCCCCCGACATGGTGGTCCTGCCGGAGGGCATCGTGGCCCCCGACATGATCGTCGCGCCCGACATGATCCGCATCGAGAGCGCGCTGCCGCCGGTCGCGTTCACCCAGAACGGCGAGGCCGGCATCTCCTTCGGCGGGCTCACCCTCCGCCTCGACGGCGCGGGGCCCTTCGAAGGCGGGGTCGTGGTCCGCGCCGGCGCGCGTGTCCGCGCGAGGCTCGACATGACGCGGGGCGCGCAGCTGCGCTCGACGGGCTACACGATCGAGTCGCTCCCCTTCACGGTGGAGCCGCCGGTGGACGACCCGACGCGCGCGCAGATCGCCGGCTGGCTCGTCCGCCTCGTCGGGCACCTGAGCGCCCAGCTCCTCGAGGGCGCCCTCCCCGCGACGCCGCGCGCCAGCGCGCTCGTGCCGGTCGAGGTGGAGGCGGAGTCGGGCGTGCGGCTGACCACGGTCACGCCGGTCGGCACCCGGCTCGGGCCGCAGATCGCGACGCTGCGCGTGGTCGGCGACCAGATCGAGACAGTGGGCCCCGCCGGCGAGGTGCGCGTCCCCTGAGCGGGGCGCGCGTCACTCGGTGCGCGCGTAGGGTCCGAGCTCGTACTGCTGCAGGAGCTGCCGCAGGTACTTCGGGTGGAGGTCGGCCTCCGCCGCCGCGGCGCTGACCCGGCCCTTGTGGCGGTCGAGCAGCCGGGCGAGGTAGTCGATCGCGAACGCGTCGACCCACTGGCGCTTGGCGTCCTTGAAGGTCGTCGGCTCCTCGCTCGCCTCCGCCGCGCGGAGCTCCTCGCTCGTCATCCGCGGCGGCAGGTCCGCGACCGTGATCGTGTCGCCGTCGCCGAGCCCCACCGCGCGCTCCACCGCGTGCTTGAGCTCGCGCACGTTCCCCGGCCAGTCCCACTTGGTCAGCGCGCTCATCGCGAGCGGGGTCACGTGCTTGACCTTGCGCTCGCCGTCCGGCCCCACGTTGAAGCGCGAGCTGCGCAGGAAGTCGCGCACGAGGAGCGCGATGTCCTCCTTGCGCTCGCGCAGCGGGGGCATCGTCACCGCGACCACCTCGAGGCGGTAGTAGAGGTCCTCGCGGAGCTCGCCGTCGCGCACCATCTGGCGGAGGTCCCGGTGGGTCGCGGCCACCACCCGGACGTCGATCGGGAGGTAGTCCTCGCCGCCCACGCGCTTGACCTCGTGCCGCTCGAGCACGCGGAGCAGCTTCGCCTGCAGGTCGAGCGGCAGCTCGCCGATCTCGTCGAGGAAGACCGTGCCGCCGTGCGCCTGCTCGAACGAGCCGAGCTTCTGCTCGAGCGCGCCGGTGAACGCGCCGCGCTCGTGGCCGAAGAGCTCCGACTCGATGAGGTTGCGGCTGATGGCGCCGCAGTCGACGACCACGAAGGGGCCGTCCTTGCGGGGCGAGAGCGCGTGCAGCGCGCGCGCGACGAGCTCCTTGCCGGTCCCCGTCTCGCCGAGCACGACGACGGTCGAGCCCATCGGCCCGATCCGCTCGATCACCGAGAAGGCCTCGCGCATCGGTGGGCTGCTGCCGACGAGGTCGAGGAGCCGCCCCTTGCGCGACGGCTCGAGCGCCTCCTCGCTCTCCCCCGTCTCGAAGCGCAGCGTGCAGGCGCCGCCGAGGTCGATCCGCATCCCGGGCCGCAGGTAAGCCTCGCGCACCGGCACGTCGTTGACGAAGGTGCCGTTCTTCGAGCCCTCGTCGGTGATGACGTGGCGTCCGTCCTCGAGGAAGATCCGGCAGTGCCGGCGGCTGATCCGCGGGTCGTCGAGGACGATGTCGTTCCCCGGCGCGCTGCCGATCCGCACCAGCTCTTTCTCGTAGCGGTGCTCCCCGTCGCCGGGAGAGAGCTCGGTGAGCGCGATCGAGCGGACCCGCAGGCGGGTCGGGGCCCCGGGCTCTCGCAGCACGCTCGTCGAGGTGAAGCGGTCGTCGGTCATCGGCGTGCGCAGAGTACCGGATCGTGACCGGCGTGTCGGGGCGCGGGCGGCTATCTTCGGCGCTGTGGCGGACGCCTCCTCCACCCTCGCCGACCTCGAGCTGTCCGCGCGCGTCGCGTACGGCGGGATGGCGTCGATCTTCGTCGCGACGGAGCAGCGAGGCGGCGCGCCAGCGCGGGTGGCGGTGAAGGTCCTCCACGACCACCTCGCCGAGGACAAGCACATCCGTCGCATGTTCCTCCACGAGGCCGAGCTCGCCGGGCGGCTCTCGCACCCCAACGTGGTGCGCGTGTTCCGGCACGGCGAGGACCCCACCCACGGCGCGTTCATCGTGATGGAGTACGTCGACGGCGCGGACCTCGCGCTCGTCATCAAGGGGGCGTCCAAGCGGCGGCGTCCGCTCGACCCTCGCGTCACCGCGCGCCTCATCGTCGATCTCTGCCGGGGCCTCCACGCCGCGCACGAGCTCACGGGCGAGGACGGGCGCGCGCTCAACCTCGTCCACCGCGACGTCTCGCCGCACAACGTCCTCGTGGGCGCCGACGGCGTGGCCCGCCTGACCGACTTCGGCATCGCGAAGAGCGACCAGCGCTACACGATGACGCGGCCGGGGCAGCTCAAGGGCAAGCTGGCCTACATGTCTCCGGAGCAGCTCGCGCACGAGGACGAGCCGGACCGCCGGGTCGACGTCTTCGCGGCCGGCGTCGTCCTCTGGGAGTCGCTCGTGTCGCGCCGGCTGTTTCGGGCCGACGACGAGGTGGCGACGATCAACAAGGTGCTCCTCGCCCGGATCGAGCCGCCCTCGGCGCACTGGCCCGAGCTGGCGCCGCTCGACGCGGTCACGCTGAAGGCGCTCGCGCGCGAGCGCGAGGATCGGTTCGCCTCGGCCCAGGAGATGGCGGACGCGCTCGAGGCGGCGGCGGCGGAGCTCGGCGGGGTCGCGAGCCGCGAGGAGTGCCAGGCGGAGCTCGCGGGGCTGCTGGAGGGCGAGCTGGAGCGGCGCGACGACCGCATCTCCCGCGCGTCGTTCACCCCGCCAGCGCCGGAGGCGGCCACGTCCTCCTTCGACCTGACGCCGGTGGAGGAGGGCGCGCCGAGCGGTCGCTGGGTCGGCGCCGCGATCGCTGCCCTCGTGCTTCTCATCGGCGTCTGCGGGCTGGCGATCGGCTGGCTCCTCTGGGGGCCCCAGGGCGGATCCGCGCCCGCGCCGCAGAGCCCGACGACGCAGAGCCCGAGGTCGCAGAGCCCGACGACGCAGAGCCCGACCGGCGCGCTCGAGGACTGAGCGCCGACCGGCGCTCGAGGATGACCACTGTCGGCCGGCTGTCCCTGGACAGCCGACCCCACTTCGCCGTCAGATCGCGTCGGTCGACCGGGTACGCGCGTGGCACACCGGCTGCACTTCTCCGGGCCGAAGGGACGACACATGGCCCACCCTCGGTTCCGAACGACCCCGCCGATCACGCCAGTCCGCGCGATCCCGCCGCACCGACCGAGCGGGCCGGCGCCGCGCTACCCCTCGGCGCCCGCCCCCCGCGGTCTGCTGCGACCAATCTCGGCCCCGCCGCCGCTGCCCGCGCTGCCCGAGGAGCCGACGCCGCGGGGCGCCTACCTCGAGGGACTGCCGGACCCGGCGCCCCGCGTCCCCGCGCGCCTCCCCCCGCCGCCGGCCCGGCCTCGCGTCGCCGCGGCGCCCCCCCCGCGGACCGCCCCGCGGTCGAACGCGCTCCCGCCCCCGCCGGCGCCCCGGCCCCGG